>JBDKIV010000262.1:0-7019 GCA_039796935.1 Actinomycetota bacterium | reverse complement strand
GGCTACGGCTGCGCACCGGGTGCCCCACCATCCGAGGACTGCAAGAACGCCATCCACTGACTGGCCCCGAGACCAGACCCCGCGTCGACCGCGACCGGCGCCCACTCGTTCAACAACTGTTTCGAAGCGGACACGTCATTGGCGGCAACAGCAGCCAGGAACAGTGAGAAGGCGGCTTGCATCGCGTCATCCGACCGCTGCCCGGTCGCTTCCTGGACATCTCGCAGCCCCTGTTCGGCAAGCATCTGCGCGAACGCCGGATCGAGATCGAGCAACGCCGAGGACCAGATCTCCATCAGCAGCGGCGGCAAGTTCTCCCCGGCCGGTTCGGCATACCGACGCACACGACGCATCACCTCCGCCACACCATCCGCGTCACCACGCGCCGCGTACCCGTGCACACCGGCAAACGTGACCGCCACCAACTCCTGCAACGACGGCGATCGGCCGGACTCTCGCAAGGTCTGCGCGGCCAGCGCGAAGTAGGACTCACACGCCTTGACCGCCCCATCGACATCACCCTGGTGGAACGCCACGACTGCGGACGTCGACGTCACCATCCGCCTCACGAGCACTCTGCGAGTCGACCCGGCCAGCGCAGCCAACTCGGCGGCGAGCACATCGAGATGTTCTGCGAACTCGCGACCAGCAGCCTCCGGCTCGATCTCCATCCACGACTCGTACGAGCCCCAGGCGTTTTCGAACTGGCAGGCCAACAACTCGGCCTCCCACACACCGCGCGGATGACGACCCAACGACCGGAGATGCACACGAAGCCGAACCGGAACTGCACCCGCATCATCGACCTCGGACTCCGACAAGAAGTCCCCGAACTCGGCCACCTCACCGAGCAACAACCGCGCCTCACGCTCGAGCTCGGCGTCGAGGGAACCACCCGCAAGCTCAACGATCCGACCCCACAGCCAATCAAGATCAGCTGGCGTCGGCGCAGGGCCATCAGAACCCTCGAGCTCCTCCAACCAGCACTCGACCTCGTCGACATCGGCCTGACTCACTCCGGGGATCAGATCAATCATGTCACGGAAACTGATCACCGACGCCGCCACCTCCTTCTCGCGCGGAGCGCGCGAACAACCCCATCCTGCCAAACCTTTGCGACGTTCGACAGCGGTTCCCGTTCACCGAACGATGTCCAAACCGGAGCGGGAAACGCAATCATTCGTCAAGAAATGCGAGGAACACCTGCCGCAGCCAACACAACCGTCGGATCTCGTCCGGATCGGACTCCGGGAACAGACGCTCGCTGCACGCGAGTGCCTCGTCGGTGAACGCCATCCGGTTGTACAACACCTCGTTGTTCGGGCTCAGCCACATCACTGCCTGTCCGGTCGAATCCGCCACGATCCGGTGCTCGAACGACGCGTCATCACACCCCGGGTTGTCCGGCCCCGTCCAGAACCAGTCCACGGCGGCATCCAACGTTGGGAACGTGCCCATCCACCGATTCGCCCGCCACTCGATCACCCCCTTCCACGGGCCGAGCGACAGATGCCGGTGATGCGCAATGTTCACGAGCCGCTCCCACACGCACAAACTGACTTTCGGGGACGACAGCCCGCGCCAGAGAGCCCGCCGACTCGAGCGGGCAACATCCACACAGTCATGCCACTCCAACGGAGCGACTGGCCCAACGAGTGACCATGGGGGACCGGCTCGGGGGTGAGCGTCCGTAGAACTTCGTCGCGAACGCGGAGAGTCAAGTGATCGGGTTCATCGCTCCAGATGCCTACGTCGACAGTGCTATCGCCGTCCAGCCGCTCTCAGCGGGCGACACGATGAACCCGACAGTCGCGCAGCTCCGGCCGTCGATATCGACGCTGCGGGTCTGTGGGCCGAACGGAAACCCGGCACGACCAGCCGGCCGCGTGTGGGGATCGCGATCGGCCACCCCGCACGCCCGACCGGATTCTCGCCAGCCATGTCAACGATCCGGCCGAGCGGACAAGACCCGGCATGATCGTCGGCGACGTCGGGATCGGTGGGGATCCCGTGCGGTTCGACCCCGGTGAACCGGGGGGACCTTGTGGGGCCTTGGATCCCACTTGCCGGACTTTCGTCCGGTAAGTAGTGGGCGAGGGGGACATCGCACACGAGTTCTTGGGGTTTTCCCCACGTCCGGCTTTCGCCGTCTGTGGGTTCATGTCTCGAAGGTACAGCATCGGGCGAGGATGTCACGACGGCGTCTCGCATGCGTCGCCCCATCTTCTTCGCCGGCCGCGGGTCACAGTTGGCCCCACTTCGAGCGTTCTTCTGAGCGATGGCCGCGATGGGTGGTGCGAAGCGACGCGAGGACGGGGCGTTCGTGTTCGACTGCGAGCGCTGCGGGCAGGTGGCAGCCCAGTTGTCGATCAGCGCGGCGGGGGCCGATACCGATGCCGGACCTCTCCCCGGCGGCGACCGGCTCGTCCTGAGAGGCGGTGAACAGCCGACTGTCCGGCTCGAGTTCGTCAACGTCTCAGTCCGCCCCGCCGCTCCCGCGCTGGTGACTCTCCTGGCCAACACTTCGGAACTTGATGCCGCCCAAGTACGGTCGGTCGACCCCGAGCTCGCTGCGTTCATGTGCCGCGAATGCCGTCGCAACTACTGCCCCGACTGCTGGTCGCCATGGACGCAGTTCGATGATGGCTTCTACGACTGCACCATGGGCCGCTGCCCCGCCGGCCACCGACAACTGCTCGACGACTGACCCGAGCGGCGCCCGGCCCGGGACGCGTCCGGACCCGTCCTGACGCGTCCGGGACGGCCGGGGCGTGCGGGGAGTGCGCCACCGGCCGGAGGCCGGACCGTGGGGGGCATGTCGGAACTGATCACGAAGTCCCAGGCAGCGGTCCGCTACCGAATCGGCAAGGGCACGCTGAACGATCTCTTGAAGAGCGGGCGGCTCACACCGTCGCAAGGACGGGACCGGCTCGGGAAACCGATCGACCTGATCGACACGAGCCAGCTGGAGTCTCTCGGCTACGCGTCCAAGGCCAGCGACGAACTGTTCCTCGAGGAGAAGGTCGAACTGATCAGAACCGAGCTCGGTGCGGTGCGATCCCAACTCGACGATCTGGCGGCGGCCCTCGCCGCTCTCAGCAGTCAGCTCGCCTCGCAGAACCGGCCCGCAGGGCGCCCCGTGGAGACGAGCCCACAGGCCACCTCACTGCTGGCCCTCCTGAGGCTCATCTGCCACCAGGTGGTGCGACTGTTCCGACAGGGCGCTTCGCTACTCCACCGACACTGATCAACCCCCGCATGGCGGTCACCTACTCTGACGACCATTCGTGTCGGCGGACGGGAGGGTGAAGGTGGAGCTCGAGAACGACGGGAACGGCAGCATCCGCTGGAAGGAGACGCCCGGATTTGGAGAGTTCCGTGACGTCATCGAGGCGTCGATCAGGACTGTTGCTGCTGACTGGGGCTACGAGGTCACGGTGTACTCCGGGAAGTTCATGAATCGGGCGAGCTGCGTGGGGATCATCACTGACGACCCTCGGGAGTTCGTCGAGCAGGCCGCCGGGTTGGCCGTCGTGAACGGCGGGCTCGAGGCCGGAGAGGCACTCGCTGCCGGTGCAGCGATCGACACCATCGCCGTGGACAAGGTCGTCTACTGGCCCGACCTGATCATCCGGTAGTGGTCGGGTTTCCACAGCCTGGAGGCCCGTGGCCGGCAATCCGCCGTGACCTCGAACGGCCCAATCGTCGAGGAGTGGTGGCTGTCGTCGCGTACGTCGGGAAGGACGCGCCGCAGGTGATGCCGCTACGCAGCGGTGACGTGCTGGTGTGCGACGCAACCGATCCGGCGGTCAAGGGACGGCTGACCAGCGTCGCTGCGCTCCGCACCTACCGGCGCCGCGGCGTTGAGCTGTTCTCCGTCGAATGCCTGCACGCCAAGGTGATCGCATCCCCGACCGCAGCGTGGGTGGGATCGGCGAACGCCTCCGACAACTCGGAGAGCCAACTGGTCGAGGCAGCGGTCCGAGTCACCAAGGATCAGGCGAAAGACCTGTACCGGTGGGCGGTGTCGCTCGCCACCGAGGACTGCGAGGTCCACGCTGCGGAGTTGAAGCGACTGGCTGGGCTGAAGCTCTCACCGCCGCGTCCGGGGCCGAGGCGCACCGTGCCTCCGCAGACGCTGCCCCCGACCGTGAAGCGTCTCCTCATCTGGCGGCTGGATGGCGAGATCACGAAGGCCCAGCAGGCGGCCGTCGACCGTGACCGGCCCGCAGCGCGGCGAGCCGCACGAACAGCAGGTCTACCGAGCGGCCTCGACCCAGTGCCGTTCATCGGCGACACGGTGATCAAGACCGGCGACTGGCTCCTCACGATCCGCAACGGCCGTGTACAGGCACCAGGCTTCGTGGTGCGCCTCACCAGAGAGAACCGAGGCGGGCGACTCTGGTTGTCTCGTGTATCGACGCGACGCAAGCCGCCGATCTCCTTGCTGCGGTCGCTCGTGCCCGAGCTCGAGACCCCGTTCGAAGAGATCGTGGTGCGCAAGCCGACAGCCACCGGAGCCATCCTCGACATCTTCAGGTGACACGGCCACCTGCTGGCGTGTTGTGCACGTCAACCCGTAGCGGTAGGACTTTCCGCACGATGCAGCAACCAGAGACGATCAGCGATAGCGACGTGCCCGACGGCGAACTGCTCGAGTACCTCGATGATCGACGCTTCGATGTGCTCTTCGCACAAGGAGAGCGCCGTGGGCTCGGCCGGGGCGAGGCGATCCGCACAGCGCTGGTGACGCTGTGGAAACTGGACCGCTTCCGTCTGCGCCGATGACCTGACCGAACCTCGGCACCTGTCCCGAAATGCACGAAAGGCGCCGCCCTCCTGGGTCGGCGCCTCGGTGCTTCGAGGATCTTCAGTTGTGGGTGTGGTGTGTCATGCCGCCCGGGCGAAGCCGGTGCGGGCCATCTCCTCCTTGATGTCAGCGGTACGGCCCTTCACGGCGAGCGCCACGATGGTGCCAGCTGGGTGCTCATACAGGTCGTCGGTGCTGTCGCCGTCGACGACGTCGATCTGGTTCCAGGTGGTGGGCAGCTTGCCCTTCGGGACGTCGAACACGACGGCGACCCGGTGGCCGGTGTTGCAGGCCTCGGCGATGTCGCCGTCGGTCCACCGCTCGTTCGCCGAGTAGACGATCGACAGGCCGCCAACAGCGGGGCGCTCAGCAGGTAGCCACTTCGTGTACGTGTAGCCGAGCGGGGCGACGTCGAGCAGTCCAGGTGCGATGACCTCCCAGCGGATGTCGTCCGAGATGTTGACCCGCCAGCGGGCCTTGTCCTTGCCGCCGGCCTTGGCGACGGTGCGACGAATCTGGTCAGCAGTCAGCGCCAGGGCGAGGTCGGGTCGCATCATCATGAAGACGTCTCGGAGCAGGCGGGTCTGCTGGGTCTGGGTGAGCGAGGCGTGGTAGCTGTGGTTCGTGACGCACCCGGCGATGCATCCGAGCGTCGCCTTCGGGCAGAAGGTGACGTCGAGTGCGATGGCGACGTCGGCCTCGCTGCGACCGAGTGCGGTGGCGACGGCGTGGCGGAACTCGGGCGCCGATGCCTTCCACGCGTCGGCGGCCGAACGAGCCGCATGGAGCGTGAACCCCACGGTGGGGACACCGGCCTTGCCGAGCTTGGGGCTGGTGATGTGATCGGTGAACCACCGGGATGCCGACGCGTAGCCGGCGGCACGGCTCAGGGTGGTCCACATGTCGTTGGCCTCGGCGATCACCTCGGGGGTCGCCTGGCCGATGGTCCACGGTGAGCCACCAAGTTTGGTGAGCAGCTGACGCTCCACCGGGCTTAGCTTGTAGATGTGGCCGTGGACCGTGACGGTGGCACGGCCCACACTGGTGATGTCGATGACGGCGGCGCTCATGAGCGGCTCGTCTCCCTTCTGGCCCTTCGGGCCGGTCAGAGAGAGCCGCAGGGCGGCTCCCCCACCAGCCGGAGTGGCTGGCGAGTGGAACCGTGCCGGGGCGCGCGGTCAGCACACAGGTGTGGGCGGGTTCTCGGAAATCGTCACGCGACCGTCACCTGCACTCCCACTGCCCGTCGGGTACCACGCGTTGCATCACCTTGGAGCTCATGAATGCTCCGTCAGCACCGTATTCAAGGAAGCGGTGGCTCTGAACTGGGGAAATCCAGTCGATGTAGCTCGATAGACGGGCTTTTCTTGCATACGCGTTGAATACTCAACCGACCCGTATCCAACGGGGGTAGCCCCGTGAGCCCTCGTTCCGGATCAATCCTTCTCGCCTCATCCGGGCGAGAAGGTTGGAAACCTTATGGCGCTTCTGTTGCTCGCTGAGAGCATCGCTGAGCTTTCCGAGCAGGACATCGTCGATGTCTCGCCGCGTCGCTGAGCCGAAACGCTCGAGGTAGTCCTCCACGAGTTTCGTGTAGTGGGCGTCGTCCAGCGATCGCGTGCGGATGTAGTCAGCCCGTGTCTGCGTTGCATCGGCGACTACGGCCGAGACATGAAGCCGTGGCTTTCGCCCCTCGATCAGACCGGCCTTGCGTAGCCGAGAGATCGCAGCGTCGGGAATCGACTGGCCCTTCTGAACTCTGTCGAGTGCCAGCACGTCCTCGATGGGCAGGTCGGTCCGCACCATCAGGAGCTTCGAGTACGCCTCGTCGATCACCGCACCGGGAATGGTGAGCCGCACCTCACCTGGCTGCGAATCCAGGTCATGGTCGGGAAGTGGAAGGAACCGACTGATCTGGCCGCGGACCATTTGCCGGATGCCATAGCCCAAGTGGTCGATGAGGTTCAGCTGAGTCATAGCTTCGACGAGGAACGGGTTCCGGTACTTCCGAGGGGTTCGCTCTTCGACTGCGTACTGCTCAGGCGTGCCGTCATAGAACTCCCCGATGCTCAGGAATTCGACCTTGTCAACGCACTCGGTCACGATGATCCGTGAATTCTGCGAGTAGTCCTGATGAGCGATGCAGTTGTAGAGGGCTTCGAGCAGGCTCCGGTCGTCGTACTTGCTGATTTCGCGGTAGATCAACTCG
>JBDKIV010000261.1:0-2715 GCA_039796935.1 Actinomycetota bacterium | reverse complement strand
TCATCACTGTCTTCGTTGAAAGTCCTCGCATACGGCGGGGGGAAGATGCCGCTCACCGTCATTGAGCGAGCCCTCACGGAGTTGCCGAACGTCGGGTTCGTCAACGCATACGGCCTCACCGAGACGAGCAGCACGATCTCGGTGTTGGGACCTGAGGACCATCGGGCTGCGTTCGAATCGAACGATGAGACGGTGAGGCGGCGACTCGGGTCGGTCGGTCGGCCTCATGCCGGCGTCGAGGTGCAGGTCCGCGACGCGCTCGGCGAAGCCGTTGCACCGATGGAGCCGGGCGAGATATGGGTGCGTGGACCCCAGGTTTCCGGTCAGTATCTCGCGCGAGATTCCCGAGTCCACGACGGCTGGTTTCCGACGAATGACGGAGGAATGATCGACGACGACGGCTACCTCTTCGTCACTGGACGCCTGGACGACGTCATCGTTCGGGGTGGAGAGAACCTGTCTCCGGGCGAAATCGAAGAGGTCCTCTTGTCGCACCGATACGTGGAGGATGTGGCTGTGGTCGGGGTTCCGTCGTCGGAATGGGGCGAGACCATTGCGGCGTTCGTGGTGGTGTCCCCTGCGGTTGATGTGTCCGTGGACGAATTGAAGTCGTACGTCCGTGAGCGGCTCCGCTCCAACCGCGTTCCCGAGTTCGTCTACTTCCGCGGCGAGCTTCCCTACAGCGAGACCGGCAAGCTGCTCCGCCGTGAACTCCGCAGGTTCAGTGAGGTGGGTTGACCATGCCGAACAGGTCGATCATCGTCGGAGTGGACGGCAGTGCCACTTCAGCACGAGCTGCTCGAACGGCAGCGACGCTGGCTCGTGCGCTGGACTGCACCCTCCATGTCGTGAGGGCGCACGGCCACCACGACGCCGAGGTTGTGGGTGTCGGCAACGATCGTTGGGTCGTGTCGGAGGATGAGGAGATCACCGATCTCATGAAGCCGCTCGTGGACGAGTTGCGAGCGATTCATCCATCAGTCACCGTGTCCGCTCCCGAGGGTCGTCCCCACGACGTCCTGATTGCGGAAGCGGCTCGATTGAACGCACAGTTGATCGTGGTGGGCAATCGACACATGCAAGGCGTGGGGCGAGTGCTGGGCAGCGTCGCAAACTACGTCGCCCACCATGCCCCATGCGACGTCTACATCGCGCATACGACGTGAGGCGAGGCCTGCTCGCGGGCGCGCGTCCTATCGGAGCCGCGGTTCTCTGGGGAGCAGAAGGACACGCTCACCGATGATGTTGCGCTGGATCTCGTCACTGCCACCAGCGATTCGGTATCCGGGTGCTCCGAGAACATGCTCCGCCCAGGCGTAGGTTCCCCATTCACCACTGTCCGCAGTGAGTCGAGCTCCGAGCAGCATCGACACGACGTCGCTCATGGCGGCCATGTTCTGCGTCCAGAAAAGCTTGCCGATCGATCCGATCGCTCCGGGACCCTCTTCCTCGCGAGCCGCGGCTCGTTGATTCGTCAGCTCGAGGACGCGATATCGGATGTACAAATCCGCGAGCCGGTTCCGCACGGTCGGATCAGCATGCCGACCGAGTGAACGCGCCAGTTCGATCACTCGCTCGACGGACCCGCCGACCTCCAGATGGTGCTCACCGGACGTTTCGCGCTCGAAGGCCAGTGTTGCGAGTGCAACCTCCCAGCCCTGACCGATGTCACCGAGCCGCAACTGATCGGGCAGCCGGACGGAGTCGAGAAAGACCTCGTTGAACGAAGCGCCACCGGTCATTTGGCGGATGGGGCGAACGGTGATGCCAGGGAGGTCCAGCGGGACCATGAACGCTGTGAGGCCCCGGTGA
Source organism: Actinomycetota bacterium (assembly GCA_039796935.1). Taxonomy (GTDB): domain Bacteria; phylum Actinomycetota; class Acidimicrobiia; order Acidimicrobiales; family Ilumatobacteraceae; genus VFMC01. The sequence goes on along the minus strand of JBDKIV010000261.1, from coordinate 903 downwards.
CCTGCTGCCGTATCGGTTCGTGCGATCAACTGGCCGTACTCGGCCATGTTTGCTCCCGACGTCCAGACTTTGTGCCCGTCGAGCACCCACTCGTCGCCTTCTCGGCGTGCCCGGCATCGCAGTGAGGCGAGATCGGATCCCGCGTCTGGTTCGGAGAAGAGCTGACACACGAGCACGCGGCCGGTGAGGATCTCGTGCAGGACGGTCGACTGGAGCGCCTCGGTGCCGTACTCGGCGATGGTGGGCGCAACGAGGTTCAGGGTGACTCGGAACAGCTCGTTGGAAGGCGGCACCACGTAGCCGCGCTCGATCCCTGCGAAGGCACGTTCGAAGTCGTGCGGGAGTCCTCGTCCACCCACCTGTGTCGGCAGGCTGATGGCACCAAAACCGGCAGCGAATTTCCGGCCTTGCCACTCCATCGCTGCTTCCAGCCGCGCTCGCTCCTCGTCGGGATCGGAGTTGGGGAAGACCTGAACCGAATCGTCCGCTGCCTCATGGCATCCACCGGCTGATGGCGTGCGGCGCACGGCGTTCGTTTCGAGCCAATGTTCGGCCGCTGCAAGGAAGTGTTCCAGATCCATCCAAACATGATATCGACGTCAACATCATGTACCATCACGCCATGCCTGAGTCAGCTCCCGTCAATCCGACCCTGTTCGTTCGTGCCGATGGCGACGGCATTCAGCTTTCCGCCCGAAAGTGTCAGGCGTGTGGTGCCGTCACCTTCCCGGCACCCACCGGATGCCCGAGATGCACGTCGGAGGACTTGGTGAGCCATGGGCTGCCTGCCGTGGGAGAACTCTTCACCTGGACGGTTCAACGGTTCGAGCCGAAACCACCCTTTCGCAGCGACGGCTTCCAGCCGTATGGGGTTGGATACGTTCGGTTCCCCGAAGCGATGGT
>JBDKIV010000260.1:0-16417 GCA_039796935.1 Actinomycetota bacterium | reverse complement strand
GCTGCGACGATCCTCACCCGAGCCTCCGTCGGCATGGGCATCGGGATCGCCGTCGGAGTGCTGGCTCTGCATCGCCTCTGGTCGCAACGGCAGGGACGAGAAGCTTGGACGATCATCGCCGGCTGCATCGGCGGCGTCGTCGTGCACTGTGGTGTCAACCTGGCGCGGTTCGGGTCGCTGCTCGGCCTTCCTGCCGAACGACAGGTCTTGAGCCTGCAGAACCCCGGACGAGCTGCCTGGTTCGCCGGTAACGACAACAGCTTCTTCAGCCTGCGGTTCTTGCCGACCACGATCGTGCACTACCTCCGACCCGACACGCTGGCCGTCGAGCGGCTGCTCCCCTTCATCCGTTTCGGCGACCCGGCGGTCGACCGAGGCTCGTATCCCGTCGAGACCATCACTCCTGCATCCTCGATCACCGCCTCTGCGACGGTGCTCGTCCTCGCCGCCTCGATCGGGCTCGTCCTGATCGTGCGCGCCCGCGCCTGGAGTTGGCTCGTCCTGATGCTCGGCGGGTGCATCGCTGCAGTACCGACGTTCACGATCGGCTTCATCGCCAATCGCTACTTGGCCGACATGCTGCCGATGCTGATCGTTCCGGCGGCATTCGGGTTCGCCCACTGGGCGCCCACATCACGAGCGATGCGAGTCCTGGTGTCGGGGGCCGTCGTCGTTGCCACAGGGTGGGGGCTCGCCGTCAACGTCGCACTCGCGACCTGGACGCAGAACTTGAAAGAGCCGGGCTTCACCGAGTTCCGGTACCGCGTCGACGGCTGGGTGTTCGACGACCCGGCGCCTGGCATCATCGACCACGCGCCCGGAGCCACCACACCGCGCGACGGAATCGTGACGATCGTCCGCACGGTCGGCGTCGGCGATGAAACGCTCTGTGAAGGCGTCTACATCGCCGAGCAGGGTCGATGGGTGCCGCTCGAGCGGAGCGACGGTGCCCGCCAGATCAGCGGAACGTGGACGCCGACCGCCGACGAGTCGATCGTCGCGGCCGGCGACACCTGGACCCTCACCGCCACGACGAGTGCCGGCACGACGAGTACCGGCACGACGAGTGCGGGCACGACGAGTACCGGCACGACGCAGTTCTCGCTGTCCGGCGTCGACCAGCCCGTCACCGGCGAGCCGATACCCGTCGACATCGACGACGCCGTGGCGCTGCGCATCGTCGCCGACGAGATCAACGCAGAGTTCTCGGTCTGGGTCGACGATCGCCTCGCACTGTTCAGCTTCTTCGTCCCACCCGGGGGCCTCCAACCCGGAGCCGACCTGCGACGCACGCCCCCGTACGACGGCGACCTGTGTCGGCTGTTGGAGGACCGCCGCTGAGGCCGTCGATAGCATGGCGACGTGGCACAGGCTTGGACTCCATCGTCGTGGCAATCTCGCCCGGCTCTGCAACAACCGGAGTGGCCCGACTCGGCCGCCCTCGACCGGGCACTGAAGCAGATCACGTCCTACCCCCCGCTGGTGTTCGCCGGCGAGGCACGCTCGCTCCAGGCGTCGCTCGCCCAGGTCTCGGCAGGCAACGCCTTCTTGCTGCAGGCCGGCGACTGCGCCGAGAGCTTCGAAGAGTTCTCGGCCAACAACATCCGCGAGAAACTGCGCGTCATCCTGCAGATGGCCGTCGTGCTCACCTACTCGCTCGGCGTGCCGGTCGTGAAGGTCGGGCGAATGGCCGGTCAGTTCGCCAAGCCCCGCTCGTCGTCGTTCGAGAAGGTCGGCGACCTCGAACTGCCGAGCTTCCGGGGCCACATCGTCAATGACCCGACGCCGACCGAAGCGGCCCGGATCCCCGACCCCGAACGGCTCGTCCAGGCGTACCACCAGTCGGCGTCCACGCTCAATCTCGTCCGCGCCTTCACCAAGGGCGGCTTCGCCGATCTCACCCGCGTGCATGCCTGGACCCAGGAGTTCGTCGCCTCGAGCCCCGAAGGTCAGCGGTACGAACAGATCGCCAGCGACATCGACCGTGCACTCAAGTTCATGCGGGCGTGCGGCGTCGAGGTCGAGCACAACAGCAACCTCCGCGAGGTCGATGTCTACACCAGTCACGAGGCGCTCCTGCTCGGCTACGAGGAGGCCCTCACCCGGCAGGACTCGCTGACCGGCGCGTGGTACGACTGCTCGGCCCACATGCTCTGGATCGGCGAGCGGACCCGCGACCTCGAGGGCGCGCACGTCGAGTTCCTGCGTGGTGTCGGCAATCCGATCGGGTGCAAGATCGGCCCGACCACTCCCACCGACTACGTGATCGAACTGTGCGAACGGTTGAACCCGTCGCACATCCCCGGCCGGTTGACCCTCATCACCCGAATGGGTGCCGGCAAGATCGAGGCCGCACTGCCGCCGATCCTTCGTGCCGTGCGCGACTCGGGCCACCCGGTCGTCTGGGCGTGCGATCCGATGCACGGCAACACCTACACCTCGCCCAGCGGTCACAAGACCCGTGACTTCACCGAGATCTGCGCCGAGATCGACGGGTTCGTCAGGGCACACCACAGCGAGGGCACCTGGCCGGGCGGCATCCACGTGGAGTTGACGGGCGACAACGTCACCGAATGCATCGGCGGCACCGACAACATCCTCGATTCGCAGCTCGTCGACCGCTACCAGACCGTGTGCGACCCTCGGCTCAACGGCCGGCAGGGTCTCGACCTCGCCTTCCACGTCGCGCAGTCGATCCAGTCGAGCGGCCTCGCCTGAACCCGAGCACGAGCCGGGACGGGCCATGAACGCCCTCGACCTGATCGACACGTGGCCGGTCGACAACGTGGCGGCAGCGGTCATCGAACTCGATCGCGACGCAGCGCGGCGCACCGTCCGAACACGTGGTGACACCACCCGGCCCTACCGCCTCGCCTCGATCAGCAAGCCGATCACTGCGTGGGCCGTACTCGTCGCCGTCGAAGAGGGCCTGCTCTCGCTCGACACCGCGATCGGTCAGCCAGGATGCACACTTCGGCATCTGCTCGCGCATGCTGGCGGATACCCCTTCGACGGCCCCCAGCCGATCGCTGCGCCCGGCGCCAGACGGATCTACTCGAACACCGGGATCGAGATGGCGGCCGAGGCCGTGGCGGCTGCCGCCGACATGCCGTTCGGGCAGTACCTGACCGAGGCGGTGTTCGAGCCGCTCGGCATGGCGTCGAGCTCACTTCGCGGCTCCCCGGCCCACAGCGTGTGGAGCACGGTCGATGACTGCATCCGATTCATGGACGAGACGATGCAGCCCCGCCTGGTCACCGAGCAGACCGCACACGCCGCGACCACCCCCGTCTTCGACGAACTCGCCGGGATCGTTCCCGGTGTCGGCCGCTACGACCACTGCTCGTGGGGTCTCGGCTTCGAGGTGAAGGGCGACAAGCATCCGCACTGGATGGGCCACACCAATACGCCGGCAGCGTTCGGTCACTTCGGTGGGGCAGGTACCCTCCTGTGGGTGGATTCGGGGGCGGTGGCAGGGACGACGGTGGGTTGCGTCGCCCTCACCGACCGGCCCTTCGACGAGTGGGCCATCGAAGCGCTCCGGCTGTGGCCACAACTGAGTGATGCCGTTCTCGACGAGGTCCGCGCATGAGGCTCGACCCCGGCGACCGTGTACGGGTCGAGCTCCCGGGCGACGACGGCTTCCCGGTCGTGCGCTACGGCTTCGTCGGTGGCGTGACCGGCCGTGACGGTCCCGTGGTCGTCATGCTCGACGGAGAACTCGGCGGCGACGTGGTCGATCTGTGCTGCGTCAGTCCGATCAGCGTCACCGGTCTCGAGCTGTCCCTCGCCGGCGACGACCTGATGACCGATCCCGACCTGCGCCGGGGCCTCATGTCGCTGTGGCGGGCCGAGGCGGATGCCGCCGGACTCGATGTCGACTCGTGCCACCCATGGGGAGAGGGTCGACGCGACTCGAGCGACTCATGGGCGCTGGGCGAGCTGATGGCCGGCGGCGAGCAGTACGTCGTCCGGGCGGTCGCCACGCCCGACGAACCGGGCGTGGTCAGGGTGCGAGCGGACCGCCCGAATCGCTGGGACCTGTGAACCGGCAGGCGTCACCGGGTTGGATCGCCCTGCTGGCTGCCACCGCAGCGGTCGGGGTCGCCAACAGCGTCGTGTTCTCGCTCCTGTCCGATCTCCAGGACGAGTACGGCTTCGCCGATGCCGGTCTCGGCCTGATCGCCGGCGTCGGCATGACCGTCGGCTTCGTCGGCCAACTCTTCCTCGCTCCGCTCGCCGACCGAGGGCACTCGAAGCGACTCCTCCTCGCCGGCCTGGCTGCGGCGGTCGTGGGCAGCGTGCTGTTCGCCGTGTCGACCAGCCTGGTCATGCTCGTCGTGTCACGAGCGGTCGTGGGCATGTCGAACGCCCTGTTCCTCCCCGCGGCGCGGGCCATCGCCGCCAGCATGTCGCCCGACGGCGTCGCCGAGCGCCTCGGTCGATTGGGCGGTATCGAACTCGCGGGCTTCGTCACCGGCCCGCTGGTCGGGGCGATCCTGGTCGGCCCGTTCGGTCTGAGCGTGCCGTTCCTCGTCTGCGGCTTCGCCGCAGGCGCTGCGCTGCTCGCCCTGGCCGGGCGCCCATTGCCTGCCCCACCGATCGGCGAGCGTCACCAGCGACTCGGCCTCGACCTGCTGCGCATCCGCCCGATGCGGGTGGGCATCCTGCTCAACCTGGCGCTGTTCTTCCCGGTCGGCATGTACGACGCGATCCTCGATCGGTACATGACCGACCGCGGTGCATCGAACCTCCAGATCGGGCTCGGGTTCCTGCTCTACGGCGTCCCCTTCGCGCTCCTCGCGTCGACGGGAGGACGAATCGCCGATCGTCGTGGCATGGTGAAGGTCGCCGTCTTGTCACTGGTGTTCGTGGTCCCGTTGACCGCCCTGTACGGCGTGCTCGTGGCCCCCGTGACGATCCTGGTGCTGTTCGCGCTCGAGGGCATCGTGCAGTCCCTCGGCGTACCGGCCGCCCAAGCTGCCGTGGCGTATGCGGCACCGGCGGGGCGGGCATCGGCCGCGCAGGGTCTGGCCGGGTCGGTCAACCTGATGGGTGCCGCGGTCTCCGCGTTCCTGGCACCGAGTGCCTACGAGGCCTGGGGGGCTGGGCCGGTGTTCGGCGGCGCGGCCGCGATGGTCACCCTGTTCGGCCTGGCGGCGGTGGTGCAGCACCGATCGGTGCCCACCACCGCCACGCGCCAGCCGGTCGAGATCAGCTGAGCCGCTCGACGATCATGGCCATTCCCTGGCCGCCACCGACGCACATGCTCTCCATGCCGTAGGTCTTGTCCTCCCACTGGAGGCCGTTGATGAGGGTGGTCATGATCCGGGCCCCGGTCATACCGAACGGATGACCGAGCGCGATCGCGCCGCCGTGCACGTTGAGCTTCTCCATCGGGATACCGAGATGCTTCGCCGACGGCAGCACCTGGGCCGCGAAGGCTTCGTTGATCTCGACCAGGTCGATCTGGTCGATGGTCATCCCGGCACGCGACAGCGCCTGGCGGCACGCCTCGATCGGCCCGAGCCCCATGATCTCGGGATCGAGACCGGACACACCCGACGACACGATCCGCGCCAGCGGGGTGAGGCCGAGCTGCTTGGCCTTGGTGTCGCTCATGACCAGGACGGCAGCGGCGCCGTCGTTGAGCGGGCAGGCGTTTCCGGCGGTGATCTTGCCGTCGGGACGGAACACCGGCTTCAGTTGGCTGACTGCCTCGTAGCTGGTTCCCGGCCGGGGACCGTCGTCCTTGCTGACCACGGTGCCATCGTGCAGGGTGAGCGGCGTGATCTCGCGCTCGAAGAACCCGTTGTCGACGTGGTCGCAGGCGAGGTTCTGCGAGCGGACACCGAAACGATCCATCTCTTCGCGACTCACGTTCTCGACCTCGACCACGTTCTCGGCGGTCTGGCCCATCGCGATGTACATGTCGGGCAGGCCGGCCTGGGGCGACCACACGTCCTGCCCGCCCTGCGAGCGGAGCGCCGTGCGCTGGCCGGCCTCGGCGAAGATCGGGTTGGGCGCCAGGTCGGAGGCACCCGAGGCATAGCGGCTGACCGTCTCGACGCCGGCGGCGATGAAGCAGTCGCCCTCGCCGGCCTTGATGGCGTGGTACGCCATCCGGATCGTCTGCAGGCTCGACGAGCAGTAACGGTTGACGGTGACGCCCGGGACGTCGCCCAACCCGGCGAGCACGGCAACGACACGCGCGATGTTGAACCCACCCTCGCCGGCCGGCTGGCCGATGCCCATCATCAGGTCGTCGACGTCGGAGCCCTGCACCTGGGGGACCTTCGCCATCAGGGCACGCACGATCTGGGCGCTCATGTCGTCGGGGCGGAGCGAGGTGAGCGAACCCTTGTTGGCGCGCCCGATGGGGCTACGAGCAGTGGCGACGATGACGGCCTCGGTCATGACTGGTCCTCTCTTCGGGCTCGAACGTCGTCGAGCGGTTCGGGCGAGACGCTAGCGGGTGTCGACCACGCGGAAAGCTTCGGCCAGACGGCCCTCGGCCAGGTCGAACGCCGAGGCGGTGTGACCCATCCATGCCCGCACCCGATCGGGCATCGAGGCAGGATCCTGGTGCTGCGTCTCGTGGCACAACAGGGCCCGGATCTTCCGATCGAACTGCTCGGTCACGTCGACGCACTCGTTGTTCTTCGTGCCGCCGACGATCCACACCTCTCGCACGGTCCATGCCTCGAGGCCCTCGCCGACCAACTCTGGGTAGGCGAACGGATTGCGCGCGTCGGGATAGACCGCGCACAGCGCCGCCTCTCCGGTCGCAAGGTGGTCGGGATGACTCGAGTAGATCCGGTCGAGGTTGCGCTCGGGCGACTGGGTGAGCACGACGGTCGGGCGAACCTGGCGAATCACCCGGGACAGGTCACGACGCAATGTCAGGTCGGCAACGACCCGGCCATCGCCGTGACCCAGGAACACGAGATCGGTCACACCGACCTCGTTGGCGGCCCTGGTCTGCTCGACCCGGCGCAACCCGGCCATGTCGGCACGAGGGATCGAGTGATCGAAGCCGCCGGCGTCGCCATCGGTGACCAGGCAGTAGGTCACCTCAACGCCGGCATCGGTGAGCGAGGCAACCGTGCCAGCCGACGAGAAGTCGACATCGTCGGGGTGGGCCATGATGACGAGAAGTCGTTCGATGTCTGATGCCGGCAGCATGGCGGAAGCCTACGGTCCGACGATCGGAGACCGTTGACGTCGACGGGGTCAGAGATCGTCGAGGAACTCACCCCGAGCGTCCGCAGCAGCGAGCACCCGCTCGAGTTCGTCGAGCTGCATCGCGTCGCGGACGTTCAAGAGCTTGGCGTAGAACCGCAGGCCCTTCGGGGTGCCGACCACCCGCACCGGGATCCGCTCGCCCAGGTCGACGCCGTAGTTGGTCGGGATGTCCACCGACCGCACACCCGCCTCGTGCAGGTCGGCTTCGTCGGCGGCCAGCTCGCCCGCCCCGAACCCGTACAGATCGGCATCGACGAAGAAGGTGAACTCCGCCACGGTCAGCTCCCCAGCTCTCCGCTCGAATAGTGACGACGGCAGAGCAGCTCGTAGCGCACCACGTCACCGAACAGCGGTTGTTCGGTGACGTCCTCGGTGTCACCCACCACGATCGTCTCACCCTCGTAGGTGAGTTCGCCGTTGACGACGCGCGCATTGTGCGTGGCACGAGAACCGCACCAGCACCGCGCCTCGACCTGCATGGCGACACGTTCGTCAGCGACCTCGAGCAACCGCTTCGTCCCTTCGAACAACAAACCCCGGAAGTCGGTGATCAGGCCGAATGCGAAGACGTCGACGCCCAACTCGTCGACCACGCGAGCCAGCTGATCGCACTGTTCGGTGGTGTAGAACTGCGCCTCGTCACAGACCAGGTAGTGCAGCGGCCACTGGGACAGCGCCAGGCGGTAGATGTCGAGATCGGGCTCGACCTCGACCGCGTCGGCGGCGACACCGAGCCTGCTGGTGACCTGCGCGCCTTCACGGTCGAGGGTCGTCAGCAGCAGGCCGTAGAGCTCGCGGCTGGACAGGTTGTGATGGATCTGGAGCGCCATCGTGCTCTTGCCCGAGCCCATCGTGCCGAAGCTGAATCGGAGCGTCGCCATGTCGAGGACCGACCCTACCGCGGCCCAGGTATGGTCGGTGAATGCGGCACTGGAGATGGGCGGTGGTCGCCGGCGCGATCGCGCTGGCGTGCTCGATACCGGTCGTGTCCGCCAACTGGCCGGTGGCAGCGCCGCGTGTCGACCTGGAACTGCTGCGAACCCGGGTGGCCGCCTCTGCAGAGGTGCCCTTCGAAGGCCTGTACCGATCGAGGGGAGGTCTTCGTCTTCCCGATCTCGGGCGTCTCGACGACGAGGTCGCCCCGTTCCGAGAGACGGTTCGGGTCCGGGTCTGGTACGCCGCCCCCGATCGCTGGCGAGCCGACGAACTGCTCGTCGGCGGCGAGCGCGGGACCTACCGCGAACCGGGCAACCTGATCCTGTGGGACTCGGGCAGACGTCGCGTGATCGTGTCGCCGCGGGCCGATCCCGATCTCGAGCCTGCCCGGTTGCCGCGGTTGATGGACCTGTCACCCCCCGAACTCGGTCGGCGGCTCCTGCTCGAGAGCGATGACGATCGCGTCAGCGCACTCCCGGCGCGTCGTGTGGCAGGACGCGCCGCTGCCGGGATCCGGATCGTCCCCGAATCGGCCGTCAGCACCATCCGAGCGGTGAACCTGTGGGCCGACCCGACCACGGGCGTCGTGCTGAGGGTCGAACTCGACACCGGTGCCAGCGCTCCCGTCCTCGAGACCGAGTTCGTCACCGTCCACCTGCGCAGCCCCGACCCCGACGTCGTCGCATTCGATGATGCCGACGGTCGCGCCGATGTCGAGACCCGTTCCACGGTCGACCCCATCGAGACCATCGGCAACACACGACTGCTCGCGCTCCCCGACTCGCTCGCCGGCCTTCCTCGCCGGAACGACCCCGAGGCGGGTCTGGCGACCTACGGTGAGGGGATGGCTGTCGTGACGCTGCTCGCCGTGCCACGGGGTGCGCTCGGTCGCCGCATCGACGCACTCCCGCGGGCCGAGCGCGTGTGGGGTGGCCAGGCAGCGCTCATCGAGACGTCGCTGGTGAACGCGCAACTCGCCCGGATCGGCGGGCTCGAGGTGGTGCTGGCCGGCACGGTCACCGTGGCCGAACTCGACCGGATCGCCGGTGAACTGGTCGCCGCCGTCGGGCCGGCTGCACTGGTCGGAGGAACTCCGTGAGCACTCGACCGGCGATCCTCGGCACGCATCTCCTGACCAAGCGCTTCGCCAGCGGACTGCTGGCCGTCGACGGCATCGACCTCGACGTACGCGAGGGCGATCTCTTCGGCTTCCTCGGGCCGAACGGTGCCGGCAAGACGACCACCATCCGCATGCTGCTCGGCCTCACCCGGCCCACATCGGGCAGCATCGAGGTGCTCGGGCACAGGGTTCCCGAACAGGCGCACCAGGCGCTGCAGGGCGTCGGCACGCTGGTCGAGGGACCCGCCTTCTATCCCTATCTGTCGGGCGAACGGAACCTCGTCATCTTCGACGGGGCCGGGGCCGGCGGTGCCCGGCGCACCCGACGGCGGCGAGTCCGCGAGGTGATCGAGCGAGTCGGGTTGGGCGATGTCGGCGAGCGACCGGTGAAGGCGTACTCGCTCGGGATGCGCCAGCGATTGGGGCTGGCCGCGGCACTCCTTCGGGCACCACGCCTGCTGGTGCTCGACGAACCGACGAACGGACTCGACGCGCAGGGAATCCACGAGTTGCGCACGATGTTCGTCGACCTCGTCCGCGAAGGCACGACCATCCTGCTGTCATCGCACCTGCTGGCCGAGGTCGAGTTGATCTGCACGCGGGCGGCGATGATGTCGGCGGGTCGCCTCGTGGCGCAGGACGATGTCGCCGATCTGCTCGCGCCCACGGGCTGGGTGCAGATCACGACTCCCGACATGGAGCGAGCGCTTCGAGCGCTGCAGGACGGTCCGTTCGCCTACGAGGCCGTCGACGCCGCCACCGTCCGGATACGGATCGGCGACCGGAAGCCCGAACTGCTCAACCGCGCCATGGTGCTCGACGACATCCGCGTGCGCGAACTGCGCGTCGAACGACGCACCCTTGAAGACGTGTTCCTCGAACGAACCGGCCACGGTGACATCCGATGATCGCAGTCGAACTCTCCAAGCTCGTCCGCAGACCTCGAACCTGGGTGACCATCGCCCTGCTCGCTGGCCTGCCCGTCATCGTCGGGATCTTCGTGAAGGCCAGCGGCCTCGCCCCCGCACCCGGCGAGGGGCCGGCGCTGCTCAGCGAGGTGCTCGAGAACGGCCTCCTGTTCCCGGCCGCAGCGTTGGCGATCGTGCTGCCGCTGTTCCTCCCGATCGCTGTGGCAGTGATCGGGGGCGACACCATCGCCGGCGAGGCGGCCAACGGCACCCTGAGATACCTCCTCACGCGGCCGGTGGGACGGACCCGACTCCTGGTGGCCAAGCTCGTCACCGTCGTGGCGTTCATCGTCTTGGCCGTGGTGGTGGTGGCACTCGTGGCGCTCGCCGCCGGTGTGGTGTTGTTCGGCATCCGCCCGCTGTCGTCGATCTCGGCCACCGAGCTGACCCCGTGGGAGACCTTCGTCCGCACGGTGCTGGCCATCACCTACATCGCCTGGTCGATGCTCGGCCTCGGGGCGATCGCGCTGTTCGCGTCGACTCGGACCGACTCGCCGTTGGCGGCATCGCTCGCCACGCTGGCCGCCTTCGTCGGCTCGCAGGTGCTCGACCTCATCGACGCGACCCGGTCGATCCAGCCCTACCTTCCCACCCACTACTGGCTGAAGTTCGTCGACTTCTACCGCGACCCCATCCTGTGGCGCGACGTCAACGAAGGAATCGTGCTCCAGTTGGTCTACGTACTGGTGTTCCTCGGGGCGGCATGGGCCAACTTCACCACCAAGGACATCACGTCGTGACGATGCCGACCAGGTCGACCACCACGGCGGCATGGTCACTCGGATGGACCTCGTCGACCCCCTCGACGCCGGCGAGCCAGGCCCGCAGCGGATTGCCGAGCGGCTTCGGACGAGGCCAACTGACGAACACGTAATCGAGTCGGCGGTTCGGCCAGGCCGTCTCACGCTGATACGGGTTGTCGTCTCGCCAGGTGAAGCCCGGTCCGTCACCGACGGACTCCCACGCGTCGCTCAACACCAGATTCGGGCGGTGCGCCGCACGACGTCCGGTGAGCAGACGGATCTCGTCCGAGTCCGGGGTCGCGTTGAAGTCACCGCCGATCACCACCGGAGGCTCGACGTCGGGGTCGACCCGAAGGCCGTCGACGATGTCGAGCACCGCCCGGCACTGCTGCTCTCGTAGCGCAGACTCGTCGAACCGGTAGGCCAGATGGGTCGACATCACGGGCCACACACCGGCCGGCGTCTCGACCCGAGCGGTGAGCGCCCGACGATGGCCGGGGGCGCCGTCGACGCCCGGCAACGGGTGACTTGCGACGTCACCCATCGGATGCATGCTGACGATGGCGTTGTGGAATCCGGCATGACCTGCCCGGCGGTCTGCGAGCGGGTCGTCCGTGAGCGCGACCACCCCTCCGAGCGCCGCTGCGATCCGGTGCGCCGACGAGTCACCCTCGTGGCTCCACACCTCCTGCAACAGCAGCACGTCCGGCTCGATCGACCGCACGACATCGACGATGGCGCGCTCGCGCTCGCGCCACGGGCCGAACTGCCACCAGAGATTCCACGTCATGACCCGCACCGACTCACCTTGCCACACCGTCGAGCAGAGCGAGGGCGAACCGATCGACAGCCCGCCGGCGCGACGATCGCTACGGGTTGCCGAGCAACGAGTCGACCCGGCGGAAGTACTTCCGTGCGAAGGCGAGCAGTTCGCGGTCGCTCGGGTGATCGAGCGTCTCGGTGCCCACGATCCGCTTCGCCACCGATGCGTGCTTTTTCTGCAGGTGCTTGATGAACGCCGTCTTGGCGGTTCCCGGACCGGCGACCACGATCTCGATGCTGGCGCCGAGTGCCGCCGCCACCGCGTCGAAGAACTCGATGTCGTCGGGCGCGTGGCCGGAGCCCATCGGACCCGACTTGCGGTGCAGCTTGCGCTGCCCGCCGTTCGAGTCGACCTTGACGACGTGCTGGTCATCGATCGAGAAATCGATGACCGTCGCGTGCTGATGATCCATCCAGACGATGGCGTGCTTGTAGGTCATACGGTCGCCCACTTTCGCTCGGTCCCGACCCCGTCGGGCTGTGAGTTCACCGTACGACCGCGCCTCGCGACAGCACCATGGTCGAAGGTCCCGACTCGCTCAGGCCGGTGGCACGTACACGGTGATGACCAACACCGAACCCTTCACCAGCGGAATACCCGCCGCCGGAACCTGGGCGACCACGGTGCCCGGCTCGACCGGAACGCCCTCGACCGTGTCGACCTCGTCGATCACCAACTCGATGCTGTTGAGCCGGACGAACTCCTCGACGGCCACCCGCTGCTGGCCCACCACCTCGGGCGTGGCGATCACCTGGGCCGTGATGCCACCGAGTTCGGCTTCGAGCTCGGCGACCCGCTGGAGCAACTGGTCACGCTCGACGACCAGCGCATCGCGCTCGGCGGTCAAGGTGGCGATCGCAGCGGCGTTCGTCTCGGTCTGCGCTGCCAGATCGGCCTCGGCCTGCTCGGCACGCGCCGTCGCCTCGGCCAGCTGTGCCTGCAGCGTCGCGACCAGTTCGGCCTCGGACCCTGCAGCCGCCGCGACCTGGGCCTCGAGTTCGGTGATGCGCGCCTGAGCGATGGCCAGCTCTGCTGCGTCGCCGTCTCCTCCCCCGTCGCCGGCGAGGATCACGACCAGGAACACCACCGAGAGCACGGCCAGCACTGCGGCGATCGACCCCCAGATCGTCGCCGCATGCTTCGCGGCGAACGGCACCCGCCGGATCACGTCGACGAGCACCACATCACCCGGGTCGAGGACGGCACCCGCAGCTGGTTGCTGCGCGATCACCAGCCCGTCGGGCTGATCCTTGGTGACCGGTTCGGTGTGCCGTTCGTGAACGGTCCAACTGTTCATCCGCCCGTACTCGAGTGCTGCCTCGACACGGCCTCCCACCAGGTTGGGTAGTGCGGCCGGTCCGGCTGCGAACGCCCCGGTCGTCGGGTACGTCATGATTCCTCCTGTGATGCTCGAGCGACGTCTCGTGAAACCGTAGGCGATCCGCTACCCGCATCAGGCTCATCGGGTGACCCGCCGACTCGGCGGCCGCTCGGCGACATGGTGCGCACGCCGGTCGAGCATCGTCTCGAGTGCCGGACACCGCGAGGTGGCAGACTTCTGTTCCGGAGCCCAACTCACCGGCACAAGGAACGCACGCATGTCCACACAGATCTGGGTCCTCGGCGGCCACCAGACCGACTTCGCCCGCAACCTCACCAAGGAGGGGGTCGGCTTCGACCGCCTCACCGACGAGGTCATCACTCGCACGCTCGAGGCCGCCCGCCTCGAGGCAGCCGAGGTCGAAACGATCCACGTGGCCAACGCCTTCGGCGAGCTCTTCACCGGCCAAGCACATCTGGGCGCCATGCCGGCCACCGTGTGCGACGACCTCTGGGGCGTGCCGGCAGCCCGTCACGAGGCTGCGTGCGCCTCGGGCAGCATCGCCGTTCGTGCCGCGATCGCCGACCTCACGGCCGGGTTCTACGACGTGGCCCTCGTGATCGGTGTCGAACTCGAGCGAACCGTTGCGAGCCAGACAGCATCCGACCACCTCGGCGCCGCCCGTTGGGTCGATCACGAGGGCCGTGCCGGATCGGTGGTGTGGGCGGACATGTTCGACCAGGTCGCCGACGAGTACGACCGGCGTTACGGCATCGACGACATCCACCTCCGGTCGATCGGTCAGGTGAACCTCGCCAACGCCAAGCGCAACCCCAACGCTCAGACCCGAACGTGGAACGTGCCGGATCTGATCGGTCCGGCAGGCACCGACGACACGCTCAACCCGGTCGTCGAAGGACGCGTCCGCCGCTACGACTGCAGCCAGATCACCGACGGGGGTGTCGGTGTGGTCCTGGTGACCGACGCCTACCTCCGCCGTCACCCCGAGGCTCGGCCCATCGCACGCATTGCGGGGTGGGGACACAGCACGGCCGGGTTGCCACTCGACCGCAAGCTCGCCCGCAGCAGCACCGACCCGTACGTGATGCCCCATGTCCGTCAGGCGGTCACCGACGCCTTCCACCGCGCCGGTGTCACCATCGACGGCATCGACGCGCTCGAGACACACGACTGCTTCTCACCCAGCGAGTACCTCGCCATCGACCACGTCGGCCTCACCGCGCCAGGTGAGTCGTGGAAGGCCATCGAGGCCGGAGACATCGAACTCGGCGGACGACTCCCGATCAATCCGAGTGGCGGCCTGATCGGCGGCGGGCACCCGGTCGGCGCGACCGGCGTCCGAATGCTCCTCGACGCCAGCAAGCAGGTCAGCGAGAACGCCGGCGACTACCAGGTCGACGGAGCCCGACGAGTCGCTACCTTGAACATCGGCGGCAGCACCGCCACGACGGTGTCCTTCGTCGTAGAGACCGCCGAACACTGACGCGACCTGGCCGACCCGATCACAGGAGATCACCCCGCATGCCCACCGAACTCGTTGCCAGCCTGCGCAGCACGCTCCCGCCCGACGACGATCATCCCTACCGCAGCGGACCATGGCGCCCTCAGGTGCACGAGTGGAACGCCGATCTCGAGCCGGTTGTCGGGGCCATCCCCGAGGATCTCGACGGCATGTACCTGCGCAACACCGAGAACCCGTTGCACGGCGCCTTGACCCGGTATCACCCCTTCGACGGTGACGGGATGTTGCACATGGTGGAGTTCGGCGGCGGCCGCGCCGCGTACCGCAACCGGTTCGTTCGCACCGACGGCCTCGCCGCCGAAGCCGAGGCGGGAACCCAACTCTGGGCCGGCTTCATCGAGCTCCCCGAGGATGCGCTCCGTACCGACGGCTGGGGCACCCGCGGTCGGATGAAGGACGCCTCGAGCACCGATGTCGTCGTGCACCGCGGCGAGGCGCTGACGAGCTTCTACTTCTGCGGTGACCTCTACCGGATCGACCTCTCGACGGGCGAAACCCTCGGCAAGGAGACCTGGAACGGGGCGATCCCAGGCTGGGGCGTTTCCGCTCACACCAAGGTCGACCCCGACACCGGCGAACTCCTGTTCTTTTCCTACAGCAAGGAGTCGCCCCATCTGAAGTACGGCTCCGTCTCGGCCGACGGCATCGTGCAGACCCTCGTCGACGTGCCGCTGCCCGGCCCCCGCCTCCCGCACGACATGGCCTTCACCGAGCACTACGCGATCCTCAACGACTTCCCGTTGTTCTGGCGTGCAGACATGCTCGAGGCCGGCTTCCACGTCCCCAAGTTCCATCGTGATCTGCCCTCGCGATTCGCTGTCGTGCGCCGCGACGGAACGGGCCCGGTGCGGTGGTTCGAGGCCGACCCCACCTATGTGCTGCATTTCACCAACGCCTACGAAGACGGCGACGAAATCGTGCTCGACGGCTTCTTCCAGGGTTGCCCCACCCCCTCCGCCAAGGGTGCGGCAAGCGCGGAAGAGGGTGCCTACCGGTCGTTGGCGCTCGACAACCTGCAGACCCGGCTTCACCGGTGGCGCTTCGACCTGCGCACCGGAGCCACCAGCGAGCACGACCTCAGCGAACGCTGCACCGAGTTCGGCATGATCAACCCGAACCTCCAGAAGCGGCCGTACCGCTACGCCTATGCACCAACGGCCGTGCCCGGCCGGTTCCTCTTCGACGGACTCGTGAAGCACGACGTGGTCAGCGGTGCCGAACAGCGGATCAGCTTCGGCGACGGGGTCTTCGCGAGCGAGACCGTGATGGCACCCCGCATCGGTTCGACCGCCGAGGACGATGGCTATCTCGTCACGTTCACGATCGACATGAACGACGATGCCTCCTACTGCGTGGTGCTCGATGCAGCCGAGCCGGCCGCAGGCCCGGTGTGCACGCTCCGACTGCCCGAGCGCATCAGCAGTGGAACGCATGCGACATGGGCATCGCGATCCGAACTCGGCGGGTCGTCGATGCTCGACTGACGGGCATCGGGTGATGGCGCCCGCCGCACCGATGACGCTCGAATAGTCACGGACTGACTAATCTCGAGCGGATGCACTCCGCGACCAGACTGCTACGCGCAGGAGTGGCCGCTCTCGTCCTGGCCGTTGCCGGATGCGGATCGAACACGGATGGGCGAGCGACCGACGAGGTCACCGTGTTCGCTGCAGCGTCACTCGCCGATGCGTTCGCCGAGTTGGGCGACGTCTTCACCT
>JBDKIV010000259.1:0-7768 GCA_039796935.1 Actinomycetota bacterium | reverse complement strand
GTCCACTGGGTCGTTCCCCACGTGACGGCCAACAGCGTGGTGTCGGTACCCGGCATCGCCCCGTGCCAGTGCAGCTCGTCCGCAGGGCACACCACCAGGGTGCCGATGGCCAGCGGGACCTCACCGTCGGCCTCGGTGCCGACCCTCGCTGCGCCGCTGACGACGAACAGCTGCTGGCCGCCGGGATGCGAGTGCCAGCACGTGACCGCCCCGTCGTGGAAGTGCACGAGTGCGGTGTCGGGGCCGTCGACGCCGCAGTCGATCTCGGGCGGCGTCGCATGCAGCATCTCGAGCTCGACATGGCCGGTGAAGCGACCGCCGTAACTCGAGCTCCGGTCGCCCCCCGCGACCACCTGCATCAGCGCACCACCACGCGATTGCGGATCGTACCGACCCCGGCCACGGTCGTCTCGACCACGTCACCGTCTCTCAGGAACCGCGGTGGGGTACGGGCCTCACCCACGCCGCCGGGCGTTCCGGTCCAGACGAGATCACCGGGACCGAAGGTCATGAACTGGGTCAACCAGGCAACGAGGGCAGGGACCGAGAAGATCAAGTCGCTGGTGACGGCATGCTGCATCACCTCGCCGCTGACCACGCCGGTCAGCTCGAGCGCATCCCGATCGGCCAGCTCGTCGGGGGTGACGAGGAACGGGCCGGTCGGCCCGAACGTGTCGTAGCTCTTGGCGATCGTGAACTGCTTGATCGGCGGGCGGAACTGCTCGCCACGGTCGGAGATGTCCTGGCCGGCCATCACACCGGCGATGCATCCCCAGGCATCGGCTTCGGACACCGACCGGCAGGTCGTACCGAACACGATGACGACCTCGGCCTCGTAGTCGATCATGTCGCGGCCGGCCGGAGCGACGATGTCGTCGAACGGGCCGGCGACACAGTTGTCGGTCTTGCCGAACAGGTGGGGCTCGGTCGGTAGATCGCGTCCCGACTCGATCGCGTGCGTCCGGTAGTTCAACCCGACCCCGAGGCCCTTCGGCGGGCGCGGTACCGGTGCCCGGAGCTCGGCCGGGTCGAGGACCGGCCAGGCGGCCGGATCGCAACCGGCCGCGAGCTCGGCCAGCGCCGCATGGTTGGCGAGGTCGACGTAGACGGCTGGATCGCTCGACCATGCGCCCGCACCGGCGCGTTCGATGTCGATCACGTGGTCGGTACCCGAGTCGTCGGAGACGACGATCGAGGCTCGGCCGAGCAGGTTGGCGAATCGCATGATTCCTCCCGAGAACTGGTGTGTTGGAGCGTTGTGTTGGGCGTTGTGTTGGGCGTTCGGCCCGGGTGGTGGCCCGGGTGGTGGCGACGGGTCGGGTGCGCCGGGTCGGGTCAGGCGGCCCGGCCGCCGGGCAGGTCGAACCAGACGTGCACCTGGCCGGTACCCGCGGCCGACTCGTAGGCCGAGAAGCGTTCGCCGCGGGCGGTACAGCGGCGGCCGCCGAGTGCCCCGACCATCATCAGGTAGTGACCGAAGAATGCTTCGGGGCCGTGCGTGCGATACGTCGGCATCCCATCGATGACCGCGTCGTGCTGGCCGGCGTCGAGCAGGGCCAGCACGTGCTCGTCGGCGGCGCGCGCCTCGGGCGTGCGGATGTGGATGGGATCGGCTGCCTCGTGGAGCGCGAACTCCTGCATCGGCCAGAACCGGTGCGACAGCCCACCCGAGGCGAGGAGCACCACGTTGCGATCGAGCCCTGCGATGGCCTCGCCCAGCAGTTCGCCGGCGAGCAGGAAGTCGTCGACCGTGGCGGTCTGGCAGATCCCCATGCTCAGCCATGCCTCGCCCTCGGCCTGCAGGAACGGCAGCAGGTTGGTGGTGGCATAGTGCACGGGCAGGTATGGGTCCGCGCACGCCAGGCCCCTGGTGTCGGTCCGGGCGTTGGCGATCCGCTCGAATGCGATCGCCAACTCGGGGTCACCCGGCATGTCGTAGGGCATGGCGCTCATGCCGCGTGGTAGCTCGGAACTGGTGAACAGCCCGCTGCGCCGGTCGTGCGCCGTGATGATGTGCTCGACCGTGGTGTACCAATGCGAGTCGAACACGATGACGGTGTCGATGTCGAGATGATCGAGCTTCTCGGCGCGCATCCGGTGCAGGCCGTCGACCAGCGTCGTCCCCTCCGGGCCGTAGAGCAGGCTGAGGATCTCGTCGCCCATCACGATGGGTGGGATGTGCGATACGAGAGCCGCCCCGACGATGTGACCCATACTCCTCCGTCCCGAGAAATCGTTCGGACCCTAACGATCCTAGTCGGCACCCGGCCATCGGGCGCGGTCGGTCACTCGCCCGTCACGCGTCGCAGTACTGCTCGCAGCAGGCGGGCCAGTTCGGCTCGATCGGCATCGGTCAGGTCGGCGGTCACGAGGGCCTCATGGCGGTTGAAGACCGGCATGATCTGGTCGACGGCGAGCATGCCGTCGTCGGTCGGGCGGACCAACTGACGTCGCCTGTCCGTCGGGTGGCTCTCGCGGGTGACGAGGCCTCGCCGCTCGAGGGTCCCCACGACCCCGGTCAGCGTGCCGCCGGTGATACCGGCCTCCGCAGCCAACTGGGCCGACTCGTGCTCGCCCCACACACGCAGCACGAACAGCACCACGAAGGCGCTCCAGCTGAGTTCATGGTCGCGGAGGACCTCGCGCTCCATGTGGTTACGCACTGCCGTGGCGGCGCGGAACACGTTGCTGACCGCCAGCAGTGCCGCGAAGTCGAAGGGGCGATCCTCGAAGGCGAGCGTGACGTCTCGCTCTGCTCGCCGCAACTCGTTGTCGTCGTCGCTCGAGAAGGCACCCGCCACGGCGCCCGACACTATCGTTCGGTACCGAACGATCGCATCGGCAGCATCGCCAGGGCGACGGGCACGACGAGGGGGCACGGATGGGTCAGCAACGCAGGGGTCACCTGGATGTCGCCGGGATACCGGTGTCGACCGAGCACTGGATCGGTGGCGAGCGGATCGCATCGGCCAGCACCTTCGAGGACGTGTCGCCCATCGACGAGCAGGTCATCGGCCACATCTCGCGCGGCGGGCCCGACGAGGCCCGCGCTGCGGTCGCTGCGGCCGATCGGGCCTTCCCCGAGTGGGCGGCGACCCCGCCCGCACGGCGGGCCGAACTCCTCCACCGGGTCGCCGACATCGTCGAGCGACGCATCGACGAACTCGCGATCGTCGAGACGACCGACAACGGTGCGCTGCTGCGGAGCCACCTGCGCGGGGTGATGCCCCGCGTGGCGCACAACTTCCGGTTCTTCGCCGACTACCTCGTCGACGACCTCCATCATCCCGACTTCGACACCCGCGGTCACCGCAACCATGTCAGCTGGGACCCGAGCGGGCCGGCGGTGCTGATCACTCCGTGGAATGCCCCGCTCATGCTGGCCACCTGGAAGGTCGCGCCGGCGCTGGCGGCGGGATGCACGGTGGTCCTGAAGCCCGCCGAGTGGAGCCCGCTGACGGCGTCGCTCTTGGCCGACATCACCCACGAGGCCGGGCTCCCCGCCGGGGTGTTCAACGTCGTTCAGGGCCTGGGCGAGGAGGTGGGCGATGCACTCACCGGCCACCCGGATGTCCGTCGGATCAGCTTCACCGGGTCGGTTCCGACGGCGCGGATCATCGCTCGCTCGGCCGCTGCCAATCTCACTCCGTGCAGCTTCGAACTGGGCGGCAAGAGCCCGTTCGTGGTGTTCGCCGATGCCGACCTCGATGCGGCGGTCACCCATGCCGTCGAGCAGTACGACAATGCCGGGCAGGTCTGTCTGGCCGGGGTCCGGCTGCTGGTCGAGGAGTCGATCCACGACGAGTTCGTCGAGCGCTTCCTCGTGCGGGCTGCGCAGATCCGTCAGGGTGACCCGCGGGATCTGAGCACCGACATCGGGCCGCAGATCAGCCGCGAGCATCTCGAGCGGGTCGATGGCTTCGTTCGCCGGGCGGTGGCCGACGGGGCCGAGGTGCTCCTCGGCGGCGGGCCCAACACCGATCTGGCCGAGGCCGGGATGGGCGGGCTCTACTACCGGCCGACGCTGTTCGCCGGGGCCCGGCCGGGTTCGGAGATCCTGACGAGCGAGGTCTTCGGGCCGGTGCTGACGGTCCAGTCGTTCCGGGACGAGGACGAGGCGATCGCCATGGCGAACGGCACCGAGTTCGGCCTCGCCGGCGTGCTGTTCACGGGTGATCCCGAGCGGGCCGAACGGGTCGGCAGTCGGCTCGTCGCCGGGACCCTGTGGGTCAACTGCTTCTTCGTCCGTGACCTTCGTGCCCCGTTCGGCGGCAGTCGCCACAGCGGTGTCGGGCGCGAGGGGGGAACCTGGAGCTTCGACTTCTACTGCGACGTCAAGAACACCTGCACCAACCAGGACCGCTGGACGCGCTGACGGCAGCACCTCATCGGGGTGGGGCGTCGATCGCTCGTCGAACCAGGTGGTCGACCGGGCTCTCGGTACGGGTGAACGAGCGGGCCGAGTGGACGAACTCGCCTCGGTGATCCTGCGTGAAGATCGGCCGACGACGCACGCCGCTGCCGAACGTGCTCGGGGCGCTGCGGGTCCAGTCGGCCCATCGTGCCGCCAGGCCGGCGGCGCGGATGGACGTGCCGGTACCCGGACCGCGGGTTCTGGCGCGCGCTGCCGTGTCGAGTGCGTCGACGGCGAGCGCCGCACCCGCCCGGGCCGCATCGTTCCAGCGTTGGACGCCCGCATCGAGCCCGACCGCCACGACGTCGTCGGGCAGTCCGTCGCGGATGCCACGCCACCAATCGGCGTCGTCGAACACGGCTGTCCCCTGCCCGCCGGCCCAGTGCCGATCGGTGGGGAATGCCGTGGCCACGGCCAGCGCATACCAGCCACGCCCGCGGACCCAGGCCTCCCATGCAGCCCAGGGATCGTCGCCGCGGGCCCAGGCTGCTGCGCTCGACATCAGTGCGCTCGATGCTGCGGCGAACTCCATCGGGTTCCACAGCACACCGCGTACCGCGGCGCGTAGGCCCGGATCGAGACCGTCGAGCGGGCCGAGATGCAGGGCGTCGGTCATCATCGCGTCGTTGACCGGGGCGTTGTCCCACACCAGCGGCGGACGGCCGACGAGCTCGGACCAGCGGATGGCCTCGGCCGCCTCGATGCGGTCGTTGACGACGTGCTGGCCGGTCCACATCACCTGCACGTCGGCGCTGAGACCGGCGCACAACGATTCGAGATACGGCGACGATGACGACCCGCAGTAGTGGGTCGGGACGATCCAGACCGGCACCTCGAGCCGATCGAGCAACCGGTGCGCCAGACGACGGTGGGCGCTCCCGGCATCGAGCGACGGCATGTCGTCGCAGCTGAGCACGACGAATGCCGCACCGGCCGCGACGGCGGGGCCCAGCTTGCCGACCAGGGCGGTCACAGTCGTGGCGTCGGCACTCGCCCCGGCACTCGCCCCGGCACTCGCTTCGGGGCCGGGGGTCAGCGCCACGCCCAGTTCGACCGTCGGCGAGCGCCGGGCGAGTTCGTCGAACTGGCGCAGTTCGTCATCGGTGAATGGCTCGCTCCAGCGATCTCGGTGGCGGGGCTCCTGCTTGGCCGCCCACACATATCGGGTCATGTCGAACCGGGTCAGCAGATCGATCCAGGTGAGTCGCTGCTCGTGCGACCACGGTGGGCCGTAGAACCCCTCGATCAGCCCGTACTCGGCCGTGGGTAGCTCGTCATGGTGGATCGTCATGGTGCCCCGTCGCCGTGCTCGTGCCGCGGCTGCTGCGATGCCTGCTGCGGCGATGTCTGCTGCGACGATGTCTGCTGCGACGGCAGCTCGACCGTCAGACGTCGAGGGTGTGGGTCGGTCGCATGGCGGCCGACGGTCAACCGGTAGGTGCCGGTCGGCGCGATCCAGCTGCGGGTCTCGGGATCACGGGTCTGCAGCGACTCGAACGGGACCGTGATGTCGAACGATGCCGAACCGCCCGCCGCGACCTCGACCCGTGCAAACCCGATGAGGCGTGACGGGCCACCCGACGTGGGCGCGGCGGCATAGACCTGGACGACATCGGCCCCATCGCGCGGTCCGATGTTGTGGAGCATGCCCGTGACGACCACCTGGTGCGCCTCGACCGATGCGCTCACGTCGTCGAGTGCGAAGTCGGTGTACGACAGCCCGAACCCGAACGGGAACAGCGGGACCGAACCGTCACGTTCGAGTCGCCACCATCCGTGCCAGCGGTCGTACACGGCGTGCGTGGCCGAGCGGTCGAACGGAGGGAGATCGTCCTCGTGCCGGGGCACGCTGAACGGGAGCCGTGCGGATGGGTTGACGGCGCCGGTGACGACATCAGCGAGCCCCTGCCCAGCGCGACAACCACCGAACCAGGACTGGACCACGGCGGGGACGTGCTCGACCCACTCGGTCATGATGACCGCGCCACCGGACTGCACCGAGACGATGGTTCGCGGGTTTGCTGCGGCGACCGCACGGATGAGGGCGACGTCCGCGTCGGACAGGCGCAGCGAGGTCCGGTCGCCACCGGTACTGAACCCGCGTGTGCGGCCCCGCAGGTGGGTCGGCTTGTCGAAGGCGGGGAGTTGCTCGAGCTGCCCGGCATACAGGTCGAGCACGTCGGGTTCGTCGCCGGGCGGGAACAGGCCCATGAGCGAGCTGTCGGTCTCGCCGATGTACTCGCCCTCGTCGAGGTAGGTGTAGCCGACCACGACCAGTGCGACATCGGCCGATGCCGCCAGCCGGGTGGCCCGGTCGAGGTCGCTACCGTCGTCGACGTCGACATCGGCCAGCACGTCGCGCAGGCCGTCGACGACGCTGTGGCAGTCGACGTCCCAGACGTCGCTCGAACCTCCGTCGCCGACGTTGACCACCCCGGCCAGCGCCCCGATCACGGCGACCCGTTGCCCGGCGGCGAGGGGAAGCACCGGTGTGCCGTCGACCGGTTCGTTGCGAAGCAGGACCGTCGAGCGCGCTGCGACGTGTCGGGCGAGATCGCGATGGCGAGCCGAGCCGACGACGGAGCGATCTGGCGGGGGCGCGCCGAGGACGGCGTCGAAGCGCAGCAGGGTCGACAGCAGCCGGAGCACGCTCCGGTCGACGTCGTCCCACGAGGCATCGCCACGCTCGAGCGCAGCGGGGAGGTGCTGTGCCCGGACCATCCGGTAGGGCATCTCGATGTCGAGCCCGTGGCGCAACGAGGTTGCCGCATTGCGCAGTCCGAGGATCCAGTCGCTGATCACGATCCCCTCGAAGCCCCACTCGTCGCGAAGCACCGAGGTGAGGAGCTGGTGGCTCTCGCCGCACCACTCACCGTTCACCGAGTTGTAGGCCGACATGACCGCCGCGATGCCCTCGTCGGCGATCCGCTTGAAGTGGGGCAGGTAGACCTCGTGCAGGGCGACGTCGTCGACCTCGACGTCGACGGTGAAGCGTGCGTTCTCCATCGAGTTGCAGGCGAAGTGCTTCATGGTCGCCATCACATGGCGCTGCAGCCCGCGGGTGACGGCTGCGCCCATCGCACCCACGTGGCAGGGATCTTCGCCGTAGGTCTCCTGCGCCCGGCCCCAGGCGGGATGGCGGAGCAGGTTGACGCAGACGGCGCCGGTGAGGTTCGCCCCGAGTGCTTTCAACTCGCGCCCGATCGCATCGCCGACCTGTTCTTCGAGCTCGGGGTCCCAGGTGGCACCGCGGGCCATGGCCACCGGGAAGCAGGTGGCGTTGCCGATCACCGCGCCGCGGGGCCCGTCGGCGAAGCGGATTCCCGGAATACCCAGACGGTCGATCTGCCCGGC
>JBDKIV010000258.1:0-11965 GCA_039796935.1 Actinomycetota bacterium | reverse complement strand
CCGAACAGGGGCAGGGCAGGGATGAGCCACACGAGGTCGACCATGATCAGCCCTTCAACTCCGCGAGGTCATCGGCCGTTGCGTTCGGCCGACGACGCATGACCGCCACCACGATGCCGAGACCGACCACGACCTCGGCGGCTGCGACCACCATGACGAACAACACCGTCGTCTGTCCGCTGATGTCTCCGAGGCGGCTCGACAGCGAGACGAACGTGAGGTTGACGGCGTTGAGCATGAGCTCGACGCACATGAACATGACGAGCGGGTTGCGCCGCACCATCACACCCACCGCACCGATGCCGAACAACACCGCCGCGAGGACGAGGTACCACGTCGTCGTGGGTTCGATCGCGGCGATCATCGGCCCGGCCCCGTCTTCTCGGGCCGGCGCGACAGGATGACCGTGCCGACCACGGCGACGATCAGCAGCACCGACAGCAGTTCGAACGAGAACACCCGAGCACCGAACAGGTCGACGGCGACCTGTTTGATGTTGCTGTCGCCGTTGGCCGAGACCAGATCGGTGTCGAGCCCGGTGCCCGCCCCTGCCGGCACGGCCGAACGGCCATTGACGACCGCCGTGACGATCAGCGCCGTCAGACCGACGCCCACGACGGCGGCGAGCGGTCGCTGCACCGGGATCGGCTCGACCATGAGGTTCTCGGAGCGATCGACACCGAGCAGCATGATGACGAACAGGAACAGCACCACGATCGCTCCGGAGTAGACGATCACCTGCACCGCAGCGAGGAAGTGTGCCTCGTGCGCGACGAACAGGACCGCCACACCGAACAACGTGAGTACCAGACTGAGCGCAGCGTGCACAGGATGACTGCGCAGCACGACACCCACTGCGCCGACCAGCACCATGGCCGCAGCGCAGACGAAGACCACCAACTCCATGCTCAGTGCGCCTCTCCTCGCGACACGGTTCGCACCGTCTTCGCGCTCGCATCGGCTTCGGCCTGCTTCGGCTCTGCAGGGCGAAGCCCGAAGCCCAACTCGTTGCTCCAACCGATCTCGCCGACGAAGTGCTCGTCGCCGCCGGGCGAGGTTGCCCGCATCCAGCCGCTCGTGTTCCGTTCCTCGCCCGGGCGCCAGTCTTCCCACGGCAACTGCTTGGGCGCTCCGCGGTCGTCCACGACGAGCTCGGACTTCGTGTAGATCGCGTCCTTGCGATTGGTGAAGCTGAACTCGAACAGCTTGCTCTCGGTGATCGCCTCGGTCGGGCACGCCTCGACGCACAGATCGCAGTGGATGCAGCGGAGGTAGTTGATCTCGTACACGAACCCGAAACGCTCTCCGGGCGACGTCGGGTTCTCGGGATCGTTGTCCTTGCCTCGCACGTAGATGCACTTGGCCGGGCAGACCCCCGCGCACAGCTCACACCCGATGCACTTCTCCATGCCGTCCTCGTACCGGTTGAGGACGTGGCGGCCGTGGAGTCGCTCGGGCTTCGGTGCCTTCTCGTCGTGGGCGTCACCCTTGCCCTTCTTGACGACGCGGCCACCGGAGTACTCCCCGGTCACCCGCTTGCCACCGAAGATCCGGTGCTGACGCAGCGTCACTGCGAATCCCTCGAGGTACCCCATCAGAACATGGCCCCTTCTCGCTCACGATTCCGGGCGCTCACCTTGACTGCCGCCAACAGCATCAGGCCGCCGATGCCCAACCCGGCGAGCGACACGACGACCACCAGCACGCGGTTCCAGCCCTGGTCCTGGCCGAGCTGCATCGCCGCCAGCACCACGAACCACCCCAGCGACAGCGGGATGAGGATCTTCCAGCCGAGGTTCATCAACTGGTCGTACCGCAGGCGAGGGAGCGTGCCGCGCAGCCAGACGTAGAAGTACAGGAAGGCCAACAGCTTGAGCAGGAACCACACCGTGCCGTTGAGGAACCCGAGATACAGGTTGCCGTCCCACTCGAGTCCGCCGATGTCGATGGTGAGCGGCTGCGGGCCACCCAGGAACAACGTCACGATGATGGCGCTCATGGTGATCGTGTTCATGAACTCGGCGAGGAAGAACAGGGCGAAGCGAATGCTCGAGTACTCGGTGTTGAAACCGCCGACCAACTCTTGCTCGGCCTCGACGAGGTCGAACGGCGGACGGTTCAACTCGGCGGTCGCCGCGATGATGAAGATCAGGAACGGCAGGACCCCGGTGGTGACGAGGTGCCAGTTCGACGTGCCGGTCTGAGCGCTGACGATGCCGCTCGTGCTGAGCGTGCCCGACAAGAGCAGTACCGCGGCGAGGCTCATGCCGAGCGCCGCCTCGTAGCTCACCATCTGTGCAGACGCACGGACCGAACCGAGCAGCGGGTACTTCGAACCCGACGCCCACCCGGCGAGCATGATGCCGTACACGGCCACCGAACTGAGTGCCAGCAGCAACAGGATCCCGACATGCGGGTCGGCGAGCTGCACCGTCGTCTCACGTCCGAACCACGTGACGACCCCACCGTTACCGTCGGTGAAGTCGCCGCCGAGCGGGATGATCGCCCAGACGAGGAAGGCGGGAACGAACGCCAGGTACGGCGCCAGCTTGAAGACGAACCGGTCGGCCCGATCGGGGATCAGGTCTTCTTTG
Organism: Actinomycetota bacterium; assembly: GCA_039796935.1. Classification (GTDB taxonomy): domain Bacteria; phylum Actinomycetota; class Acidimicrobiia; order Acidimicrobiales; family Ilumatobacteraceae; genus VFMC01. The sequence continues at coordinate 9,371 of JBDKIV010000258.1, read as the reverse complement.
AAGAACAGCTTGGTGCCGTCGGCCAGCGTCTGCAGCAGACCCCACGGGCCGGCCTTGTTCGGCCCGATGCGGTTCTGCATGCCGGCGACGATCTTGCGCTCGAACCAGACCATCAACATGGTCCCGACGAGGCCGACGATGAACACGACGATCACCTTCAGCAGCACGATGAGCACTGCCGTCAGGTCGAGATCGCCGAGCAGGAGCGGGTCGAGTGCGAGCATCAGAGGTTCTCGATCCGGACATCGGTGATGACTGCCGTGACGTCGATGAGGTCGCCGGCCGACGAACCCGGCTGGTTGAACGGCACCCACACCGTGCCACGCTGCACGGCAGGGTCGGCCTCGACGGCGAGCACCACGCTGGCGCTCTTGCTCGAGACCTTGACCTCGCTGCCCACCACGACTCCGGCGCGCTCGACGTCGAGCGGGTTGATGTGGAGAGTGGCGCCGGGCGCCAGGTGGGCCAGGTCGGGGGTCATCTGCGTGCCGACCGCCGCGTCGTAGAGCACCCGGCTGACGACCAGACGGAAGTCGTAGCTGTTCCTCGGGGGAACCGCTACCGGAGCGGCCATCGGCGCATCGAACTCGGGGACCGAGGCCACGACACCGTCACGAGCTCTGCGCATCGCTTCGGGCGTGACGCCGGCGAAGGTCGGCACTCGCTCGGCGATCGCTGCGGTGACCTGCGCGGCGTCGGTCCACCCGAGGTCGGCACCCAACGCCGACGCCACCCCGGCGGCGATCATCCAGTCGGGACGGCTCGTCCCGTGTGCGGTCACCTTCTGACCGATCGTCGTGACACGTCCCTCGAGGTTCGTCGTGGTGCCCTGCTTCTCGCCGAACCCGGCCGCCGGCAGCACGATGTGCGCCTGCTGAGCGCTCGACGAGAGATGCGTGTCGATCGCGACGATGCGCCGTGCCCCGGCGAGCCCGCGGCGAGCGAGCTCGCGATCGGGGAAGTCGGCGAGCGGATCGGAGCCCACCAGCACCAGCAGCTCGATCCGGCCATCGGCGGCTGCCTGCAGCGCCCCGGCACTGTCGAGCCCACCGGCACCCGGATGCAACCCCATGTGCAGCGCCCCGGTGACATTGCCGCGCCGCAGCACGGGAAGCACTCGGGCGTCGGGGACCACTGCGAGGACTTCGTGCAGCGCTGCCACCGTGACGTCGGCGTGCTCGGCGAGATTCGAGCGACCGACGACGACCGCCACGGTGCCAGCCGCGAGCTGCGCGGCCACCTCGGGATCGGCGAGGGTGTCGCGAACCGCTGCGATCTGGTCACCCGGTTCATGGTGCACGGTCTTCCACGCCGAGCGGGTGAGGCCCGATGGCTTGGCCGTGAACTCGAGGATCCTGCTGCGACGCTTCTCTGCCGCGTCACGCAGGCGCAGGTACAGCACCGGCAGCTCTTCTTTGAGGTCCGGGCCGAGCAGCACGATCGTGCGTGCCGTCGCGACCTCGTCGATCGTGGCGCCACCGAGCGACAGCACGGCCGGCGGCAACCCGTCGCCGAGCTGTGCATCCGTGTTGGGAGTGCCGATCACGTCGTGGGCAAGCGTCGCCCAGGCGAATGCGTCCTCGTTGGTGCCACGCGCACCGCCGATGAGCGCGATGCTCGACGGCCCTCCGACTGCCTGCGCGTCGTTGACCATCTTCGCCACAGCGGCCAGCGCCGAGCCCCACGACGCCGTCGCCAGCCCGTCCGCGGTGCGCACCTGCGGGTCGGAGAGCCGAGCGTCGCCGTTGACCGAGTCGTAGTTGTAGCGACCGCGGTCGCACAACCAGCCCCAGTTGACCGGGTCGCTGTCGACCCCCTGATACCGGACCAGGTCGTCACGGCTCGACTGCACGACGATGCGACAACCGACCGAGCACGTGGTGCACGTGCTCTCGACCTGGTCGAGGTCCCACGGGCGTGCCTTGAACCGGTAGGACTTCGACGTGAGCGCACCGACCGGGCAGATCTGGACGGTGTTGCCGCTGAAGTAACTGGCAAAGGGCTCGTCCGGGAACGTGTTGACCTGCGTGGAGTTGCCACGGCTGGTGAAGTGGATCAACTTGTCACCGGCGACCTCGTCGGCGAAGCGTGTGCAACGGTCGCACAGGATGCACCGCTCACGGTCGAGCAGGACGAGATCGCTGATCGGGATCGGCTTTTCGTAGTGACGCTTCTCTTCGATGTAGCGGCTCTCGCCCGGACCATGGGTGAACGCCTGGTCCTGGAGCGGGCACTCACCACCTTTGTCGCAGACGGGGCAATCGAGCGGATGGTTGGCGAGGAGCAGTTCGAGCACGCCCTCTTGCGCACGCTTCACCGTCGGGGTGGCCGTGTTGACGACCTGACCCTCGGCGACCTGGGTCATGCAACTGACGACCATCATCGGCCCGCGCGGACCCTCGACCTCGACCAGACACTGCCGGCACATCCCGACCGGTGTCATGCGCGGGTGATAGCAGAACCGCGGCACGTAGGTACCGGCGTCCTCGCAGGCGTCGATCACCAGGCGGCCGGGCTCGACTTCGTGCGCGCGGCCGTCGATGGTGACGGTCAGCGTCCGCTTCGGCTCGGGTTCGGGGGCCTCGACCTGCGAGTCGACGTCGGTCGCCGAGTCGGTCGTTGGCGTGGTGTCAGACATGGGCAGTGGCTCCGTGAGCAACGCCGTGGATCGGCGGTGTGTGCACACCCGCGATGGCGCGACCGTGCTCGATGTAGTGCTCGAACTCGTGCCGGAACCGACGGATCGCCGAGGCGATCGGGCTGACGGCCGAGGGGCCGAGCGGGCAGATCGTGGTCTGGCGCGGCGGCCAGGCCAGCCCGGGGCTGATGCTCTCGCTGACCTCGATCAGCAGGTCCATGTCTTCGGGTCGGCCATGGCCGGCGAGGATCCGCTTCAGGATCCGCTCGAGCCATGTCGTGCCCTCTCGACACGGCGTGCACTTGCCGCAACTCTCGCGCGAGAAGAAGTGCACGAGGTTCCAGCACGCCGCGACCATGTCGGTCGTGTCGTCCATCACCACGATCGCTCCGGAGCCGAGCATCGAACCCGCCCGGTCGATCGTCGGCTTGTCGAGTGGCAGGTCGAGGTGCTCGTCGAAGAACCACATGGCACTCGCACCCCCGGGGATGAACGCCTTCACCGAGCGGCCGTTGCGAACACCTCCGCAGTACTCGGGGGCTTCGAACAGCATCCGGAACGTGGTGACACCGTTCGGGACCTCGAACACGCCCGTGCGTTCGACGTGGCCGCTCACGGCGAAGATCCGCATACCCGTGCTGGTCGGCGCACCGAGATCTTTGAACGACTGCCCGCTCTCGTTGACGATCCAGGGGATGTTGCTGAGCGTCTCGACGTTGTTGACGATGGTGGGCTGCATGTACAGGCCCTTGCTCGCCGGGAAGTACGGGGGCTTCAGCCGCGGCATCCCGCGCTCGCCCTCGAGCGACTCGATCAGCGCGGTCTCTTCACCGACGATGTAGGCACCGGCACCCCACGACAGCACCACGTCGACCGAGAAATCCGTCCCGAGGATGTTCCGGCCGATGAGGTTGTTCGCATAGGCGTCGTTCAGCGCCTGCGCGACGCGCTCTTGGGCGAGGGCCATCTCGCCGCGGATGTAGAGGAACGCTTGCGCGGCCCCGATCGCATAACACGCGATCACGATGCCCTCGATCAACTGATGCGGGTCGAACTCCATCAGCTTGCGGTCCTTGTAGGTCCCGGGCTCGCTCTCGTCGCCGTTGATGACGAGATAGCGAGGGAACACACCCGCCGGGAGGAATCCCCACTTCGTGCCGGCTGGGAAGCCCGCCCCGCCACGACCCTGCATCTCGGAGGTGCGGACCTCGTCGTGCACCTGCTCGGGAGTCATCGACGTGAGCGCCTTGCGGAGGGCCACATAGCCCCCGGTGCGCACGTAGCCGTCGTAGGTGTGTCCGTCGTCCTGGTCGAAGCGGCCTGTGATGAGCTTCGGACCGGAGGGCACGAGACCGGGCACCCGGTAGTGCTGGATCTCGGCGGCGGAGTTCGGTGAGTCGGTCATCGCGCGTCCACTGCTTCCTGAGCGAGCTTGCCCGTGTTGGCCCAGTTGTCGGGCGTGCGCTGACGCACCCGGGCGAGCGTCCCGTGGGGTGGGATCTCGTCGGCCAGCTTGCCCGCCCGAAGGTCGGCGACGAGTGCCTCGAGATCAGCCGGGCTCATCGTGTAGCGGTAGCGGTAGTTGACCGACAGCGCCGGACCCTCGGTGCACGCCGCGATGCACTCGACACCTTCGACCGTGAACATGCCGTCGGGTGTCGTGCCCCCCGAATGAACCCCCAGCAGTTCCTCGGCATGCTCGAGCAGCTCCCAGGCGCCGGTGAGATGACACGAGATTCCCGTGCAGATGTTGATGCAGTAGCGGCCGACCGGTTCGAACTTGAACATCTCGTAGAACGATGCCGTGCCGTACACCTCGGCGCTGGTGAGGCCGAGCAGCTCGGCGATGTGCGCCATCGATTCGTCGGTGACGTAGCCGTTCTGCTCCTGCGCCAGATGCAGCAGCGGGATGAGTGCGCTCTTCGGGCGTGGCAGACGGCCGACGATCTCGCGGGCGAGGTGGACGTTCTGGTCGGACAGGCGGCTCATCGGTCGACCTCCCCGAGGACCGGGTCGACGCTCGAGATGACGGCGACCGCATCGGCGATCAAGCCGCCCCGCATCATGTGGGGTAGGCACTGGATGTTCACGAACGACGGCCCGCGCACGTGCATGCGATACGGCGTCGAACTGCCGTCGCTCGCGATGTAGCAGCCGATCTCACCGCGTGCACTCTCGATCGCGACGTAGACCTCGCCCTCGGGGACCTTGAACCCCTCGGTGAAGATCTTGAAGTGGTGGATCAGCGCCTCCATCGACTCGTCGATGCGAGCGCGCGGTGGCGGCGTGACCTTCTTGTCCTGGATCCGGTAGTTGCCCGACGGCAGCTTGTCGAGGATCTGCCGGACGATCTTGAGGCTCTCGCGAATCTCGTTCAGCCGGATCGCATAGCGGTCGAACGCATCGCCGTACGAGCCGACCACGACGTCGAAGTCGACCTCGGGGTACCGCAGGTAGGGCTGATCGCGGCGGAGGTCCCACGGCACACCGGTGCTCCGCAGGATCGGCCCGGTCGCCGACAGTGCAATGGCCTCTTGGGCGGTGATGACACCGACACCTTGCAGACGGTCGCGCCAGATCGGCTGCCCGGTCATCAAGATGTCGTACTCGTCGAGGCGAGGCTCGATGACGTCGAACAGCGACAGCACCTCGTCACGCCATCCGGCGTGCAGGTCGGCTGCGACACCGCCAGGACGGATGTAGTTGTGGTTCATCCGCAGACCGGTGAGACGCTGGAAGAACCGGAGCACCTCTTCGCGCTCGCGCCATCCGTAGATCATCATCGACACGGCACCGAGGTCCATGCCGTTCGTGGCCATGAACAGCAGGTGGCTGCTGATCCGGTTCAGCTCGGCCATCAGCATGCGGATCCACACCGCCCGCTCCGGGATCTCGTCCTCGATGCCGAGCAGCTTCTCGACCGCCAGCGAGAACACCAGCTCGTTGCTGAACGGGCTGAGGTAATCCATCCGGGTCACGTTCGTGGGGCCCTGCAGGTACGAGAGGGCCTCGCCCGTCTTTTCCATCCCGGTGTGCAGGTACCCGATCACCGGCTTGCAGCGCAGCACGGTCTCACCCTGGAGCTCGAGCATCAACCGGAGCACGCCGTGCGTGCTGGGATGCTGTGGCCCCATGTTGATGATCATCGTCTGGTCGTCTGCCGGGTCGACGGGCAGATCACCGAGCTTGGCCACCTCGGCCTCGCTCATCCGCAACACCGAGCCGACCTCGCGCATCAACTCTCGTGCCGTCAGTTCGCTCCGCGGCTTCAAGCCCTGCTCGGGTTCGTTACCCCGCTGAATCGTCTCCAGAATGCTCATCAGTTGGGCGTCCCCTTGAACTGGACCGGGATGCGTCCGATCTCGTAGTCCTTGCGCAGCGGGTGGCCGTCCCAGTCCTCGGGCATCAAGATGCGCGTGAGGTCGGGGTGATCGGTGAAGACGATGCCGAACATGTCGTACACCTCTCGCTCCATCGCCTCGGTGCCCGGATACATGTCGAACAGCGACGGCACGGCAGCGTCGTCTTCGGGAACCTGTACCCGCAATCGGATGCGAGACCGATCACGCATCGACAACAGGTTGACCACCACTTCGAACCGCTCGGCCACCACGCCGTCGGGCAGGGATCGTCCCATGAAGGTGAGGTAGTCGACCCCGGTGACGTCGGCGCACATCTCGAATCCGTCGGCCAGCAGGGTCCGAACCACCTTCGTGTAGCGATCACGCGGTACATGGAGCACGGTCTGGCCGTGGCTCGTCACCAGCGGACAGCCGTGCATCTCGGTCGGGGCAGACTCCTGGTGCTGTTCGGCATCCGACATGATCAGCGCACCCCGAGCAGGACGGGCACCGGATCGGCCGAGGCGGCGATCTCGGTGACATGGACGTCTGCACCGCCACCCGTCGACGCACGGCGACGGGTGATCTCGCCGGTCTCGATGAGGCCGTGCAACGTCTCGATCGCGTGGATCAAGGTCTCGGGCGTCGGAGGACACCCGGGCGCGTACACGTCGACCGGCACGATCTGGTCGACACCCTGCACGATCGCGTAGTTGTTGAACATCCCGCCGCTGCTGGCGCAGACGCCCATCGAGATGACCCACTTCGGCTCCATCATCTGGTCGTAGACCTGACGGAGCACGGGCGCCATCTTCTGGCTCACACGGCCGGCGACGATCATGATGTCGGCCTGGCGAGGCGACGCACGGAAGACCTCCATGCCGAACCGGCTGATGTCGTAGTGAGCAGCACCCGTCGCCATCATTTCGATCGCACAGCAAGCAAGTCCGAACGATGCCGGCCAACTGCTCCGGCTTCGCGACCATTTGACCAGATCTTCGATCCGTGCCGTGATGAAGTTGTGCTGCAGACCACCGAGGCCGTCGGCCCGCACATCGCTGATGACCCCCATCAGGCGGCCTCCTCCACTCGTCCCTCGAGCCCGACCCGTCGGATGGTGCTCGTCGTCGTTCGGTTCGCGTCGACCAGGCCTTCGAGGCGTCGCGCCTTGTTGACCGGACCCCAGTCGAGTCCTCCACGAGCGACCTCGTAGACGAACGGGACGAAGATGAGCGCCGAGAACATGACCATCGCCCAGAATCCGAAGACCCCGAGCTCACCCTGCGAGACGGCATACGGGTAGATGAAGATGATCTCGATGTCGAACATCACGAACAGCATCGCCACCAGGTAGAAGCTGACGGGAAAACGCTCGGGGGTCTCGCGGCTCGGCACGATCCCGCACTCGTACGGGGCCTCCTTGGCCACCGACGGCCGACGTGGTGCCAGCAGCCGCGAGGCGAAGAAGCTCAACGCCCCGAACACGATGGCGAGAGCCATCAACACGACGACGGGCAGGTACTGACCCACGGTCTATGCCTTCGCCGGAAGGGCCAGTTGACTGCGGTTGGCAGCAACGATCCGGTCGCGTCGGTGCAGCAACCAGCAGGCGATGAGGAACACGAGCAGCGAACCAACCGTGATGAACCCGGCTGGCTGACGCTTCGCGCCGAGGTCTCGGATCATGTAGACGTACTGGTGCGGTTGGCTCTCGTCGATGCGCGGCACCGCCGGAGCACGACCGGGTTCGGTCCGCACCGGCACGACCGGCGCCACCTCGACCACCGAATACCGCGGCTTGTGCCAGAAGGCGAGGAAGTCGACAGCGCCGTCGGCAAGGCGCGGGTAGCGCTCGCCACCCACGTCGAACACGTTGACGACGCGGTAGTCGGTCGCCGTGTCGAAGGCCTCCGACTCGAGCAGGTAGACCTCGGCAGCAGACGACGCCTGACCGTACGAGGCAGCGGACGGATCGAGTTGTTTCCAACCCTCGCTGACGAACTGTGCAGCGACCGTCACGGCCGTCGCGGTCGGGTCGCTCTCGCCTTCGATCACCACCGGCGCATCGAGTGCGCCAGCTTGGTGGAGCGCATTCGTGTCTTGGAGGATCGTCCGGCCTGCGACCGCCTCCCACGACGGTTCGGGCCCCTTCAGCCCGATGCCGTAGGCCCACCAGATCGCACCCATGATGAACATCCAGCCTGCGAGCCCAGCGAACGCGACCAAGAAGGCGAGCCGGGCGCCCATGTTGGTGTACATGATGAAGTACGTGCTGCCCATCAGCACGAAGACTCCGATGACGACCGTGAGGATGCCGCGCAGTTCGAACATCCAGGCACCGGGCCCACCGTCACGGCTGGGTCCACCGGATGTTGCGACCAGCGACATCACCTGGTGGATGCCGGGTTGGATCGAGGAGAGGACGTTCACTCAGAGACTCCGAACGTATTCGACGATGGCTGTGATCTGTTCGTCGGTGAGCATGGCGCCGTACCCGGGCATACGACCGCTGCCCTGACCCTGTGCCCCGTACCGCTTGCCGAACTCCGAACCCGCCTTGATGAAGTTCTCCATCTCGGTCTGGTCGGCGAAGTGCTTCGCTGTGGCTCCACCGGTGAGGTTCCAACCGAAGGCGCCCTGACCGGTGACGCCGGGCTCGCCGTAGCTCCAACCCTGCGTGTGGCAGCGGGCGCACGAGTAGGCGCCGCTGGCGTATTCGAGGTTGAACAGCGCCTCACCCATCGCCTCGTCGACCGTTGCGTACTTGCCGGCAGCCACCAGTGCTTCGGCCGCCAGCGTGGCGTTCTCGTCGATGCGCTGCTTTTCGTCGGCCGGCAGCTCACCGGACGGGCAGGTCTGCTGGTTGGTCTCTTCCGGCAGGCATCCCTCGCGCGGAATCTGCAGCTTCTCGAGGTAGACGAGCAGCGTCTCGATCTGCTGGTCGTTCATCGGGCCACCGCCGGCCAGACCCCACGGAGACATGGGCGAGAACGGCCGGCCGTACACGAGGATGAACTTCACCTCGCTCGTGTCGTACCGGTAGAAGATCGTGTTGATCGCCGGGGCGATCCAGTTGACGGCCTTCACTTCGCCGGTGTTGCCGTCGGTGACGCTGTACGGGGCCGAGCCTCCGCCACCCTGCGCCCCATGGCACCCGGCGCAGTTGAACCCACCCTCGGCGGTGGTGGCGAACAGCTGCTTGCCCCACCCTTCGAAGGTGGCGATCTTTGCGGCCTGAGCGCCGGCCTGACGGCCAGGCTCGAGGATCCAGTACAGGGGAAGGCCGATGACCGTCACGACGAGCAAGAGCATGCCCAACAGTTGCACCCGCTCGAGCCGACGACCCTCGAGGGTCTCGTCGTCGTAGTACGGCTTACGGTTGGGGGCGAGTT
>JBDKIV010000257.1:0-20158 GCA_039796935.1 Actinomycetota bacterium | reverse complement strand
GACCTGGTCGAGCTGCAGCTCCTCGTCGCGGCCGGCGAGCCCTTGCCGCCGAGCGCCGTCGATCCACGCCGGGACGGCCATGCCATCGAGGTCCGGCTGTGCGCCGAGGACCCGACGAACGGGTACCTGCCGAGTTCGGGCGTGTTCCGGGCCGTCCAGTTTCCCGCCATCGACGGGGTACGGATCGACTCGGGGATCGAGAGCGGCTCGGTGGTCACGCCCCACTACGACTCGATGGTGGCCAAGGTGATCGCCCACGCCCCGACTCGCCGTGCGGCGGCACGCAAACTGGTCGCGGCACTGGAACAGGCGACCATCATCGGGCCGGTCACCAACCGCGATCAACTCATCACGCTCGCTGCGTCGCTCGAAACGATCGATGCCCCGGGCGCCAGCACGATCGACACCGGGTACCTCGATCGCACTCCCCCGACAGCACCCCCGCCCCTCGATCCCGTCACCGTCGCCACGGCAGCGCTCGCCGTGATCGACGAGCACGACCGACGGCGCACCGTGCTCGGGACCACCCCGCCAGGGTGGAGGAATCTGGCCTCCCAGCGCTTCGAACAGCGTCTCGACGACCACCTGATCACCTACCGGAGGACCCGATCGGGACTCGTCACCGACATCGAGGTCGACGGCCAGCAGGTCGACACCCAGGAGGCACGCGACCTGGCCAGGCATCGACCGCCGGTGTTGGCCGAATCACCGGATGGACTGACGGTCCATCTGCTCGGCGGACGACGAACACTCACCGTCACACCGAGGTTCCGGCTACCGGGGGGAACCCACCGGGCGGGCTCGCTGGTCGCACCGATGCCGGGCGCGGTGCTCCGTGTCCTCGTCGAGGTCGGCGACGTCGTCTGCGCAGGGCAGGCATTGGTGACGCTCGAGGCGATGAAGATGGAGCACCAGATCACCGCGCCGCACGACGGCCACGTCGCCGAACTGTTCGTGCGGACGGGTCAGCAACTCGACACCGGTCAGGTACTGGCCCGGATCGAAGCACCCGCGGACACCGACGAGGCACCCTGATGAAGACACAGCGCGGCACCCGACCCGTACGGATCGCCAACTGCTCCGGCTTCTTCGGCGACCGGATCTCCGCCGCCCGAGAACTGGTCGAGGGAGGTCCCATCGATGTGCTGACCGGCGACTGGCTCGCCGAGCTCACGATGGTCATCCTGCATCGACAGCGCGCCCGCAACCCCGAGCTCGGCTACGCCAGCACCTTCCTGACCCAGATGGAACAGGTGCTGGGCACATGTCTCGACCGAGGCATCACCGTCGTCACCAACGCAGGGGGACTGAACCCTGCCGGATGCGCCGAGAAGGTCCGCGCGATCGCCGCCCGTCTCGGGCTCACCGTGCGAGTCGCACACATCGAGGGCGACGACCTGATGGACCGAGTCGAGGTTCTCCGGCCGCAGCTCGCACACCTCGACACCGGAGAAGCGTTGAGCGGGGCGCCTCTCTCTGCCAACGCCTACCTCGGAGGCTGGGGCATCGCCCGGGCACTCGACGACGGCGCCGATGTCGTGGTCTGCCCGCGGGTGACGGATGCCTCACTCGTCGTCGGCCCTGCCGCGTGGTGGTGGGACTGGTCGACCGACGACTGGGATCGACTCGCCGGAGCCGTGGCCGCCGGGCATGTCATCGAATGCGGGACCCAGGCCACCGGCGGCAACTACTCGTGGTTCCACGACATCCCGGATCGAGCACTCCCCCTCGGGTTCCCGATCGCCGAGGTCTCCCGGAACGGCGACTCCGTGATCACCAAGCATCCCGGCACCGGCGGCCTGGTCGATGTCGGCACGGTCACCTCGCAGTTGCTCTACGAGATCGCATCGCCCCGGTACCTCAACCCGGACGTCACCGCCGACTTCGCGACCACCCGTGTCGAGCAGGACGGACCCGACCGGGTCCGCATGAGCGCCACCGAGGGTGCGCCGCCACCGCCCACCACCAAGGTCTGCATCACCCTCGACGGCGGATTCCGCAACACCATGACCTTCGTCGTGTCGGGCCTCGACCAGGCGGCCAAGGCCGACTGGCTGCTCGACGCCCTCCTGCGGAGACTCGGCGGTCGAGAGCGTTTCGACGAGATCGACGTCCGCCGGATCGAAGCGCCGTCGTCGGCTGTCGGCCAGGAGTCCTCGTCCGGCCTCGTGCACGTCACCGTCAAGAGCGCGCAGGAGCACGTGGTCGGCCGAGCGTTCTCCTCGGCGGTGGTCGAGTTGGCGCTCGCCAACTACCCGGGGCTGTTCACCCTGTCGCCACCCGGCGAGGCGCAGGCGTTCGGGGTGTTCTGGCCGGCGCTGGTCGACAACGCCGAGATCTCCCAGGTGGTGATCACCGACGACGGAACCTCGCACGTCGTCGTGGGTCCCGAAAGCGACCGAGGCGGAATCGACCGACCGGACCGGCCGGTCGATGACCAGGCGACCGACCGGGAGACTCCAGCCGAACCGGTCGGTCCGGTCGGTCCGGTCGGGCCGAGCCCCGGCGAAGCACTCGGCACCCACTTCGCAGCACGCTCCGGCGACAAAGGCGGCAACGCGAACGTCGGGATCTTCGCTCGCGACGCAGCCGGGTACCGATGGCTCGAGCAGCACCTCACGGTGCACGCCTTCCAGCGTCTGGTCCCCGAGGCCCGCAACCTCGAGATACGACGGTACGAGTTGGCCAACCTGCACGCGCTCAACTTCGTGGTGGTCGGCCTGCTCGGTCGAGGCGTCGCGTCGAGCACGGCATTCGACCCGCAGGCCAAAGGCCTCGGCGAATACCTCCGCAGCCGCCCCTGGGAGTGACCCTGTCAGGTCAGGAGCCGGTAGCCGACCCCGCGCGCCGTGACGATCAGCTTGGGGTCATCGGGGTGGTCCTCGATCTTCACCCGCAGCCTGCGGACATGAGCATCGACCAGCCGACTGTCGCCGAGGTACTCGTATCCCCAGACCCGTTCGAGCAGCTGGTCACGCGAGAGCACCATGCCAGCGTGGTCGGCGAACTCGCACAGCAGCCGGAACTCTGTCTTGGTGAGGCTCAACTCGACGCCGGATTTCAGCGCGATGCCCTGCTCTCGCCGCAGTTCGACGTCACCGAAGCGACTGGGAGGCGGCGCCGAGGTGCTCTCGTGCAACTGCACCCGTCGCAGTGCAGCCCGAATCCGGGCCGCGAGTTCTTTCGGGATGACGGGTTTGGTGACGTAGTCGTCCGCACCTGCCTCGAGTCCGGCCACCAGGTCGTACGTATCGGTCTGTGCGGTGACGATGATGATCGGCACGATGCTGTTGGCGCGCATCGTCCGGCACACCTCGAACCCGCCGATGTCGGGAAGCCGCAGATCGAGCAGGACGAGGTCGGGCTCTGAGCGGGCGAACAGGTCGAGGCCGGTCCTGCCATCGGCGGCTTCACGCACCTCGTAGCCCTCGTCCTCGAGGGCGAGACGGAGCGCGAGGCGAATCGAGTCGTCGTCTTCGATGAACAGCAGGGTCGTCACGCAAGATCCGGTTTCGTTACAGAAAGCGCACAGACAGCGTGTTGTGCTGTCACATACGAGGGACAGGATAACGAGCGTTCACGCTGCATCGGTGGGACGCCAACCTCCCCCTGGTGTCCCACCGGCAGCGGTGCCTTCCACTCCTCGACGGTACGGAGACGACCGGAATGGGCACGACCGCCGACTTCTCCCAGCTCCGCAACGCGGCCCTGCTCGGCTCTCGCCATGAACTCGCCCCTCGCACGGTCGGCCCTACACTCGACGCCGTGGCGACCGACGCAATCCCCCGGCCTCGCCGCGCGCTCCGGCTCCGCACCCGCGTCACGGTCTTCTTCAGCCTCGCGTCGTTGATCGCCAGCCTGGCGCTCGCCGTCGTGACCTACGCCGTGGCGCGCACCTACCTCCTCGATCAACGGACGTCCGTCGCCCAGAGCCAGGCGTTCGGCAACGCCAACGCGATCCGCAACGAACTCCGTGCGGCGACGTCGGACGACCTGACCGCCTTCATCGCGCAACTCCCCGAGCCGGCAGGGTTCGCCGTGCTGCTCATGCCCGACGGTGGACGGTTCGCCCCCGACGTCCGCTACACCGAAGACGTCCTACCGGGCGACCTGGTGTCGAACGTGGGGGCCGGCCGGTACGGGCAGCAGGCCTTCGCTGCGCTCGGCGCCCCGTTCCTCGGGGCGGGCGTGTACATCGCAGAGTTCGATGCGTTGTACTTCGAGGCGTTCCCGATGAGCAGTACCGAACGCACGCTGCAGGCCATCGCAACCGCCCTGGCGGTCGGCGCGGCAGTCACGGCGCTGATCGCCGCTGGAATCGGTTGGTGGGCCAGCCGCCGGCTGCTCAATCCGCTCAGCCGTGTCGCCACGGCAGCCGGAACGATCGCATCGGGCGGCCTCGATGCACGCATGCAGACCGAGACCGATCCGGATCTGGCTCGACTGGCACGCTCGTTCAACGACATGGCCGACGCCGTCCAGGCACGCATCGAACGCGAGGCCCGTTTCGCCTCGGACGTCAGCCACGAGCTCCGGTCTCCGATCACGGCCCTCTCGGCAGCCGTCGAGGTGCTCGATGCCCGACGGGGCGACCTGCCGGAACGCAGCCAGCAGGCACTCGACGTCGTCGTCACCCAGGTCCGTCGATTCGACCAGATGGTCATGGACCTGCTCGAGCTGAGTCGTATCGATGCAGGCTCCACCGAACTCCACCGAGAGGAGGTCGGGATCGAGCACCTCGTGTCGCGGATCGCCCATCGATACGGGTTCGGCGAGGTGCCCATCGAGGTCAAGCCGAACGTGCCCGAGACCGTCGTCGTCGACAAACTCCGCTTCGAACGCGTGCTCGCCAACCTGCTCGACAACGCGAACCAGCACGGTGGCGGACCGACACGAGTGATCGTCACAGCGCACGGCAGCCGCGGCATCGCGTTGGCGGTCGAGGATTCGGGACCGGGGGTGGCCCGCGGCGAGCGGGCGCGGATCTTCGAGCGATTCGCACGCGGGAGCGCGGCACGGCACAAGATCGGCACCGGCCTCGGGTTGTCACTGGTGGCCGAACACGCTCACGCCCACGGAGGCGAGGCATGGGTCGAGGACCGGGCCGGCGGCGGGGCCAGGTTCGTCGTCACCTTCGAGGAGGCGTACTGATGTCGCCCGGTGGCCGACCGATGCGCACAGCGCTCTCACTCACCACGACGTTCGCACTCGTGTCGGTCGGGCTGGCCGGCTGCGGTGTGCCGACCACCGGCGAGTTCGAGGCGATCAGCCGCGAGGCCGTCCAGTTCGAGCTCGACGCCACGAGCACCACGACGACCAGCACCATCCCACCCACGACGATCGATGCGACCAGCACCACTGCGCTCGAGACGACCACGACCATCAGCACCGAGGACGTCCTCATCTTCTTCGTCGCCGGCAGCCAACTCAACCCGGTCACCATCCCGCTGGCCAGGCCTGCATCCCCGTCCCAGGTGATGGCGAAGCTGCTCGAAGGACCGAGGTCGCTCGGCGACGTGGGGACGGGCCTGCGTTCGGCGATCCCGGCGGGTGCCGACATCACGGTCAGCAAGGTCAGCGGCGTGGGCGTCATCGACCTACCGCCCGACATCTTCGACTCGATGCCCACCAGAGACCAGCGGCTCCTCTATGCACAGCTCGTCCTCACCATCGGACGACTGGGAGGGATCGGTCCGGTCCGGTTCACCCTCGGCGGCGAACCAGCGCGTGTCGTGCGAGGCGACGGCAGCGTCACCGAGCCGGGCGAGACCGTCACGGTCGACGACTACGCCATCTTGCTGACCGGTCAGGCACCGCCCGAGACGACCCTCGGCCCCGCGACCGAGACCACGGCAGCAGAGCCGATAACTCCGACCGAACCGACGCCCTGACCGACGACCCATCGCCCGATAGCGTCGGGAGGGTGCGCAGTGGATTCATCACCGTGGTCGGACGGCCGAACGTCGGAAAGTCGACGCTGGTGAACTCGCTCTGCGGCACCAAGGTCAGCATCGTCAGCGACAAGCCGCAGACGACGCGGACGCGAATCCGCGGCGTGCTCACCCGGGCCGATGCGCAGTTGATCTTCGTCGACACCCCGGGTCTCCACAAGGCCGTCACCGCACTCGGAGAGCGGGTGAACGCCACGGCGCTCGACAGCCTCGACGACGTGGACGTGGTCGTACTGGTCGTCGACGCCACCAAGGGCTTCGGCAAGGGGGACGAGTGGGTGGCCTCGAGGTTCGACGTCACCAAGGCGGTCGTCGTCGTCAACAAGGTCGATCGCCTGAGTCGCCAGCAGGTCCTCGAGCAGCTCACCGCTGCATCACGGCTCGATGCCGCTGCCTACTTCCCCGTGTCGGCGCGCACCGGCGAGGGTGTCGGTCCGCTCGTCGAGCATCTCGCTTCGCTGCTGCCCGAAGGCCCGCTCTTCTTTCCCGACGACATGGTCCGTGAACTCCCCGAGCAGGAGTGGATCGCCGAACTCGTCCGCGAGCAACTGCTGGCCGTGACCCGCGACGAGCTCCCCTACAGCATCGCCACACGGGTGACCGAATGGGACTGGCCGAGGGTCCGGTGCGAGATCGTCGTCGAGCGCGACAGCCAGAAGGGCATGGTGATCGGCAAGGGTGGCGCCGTACTGAAAGAGGTCGGGACCAGGGTCCGCAGCCAGCTCCCCGACGGCGTCTACCTCGAACTGTTCGTGAAGGTCGACAAGGATTGGCAGCGTCGGCCCGACCGGATCGAGCGCCTCGGCTACTGACCGGACGACGGGCCCACCGCGCCCGTCGTCAGACCTTGCTGGCCCGGCCTGCCCAGAACGGGGCGCGGAGCTCGCGCTTGAGCACCTTGCCGCTGCCGGTCTTCGGCAGCTCCTCGCTGAAGCTCACCGACCGCGGCACCTTGTAACTCGCCAGATGGTCACGGGCAAAGGCCGTGACGTCGTCGGCCGACAGCGAGGCTCCGTCGCGCACGACCACGACCGCGTGCACACTCTCGCCCCACTCCTCGCTCGGAACCCCGAACACGGCCACCTCGAGCACGTCCGGGTGATGCTCGAGCGCCGCCTCGATCTCGGCGGGGTAGATGTTCATGCCACCCGAGATGATCATGTCCTTCTTGCGGTCGCAGATGTACAGGTAGCCCTCGTCGTCGCGATAGGCGATGTCACCCACGGTCTGATAGCCGTGCTTGCTGTCGGCGAGGAACTTGTCGTGCTGCTTGTAGTAGTCGGCGAACACACTGGGACTCTTCACGAACAGCTCCCCGGTGTGCTCGGGCCCAGCGCCGGTGACCTCGTTGCCGTCGTCGTCGAACAGCTTGATCTCGACCATGGGTGCCGGCTGGCCGCACGATCCGGGCTTGCGCAGCTGATCCTCGGGACGAAGCACACAGTTGACGCCCAACTCGGTCGAGCCGTACACCTCGAACAAGGAGTCGCCCGGGAAGTACGCGAGATACATCTGCTTGAGCGCGAAGCTCCACGGTGCGGCGTTGGCGATCATCCGCTTCATCGACGACACGTCGTAGCGGCGCTTCACCTCGTCGGGCAGATTGCAGATCATCCGGATCGGCGTCGGAGCACTGAACGTCGAGGTGACACGGTACGTCTCGACCAGACGCAGCCAGTCCTCGGCCTGGAACTTGCGCTGCAGCACGACGGTCTGGCCCAACACCTGCGCGATACCCATGAATCCGAGCGGACCCGAGTGGTACAGCGGCCCGGTGGGCAGGTACACGTCGTTCGGCGTGTACCCGATCAAAGCCATCAGCGCCGCCGCCTGTTCGCCACCCGACGTACCGCGCCGCAGGGCCCCCTTCGGCTTGCCGGTCGTACCGCTCGTGTAGATCATCGTGGCACCTGGCTCGACCGACTCGGCCACCATCGGCGGATCGGCCGACGCCGTCGCCGTCATCGCCTCGACGTCGGTCATGCCGTCGGGCACCTCGCCCCCGAACACGAGGACGTGTTCGACCTTCGGCACGTCGGAACGGATACGCGCGAACATCGGGGCCTGCTCTGCGTCGACGTACACGATCGACGCATCGCTGTGATCGGTGACGTAGGCAGCCTCTTCGTCACTCAGGCGGTAGTTGAGCGGAACGGCCGTCACCCCGAGCTTCCTCGCGGCACCGATGAGGACCACGACGCCGATCGAGTTCTGGCCGCACCACACCACCTTCGACTCGCCCGAACGAACCCCGAGCGAGGCGAGCACGTTGGCCAAGCGGTTCGATGCCGACTCGAGTTCGCGGAAGGTGAGCGAGACGACCGGGGCGCCGCCGCGGTCGTCGATGACCGCCGGCTTGTCGGGTTGGATCGATGCGTGACCGGTCAGAAAATCCCCCATGCAGCATTCGTAGCAGGCGCGAACAGGTCGTCACGACACCTAACATGCGCGCCATGGCAGCACGCATCATCAACGGATCAGCAGAACTCAAGTCGCTCATCGGTGAGCACCTCGGCTACAGCGAGTGGATGGACATCACCCAGGAACGAGTGAACCAGTTCGCCGATGCCACGGGTGACCACCAGTGGATCCACGTCGATCCCGAGCGCGCGGTCAAGGAGAGTCCGTTCGGCGGCCCGATCGCCCACGGATACCTCACCCTCTCGCTCGGCCCGGTCCTCATGCCGCAGGTCGTCATCACGACCGGCTTCAAGATGGGAGTCAACTACGGCGCCAACAAGGTCCGCTTCATGTCGCCGGTCCCGGTGGGCGCGAAACTTCGGCTCGGCGTGACGATCCTGGCGGTCGAGGACATTCCGGGTGGAGTCCAGACCACCTATTCGTTCAGCTTCGAATGCGAAGGCGCTGCCAAGCCGAGTTGCGTCGCCGAGGTGATCTTCCGCACCTACGAGTGACCCCGGCGCGGGTCCCTCAGCGGAACTCCGGGATCACCTTCGTGGCGAACAGCTCGAGCGTCTCGGTACTCGGGTAGTCCGAGCACCACGGGATGAACCCGGTACAGCCGAGGTCGACGTATGCCTGGATCTTCTCGGCGACCTGTTCGGGCGTACCGACGAGATTGCTGTCGCGCCACGACTCGAACGGCTCGCCCCACAGGTTCAGCGACCCGGCGGCAACCACCTCGGCCTCGGTTTCGCGGATGAACACCTCGGGCGACCAGGTCTTCCCGATCGTCGATTCGTCGCGCCCGACGGCCGCGCAGTGCGACTTCAGTACGTCTCGCTTGCGAGCCCACTCTGCAGGCCTGCCACCGAAGTTGCTGTAGTCGGCGTACTTCGCCACGACCCGCAGCGTGAGCTGCTCGCCGCCGCCGCCGATCCAGATGGGTGGATGCGGATCCTGGAGTGGCTTCGGATCGCAGTTGGCGCGTGTGATCTTGTAGTACCGGCCGTCGTAGGTGGTCTCGTCGTTGGTCCACATGCTCCGCACGATCTCGACCGCCTCGTTCAGCATGCCGATGCGATCCTTCGGCTTCGGGAACTCGAACCCGTACCCGCGGTACTCGTTCTCGTACCATCCCGCGCCGATCCCCCAGTCGAGCCGACCACCGCTGATCACGTCGACGGTCGAGGTGATCTTGGCCAACACGCTCGGCTGGCGGTAGCTGTTGCAGCCCACCATCTGGCCGAGCCGCACTCGCGAGGTCCGCTGACTGATCGCTGCCATCGTGGTCCAGCACTCGAACACGGCTTCATGCGCGGGCCGCGGCACGTTGTGGAAGTGGTCGTACACCCAGATCGAGTCGTATCCGAGTTCCTCGGCGAGCACGGCGATGTCGACGGCCTTCTGCCACTTCGCGGCAGCGCCGTCGATACCGGAGAGCTCCATCTTCCAGCCCTGAGGCATGAACACACCGAAGATCATCTTGGTCATTCGGCGAACCCTACTGCGGCCGATTCGATCCGGCCTCAGCTGGCTGCATAGCTTCACGCGATGGAGTACAGCGTCGCAGAGATCCACGAGGCGATCGCCGCAAGCCGGCCCGACGATGAATGTCTCGTGTTCCGTGATCGGCGCCTCACCTGGGCACAGGTCACCGACCGCACGCGTCGCCTCGCGAATCACCTGATCGCCGCGGGCCTCGGCGTGCGCACCGAGCGGAGCGAGCTGCAGGGCCACGAAAGCGGGCAGTCACATCTCGCCGTCTACCTGCACAACGGCAACGAGTACCTCGAGTCGATGCTCGGCGCGTTCAAGGCACGCGTCGCCCCGTTCAACGTCAACTACCGGTACGTCGCCGAGGAGCTGCGGTACCTGCTCCTCGACTCGAACGCCGAAGCGGTCGTGGTGCACAGCCAGTTCGCCCCGACCCTCGCCGAGGTGCTGGGCGACCTCCCGCAGTTGCGGGTCATCCTGCAGGTTCCCGACGCGAGCGGCCACGCGCTGTTGCCCGGTGCGGTCTGGTACGAAGATGCACTCGCCGCCGCCTCGGGCGAGCGCCCGGCGGTCGAATGGAGTCCGGACGACCTCTACATCCTGTACACGGGCGGGACGACCGGGATGCCGAAGGGCGTGCTGTGGCGCAACGGAGACGCCAACGTCGAATGCTTCGGCGGATCGCGTGCCGACACGCTCGACGAGATCGTGGCCGAGGCTGTCGGCGGCCTGCGCGCGCTGCTCGGACCGCCCTTCATGCACGGCGCGGGGCATTGGATGAGCTTTCGCACCTGGAATGCCGGAGGGACCGTCTTCGTCCAGAGCACTCCCGAGCGGCTCGACCCGACGGACATCTGGGGCCTGATCGAGCGTGAGCGACTCAGTTTCCTGCTGATCGTCGGCGACGCGTTCGCCCGTCCGCTGATCGACGAGCTCGCCCGCCACGACTACGACCTGTCGACGCTGACCGTCCTGCTGTCGGGCGGTGCGCCGCTGTCGGCGAACCTGAAGGAGGAACTGCTCGCGCACCTGCCGACACTGATGATCGTCGACGGCCTCGGCTCGTCCGAGGCGGGCGGACAGCTCTCGCACGTCTCGGCGGGCTCGGGCGCCACGACGGGGACCTTCCCGATCGCTCCCGGCAACCATGTCCTGTCGGCCGACCTCGACCGCGAGGTCGACCCGGGCGAGGACGAGCTCGGCTGGCTGGCCAAGAGCGGCCGCCTCGCCCTCGGCTATCTGGGAGATGCTCCGAAGACGGCACGGACCTACCCGGTGATCGACGGGGTTCGGTACGCAGTCCCTGGTGATCGAGCACGACTGCGGGCCGACGGGACCATCGAGTTGCATGGGCGCGACTCGGTCACGATCAACTCGGGTGGAGAGAAGATCTTCGCCGAAGAGGTCGAGGCAGCACTCAAGCACCACCCTGACGTCTACGACTGCGTCGTTGCCGGACGGCCGAGCGAGCGATGGGGCAACGAAGTCGTCGCCGTCGTCCGTCTCCGTGACGGCGCCACGGCCGACGAGTCGGCCTTGCTGACCGAAGCCGAACGCCACATCGCTCGCTACAAGCTGCCCAAGGCCTTCGTCTTCGTCGACGAGGTGGTCCGCTCGCCATCGGGCAAGGCCGACTACCGCTGGGCGAAGCAGACCGCCACCCAGGCCCTCGGCTAGGCAGTGTGGCCGGGAGGGCCTAACTCCAGGTCGGGTCGATCGGCGTGAGCGATCCGTATGCAGATTCGAGGATCTCGGCGACCTGCAGCGCGATCAGGTCACCGAATCGTCGTGCCATCACCTGAGCGCCGACGGGCATACCGCCCGCCAACCCGACAGGAACGACGGCCGCAGGCAGGCCGAGCAGGTTCGCCGGCAGGACCGGGCGCATCGTCGACAGGGTCTGCAGCCCACCTTCGAGCGATGCGACATCGGCACCATGGGGAAATGCCGGCATCGCCCACGTCGGGGACAACAGCACGTCGTGGTCGAGCAGGAACCCGTGGACGTCTCGCTCGACGCCTGAGCGTTCGGTGAGTCCGGCGGCGAAGCTCGAGATGGTCGTCTCGGGGGTGGTCTGTTCGGCGAAGCGCAAGAAGGTCCGGGCATCGTCGCCGAGCACCAGGTCGAGCATCGGGAGCAGCTCGCGGATGTCGGCGATCAACAGGCTGCTCCAGAGTTCGATCGCACGCTCGTAGGTGTCCGGGCAGGCCTCGACCACATCGGCTCCGGCGTCGGAGAGCGCATCGGCCGCAGCCCGGATCGCACGGGCGATCCCGGGGTCGGTGTCGCCGCCGGGCGGCTCGGCGAGTAGCGCCACGCGGATCGGCCGACCCGACACCGGCTCGGCCAAGCGCACCGGCAGAGCCTTCGGATCACGGGCATGTGGCCCGGCAACCGTGAGCAGCCCGAGGCGGACGTCGGCCACGCGCCGAGCCATGACTCCTTCGACCGACATCAACTGCATCATGATCGGCCCGTCCGCAGGCGGCAGCTCGGATGCTGCCGGCACCAGGCCCGACGACGGCTTGATCGAGGCAATCCCGCAGCAGTGCGCAGGGTTGCGGAGCGAACCGCCCAGGTCGTTGCCCAAGCCGATCGGGCTCATGCCGGTGGCGAGCGCCGCTGCCTCGCCGCCGCTCGAACCCCCCGCCGTCAGATCACGGTTCCACGGGTTGCGGGTGATGCCGTGCAACGACGACTCCGTCGCGACGCGCAACCCGAAGTCGGGCAGGTTGGTCCTCCCGATCGGTATCGCTCCGGCGGCACGCATCCGCTCGACCACCGGAGCGTCGGTCGTGACCATGAACTCGGCCAACGCCGTCACGGCGTTGGTGGTGGGGGTGCCGGCAACGTCGATGTTCTCCTTCACCGTCATCGGCACCCCGTGCAGCGGTCCGAGCGGAATGCCTTCGGCGACGGCCCGGTCGGCGACCGCAGCGGCCGCGAGGGCCGACTCGTCGAGTCGCCGTACGACGGCATGGAGCCGGGGATTCACCTCGTCGATGCGGTCGAGGTGAGCCCGCACCACCTCGACGCTCGTCACGTCGCGCCGAGCGATCAACTCGGCCAGCTCGATCGCACCCAACCCCCACAGCTGACTGTTCATCGGAGCACTCTTGCACACCGCTGCGGCTGGCCGGTCGTCATGCATCGGCACGGCGAGCCGAGCCGTGGCGCACGCCATCCCGAGACGAGGCAAACAGCCGTAGCCTCTCGGATGTGACCGATCGACCGTGGGACCGCGACACACTGCCCGAGGGCGACGACAAGGTCGCAGCCGTCCGCCAGATGTTCGATGCGATCGCCCCGCGTTACGACCTCGTCAACCGGATCATGACGTTCCGCCTCGACGTGCGCTGGCGTCGTCGCGCCGTGCGCGACCTCGCGCTGGCGCCGGGGAGCACCGTGATCGACCTGGCCAGCGGAACCGGTGACCTCTGCATCGACCTCGAGCGGGCGGGTCTGCGCCCTCTGTCGGCAGACCTGAGTTTCGGGATGCTGTCTGCAGACCGGAGCGGTGCCCCGCGGATGCAGACCGACATCCTCCGACTACCCGTCCCGAACGGGTCGGTCGACGGCGTCACGTGTGGCTTCGCACTGCGGAACCTCCTCGACCTGCCCACGTTCTTCGACGAGCTCGCACGGGTGGTCCGTCCCGGCGGGCGAGTTGCTCTGCTCGACGTCGGCATTCCCCACAATGCGCTCGTCCGCACGGGCAACGACATCTACTTCGGCAAGGTCGTGCCGAAGATCGGTGCCCTGCTGAGCGACGGACCCGCGTACAGCTATCTGCCGCGCAGCGTCGCCTACCTACCGCCCCGCGACACACTGCTCGCGCAACTGAGGGCGGCCGGATTCAGCGATGCCGTGCACCGGCAGCTGTCCGGAGGACTCACCCAGCTGATGGTCGGCACCCGCGACTGACATGCGCGCGCACACCGTTCCGTTGACCGACCCCATCGACCTGAACGATGTCGCGGGCGGCGACGGGGTGCTGTTCGTTCGTGACGGTGTCGGGTTCGCCGGACGAGGTGTTGCGGCCCGCCTTCGGCCGGAAGACGCTGTCGTTGCACTGTCTGCGATCGACCACGACGACCGCGTCGGTGGACACCACCCGGTTGCGCTCGGTTGGGTCCCGTTCCGGCCCGGGGTCGGTGGCGAGATGGTCATACCGTCGTTGCTCGTCGGCAAGTCGGCCGACGGCCGGATGTGGATGACCTCCGTCGAGGGTGGGCACGAACCTCCCCCGCCACTCACCGCCGCCCAACGGCCGGCACCCGGCGCCCATTCGTTCACCGTCGCACCGAGGACGCCGATCGAACGGTACGTCGACGCCGTCACCGCCGCGCGTACTGCCGTCCGTTCGGGAGAACTCACCAAGGCCGTGATCGCCCGCGAGGTCGAGGTGTCGAGCGACGCGGCCATCGACGTCCACGCCGTGCTCGTACGGTTGAGAGCGTCCTTCGGTTCGAGCTACCGGTACTCCATCGACGGCCTCATCGGTGCCTCACCCGAGTTGTTGGTGTCGGTCGAAGGGTCGCGTGTGCGCTCGCACCCGCTGGCGGGAACGGCACCGCGCAGCGGCGACCCGGCCACCGATGCCCGCGTCGCTGCGGCGCTGATCGCCAGCACCAAGGATCAGATCGAGCACCGGGTGGTGATCGACATGATCCACGACACCCTGCTGCCGTGGTGCAGCTACCTCGACTGGGAGCCCGAACCGTCCATCGTCACCGTCGCCAACGTCCAACACCTCGGCACCGCGATGGAAGGTCACCTCAGCGAACCGCGCCCACATGTCCTCGACCTCGTCCGCGCCCTGTGCCCGACGCCGGCGCTCGGCGGGTATCCCCGCGAATCGGCGCTCCGGCTCATCGATGCCGTCGAAGGGTTCGACCGAGGGCGGTACGGAGGAGCAGTCGGATGGTTCGATGCGACCGGCGACGGGACCTGGGCCGTCACGATCCGCTGCGCCGAGCTGTCCGCGGACCGACGTTCGGCCCGTCTGGTGGCCGGCGGTGGGATCGTCGCTGCGAGCGAACCCGACGCCGAGCTCGCCGAGACGCAGGCGAAGCTGCAGGCGATGTTGTCCGCGATCGTCAGACCCTGAACGGGGCCGACCGACTCAGGTCGTGAGCCCACGGTTCACGACCCGCCCACCGACCGGAGCGAGCCGACGGCCTCGACGATCGCGGCGTGCAGGGCGGCGTGATCGGACACGTTCGCGCCGCGATCGGTGATCACACGGATGCACGACGAACCAGTGTGCGCCAGCTCGGCTTCGAGATCTGCGACCGTGTGCACGGTCACCGAGCGGAGTCCGTGGGCACGGGCCAGCGCTTCGACATCGGTCCCGTGCGGAGTGCCGAACAACTGCTCGAATCGGCTCGAGTCGAGCTCGCTCGCCTGGGGCAGGAACGAGAAGATGCCACCACCGTCATTGTCGATCACGACGATCCGGACCTCGAGGTCACGGCCTGCCAGACCCGTGAGCGACGATGCATCATGGAGCAGCGCCACATCACCGAGCAGCACCGTGACCGGCTGCGCCGACGCCCGGGCGTAGCCCACCGCGGTCGCCACCGTGCCGTCGATACCGTTCGCCCCACGATTCGACCAGACACGAGCCTGCTGGCACGCCGATCCGAACCACTCGACGTCGCGGATCGGCATGGACGAGGCAACCACCACCGGACCGTCGATGCCACTGATCACACGCGCCACAGCAGGTTCGCCGAGCGCCAATCCGCTCGCAGCCGACGCGGCGAGGTGCGCCTCGATCGCAGCGTCGGCAGCAGATCCCGCCGCCAGCCACTCACGGCGCCAGTCCTCATCGGTGCCGCCGGGCCCCACGTGCTCGGACAACGCGGCACAGATGTCGCCCACCGACCCGACCAGACGGTGCGTGATGGTGTGGGACGGATCGATCACTCCCGCTGTCGGCGTGACTCGCACCTGAGCGACATCGAGTTGCGCCGCCCACTGGGCCGTGACCTTCGACGCCGGCGGTTCGCCGAGGTGAAGAACGACCTGAGGGCGATGCGTCGCCACGAAGTGCGGCTCGCGCAACACCCCGTCGAAGGCGGCAATCGCTCCGTCGTGTCCACGGCAACCCGACCGCGGGTCGGCGAGGACGGGCCACCCACGCACCTCGGCCAGACGCATCACGTCGTCGGGACGGTCGACGCCTCGCCCTGCGATGATCACGCCACGCACCTCGGCCAGGCTCTCCACGACGGACGGTGGCAAAGCGGGCGTCGCTTCCGCGAACCCGAGCGCGTCGCCCAGCATCGGCGCAGTGAGCTCGTCCGCGACGGCCACGAGCGGTTCACGGAACGGAAGATTGAGATGGACCGGACCGGCGCACCGACCAAGGGTCGACTCGAAGGCGTGACGGGCGAGGGACCGCCAGGTCGAGGTGCTGTCGATCGAGGCGACGCCCGGATCGTGGAACCAGCGGACTGCCGAACCGTACAACTTCGTCTGGTCGATCGTCTGCGGTGCACCGACGTCGCGGAGCTCTGGCGGCCGATCGGCCGTCAACACGATCATCGGCAGCGACGACAGATGCGCCTCGACCACCGCTGCATGGAAGTGCGTCGCCGCCGTGCCACTGGTGCACAGCACGATCGCAGGGCGCCCCGAGGCAGCCGCCGACCCGAGCGCAGCAAAGCCGGCAGAGCGCTCGTCGTGGAAGACGTCGACGGAGAGTTCGTGACGAGCCGACAGCGCGAGCGCCATCGGGGTACTGCGCGACCCCGGAGCGATGACGGCGTGACGCACGCCGTCACGGATCCACTGGTCGACGAGCGTGGCGCACATCGTCGCCTGTGCTCGTGCCGTCGACGACGCTGTTGATGCGGCTGACACGACGTGCACGATACGGGCGTATGGTTGGCTCATGCGTACGGTGATCGATGTCGAGATCTGGTCCGACGTGGTGTGCCCCTGGTGCTACATCGGCAAGCGGCGGTTCGAGCGGGCTGTGGAGGCAGTGTCCGACACGATCGATGTCCGAGTGTCGTACCGTCCCTATCAACTCGACCCGACCGCTTCGCCCGGCCGATCGAGCCCGGTCGCCGATGCCTACGCCAAGAAGTTCGGAGGACCCGAGCGCGCCGCTCAGATCATCCAGCACGTCACGTCGATCGCTGCCGCAGAGGGCCTCGAGTTCCGGATGGAGCGTGCGCTGCGGGCCAACACACTCCTCGCACATCGTCTTCTCTGGCTCAGCGAGGCGACCGGACAACAGCACCAACTGAAAGAACGCCTGCTCCAGGCGTACTTCCACGACGGTCTCGACATCGGCGACCCAGAGGTGCTCGTGGCGTGCGCCGCAGACGTCGGCTTCGACGCCGAGCGCGTCGCCGCGTTCCTCGACAGTGACGATGGGGCCGAACAGGTCGCCGCCCTCATCGAGTCGGCACGCGATCGCGAGATCAGCGCCGTCCCCACCTACGTGTTCGCAGGGCCACCGGGCGGTCCCGACTGGATGGTCCCAGGCGCACAGGACACCGACACCTTCGTCACCGTCCTCGAACGACTCGCGGCCCGACGTCGAGACACACACGACGGCAGTGCCTGAGTTCCGTCCGCTCACCGGCTCGCTGCATGCCGTGGTCGCCGGACGGGGACCACGAGTGGTGTTCGTGCACGGATTCACCCAGACCGGCCGATCGTGGACGCCCGTCGCAGAGCAGGTCGCTCGCCTCGGACACGAGGTGGTGCTCGTCGACCTTCCCGGCCACGGTGGGTCGACGTCCATCCGTGCCGATCTCCGCCGGAGCGCCGATCTGCTGGCCGCCACCACCGGGCCGGCCACGTACGTCGGCTACAGCCTCGGCGGCCGTGTCTGTCTCCACCTCGCGCTCATGTATCCCCACGTGGTGGAACGCCTGGTGCTCGTGGGGGCCTCCCCCGGGATCGTCGACGACGAGGAACGCAGCGCTCGCCGGGACGCCGACGACCAACTCGCCGTACACCTGAGCGAGGTCGGTCTCGAACGGTTCCTCGACGAGTGGACGCGCCAGCCGCTCTTCTCCGGTCTCGAACTCACCGAGGACGAACGACAGGATCGACTCCGCAACACCGCAGCCGGACTCGCCTCGAGCCTTCGGCTGTGCGGCACCGGGACCCAGGTCTCGCTGTGGGAGCGTCTGGTCGAACTCAACATGGATGTCCTGGCTCTCGCCGGCGACCGCGACACCAAGTTCGCATCGATGGCCGAGCGCATCGCCCAAACGGCACCCAACGCGACGTTCGACCTGATCCACGATGCCGGTCATGCGGCGCACCTGCAGCAACCGGCCCAGGTGATCACCCGCCTCGAACGATTCATGCGAGGCGATCGCGTCCTACCGCCGGCCTGAGCGACGCCCTCAGGCGCTCAACACCAGCCCGAGCGCTGTCAGACCGCCCACCACCATCTGCACACGACCCGTCCGGCCGAGCACCTCGATCAGCGATCGGCCCGATGCCCCTTCGAGTACGACCCGGACCGGTTCGACGGCGAACGCGAAGCCGACCAGACCGATCGCGACCAACCCTCGACCGCCGACAGCGACGACGACGATCGGGACGGCAGCGCCGATCACCAACACGACGTAGAGCCATCGGGTCGCACGGTCGCCGAGCCGCACCGCCAGGGTGCGCTTGCCCACGACACGATCGGTGGGGATGTCTCGGAGATTGTTGACCACGAGCAGCGAACAGGCCAGTGCCCCCGTGGCCGATCCGAGCCACCAGGTGGCAGCCGGCAGTCGCTCGATGACCACGTACGTCGTGCCGACGGTGGCCACCAACCCGAAGAACACGAAGACGAACACCTCGCCGAAGCCGGCATACCCGTACGGGCGCGGCCCACCGGTGTAGAACCATCCGGCCATCACACTCGCTGCTCCGACCACGACGAGCCACCATGTGGTCGTCGCCGCCAGCACGAGACCCGCGCAGGCGGCGACACCGAAGGCAGCGAATGCGGCCCGCTTGACCGACGACGCCGTCGCCATGCCGCTGGCGACGAGACGCACCGGCCCGACACGGACCTCGTCCGTGCCCTTCACACCGTCGCTGTAGTCGTTGGCGAAGTTGACACCGACCTGCAGCGCGAGGCTGACCACGAGCGCTGGCAGCAGCGTCCACCACCGGGCGCCCCACTCTCCTGCACCCACGGCACCGCCGAGCGCCACCGGCACCACCGCTGCGGGAAGCGTCCGCGGCCTCGCCCCGAGCAC
Organism: Actinomycetota bacterium; assembly: GCA_039796935.1. Lineage (GTDB taxonomy): Bacteria > Actinomycetota > Acidimicrobiia > Acidimicrobiales > Ilumatobacteraceae > VFMC01. The sequence continues at coordinate 1,077 of JBDKIV010000257.1, read as the reverse complement.
CCATCGATTGGTCGTCCGTCGTTCCACATCCGAGAGTCTGGCCGCCCGACGACCAATCCGTATCCTTCAAGCCATGGTTGGACTCGTCGCCCTCGACCTCGCCGGTGGGCAGGGCTACGTCGACGCAGTGCAGCGAATCTGGGACCGAGGTGACGCCGTACTGCCACTCGACCGGCGAGCACCGAGCGCACACCGTGCCGTCGTCATGGCAGCACTGCGTCCGACGTCACTCATCGACGCCGACGGCGAGCACCCTCTCGAGGGCGACGAGGTCGAGCCGGACGATGCGCTCGTGATGCCGACGAGCGGCTCGACCGGAATCCCGAAGGGGGTCGTGCACACCCATTCCGGTCTGAGGGCGTCGGCAGTGGCGACCTCGGCCCGTCTGGGGGTCACCAGCGCCGATCGCTGGCTCGCCTGCCTGCCCCTCGCCCACATCGGAGGGTTCTCCGTCATCACCAAGGCCCTCTACAGCGGCGCCGGTCTCGTCGTGCACGACGGCTTCGACGCAGCAGCCGTCGAGGACTCCGCCCGCCAGGGCGTCACGCTGGTCTCACTCGTGGCGACCGCACTCCGACGGGTCGAACCACGCCTGTTCCGAACGATCGTGCTCGGCGGCAGCAGACCACCGGAGGAGCGCCCACCCAACGTCGTCACCACCTACGGAATGACCGAGACCGGCAGTGGAATCGTGTACGACGGCGTCCCCCTCGACGGCGTCGAGGTGCGGATCGCCCCCGACGGCGAGATCCTCGTACGCGGACAGATGCTGCTGCGGGCCTATCGTGACGGCACGTCTCCCGTCGACACCGATGGCTGGCTGCACACCGACGACAGCGGCCGTCTCGCCGATGGACGACTCGTGGTGGACGGCAGACGTGGTGATCTCATCGTCACCGGAGGCGAGAAGGTCTGGCCCGACGCCGTGGAGCGCAGCCTGGCGCACCATCCACAGGTTGCCGAGGTCGCAGTCGCCGGCGTCGCCGACGACGAATGGGGGCAACGGGTTGCAGCGTGGGTGGTGCCGATCGATCCGGCCGAGCCGCCGTCACTCGACGAACTGAGAGCCCATGTGAA
>JBDKIV010000256.1:0-7542 GCA_039796935.1 Actinomycetota bacterium | reverse complement strand
AGCTCCTCATCGGCCTCGACGAGGAAGGCGGACGTCACACCACGACGTATTGGTACCACCGCGTCTGCCGAGCCGCTGTCAGCGGAGCTGGGGGCAACCTCTCGGGTCCGCTTCTCGCTCTCGACGACCAGTGTCAGGCGACGGCGATCTTGAGCATGCTGTTGCTGCCAGCGGGTCCTCCCTGCGGTACTCGACACCGAGAACATCCCCTGGCGCACCGTCGAGATCATCTGAGTCGCGCCGTCACGCTGATGACCTCTCCGGGACGCAGCTGGCCGTCGGCTCTCCTGCGGCCATTTCGTGCCATCATGCGTTGGCCGAGCAGGGGGTGGTCGTGTCGCCGGTGATCGAGAGGATGAGCAGCCTGGATGCGGTGTTCCTCGCCATCGAGGACGCGCGCAACCCGATGAACATCGGTTCGGTGGGAATCTTCGACGGACCGATGCCTGCGGTCGATGAGGTGTTCACACTCGTAGGACGGCGGGTGGCTGCCGTCACCCGGTGCCGGCAACGCGTACGCGAACCTCGCGGACCGGTGGGACGTCCGGTCTGGGTCGATGACACCGGATTCGACCTGGTCCACCATGTTCGACACGTGCGGCTCACCGCCCCTGAGGTGGGACAGCTGGACACCCTCGTCGCACAGTTGATGACCGTTCCCCTCGCCAGGAACCGTGCGCTCTGGCAGATCTGGGTGGTCGACGGACTGCCGCACGAGCAGTGGGCGATCATCGCTCTGGCCCACCACTGCGTGGCGGACGGCATCGCCGGGAGCGATCTGCTGAGCGCGATCCTGATGGACCGCCCCGACGCCGACGGCGCGGCACCGGCTGAGCCGACACCCCCACGCGCTGCACCGCCGACGGCGACACCGTCGACCTTGCATGTGCTCTGGTTCGGCGTGCGTGCGGCCATGCGGAGCGCCGCCGCCCGTCTTCGCGGCGCTGTGGATGTGCTCGTCCACCCACACAGGTCGTGGATCCGGGCTCGGAACATCGTGATCGCCGCACGACGCCTCTGGCTTCAGCCACACCACCGCGTCACGTCTCTCGTCGGCACCATCGGAACAGCACGCACCTGGACGCACCTCGCCGTGCCGATGGAGCAGGTGAAGACGATCAAGGCGTCGATCGATTGCACCATCAACGATGTGGTCCTCGCCGCGGTGGCGAGCGGATTTCGCGACCTGCTCCGCGAGCGTGGCGAACCGGTCGAGGGCCGCACCATCACCGCCATGGTTCCGGTCTCTCTCAGGTCGGCGACAGAGCACGGAGATGTGGGAAACCGCGTCGCGAACGTCCACGCTCCACTTCCGATCGGCGTCCTTGACCCGCGAGCAGCGTTGCAGGCCATGCACGCCGCACTCGACGACCTGAAGGGCTCGCACGAGATCGAAGCCACCGGACTGCTGCTGCGCATCGGCGACTACGTGCCGCGATTCGTCGCCGATCGAGTCTCGAGGGCCGTTCTGCGCCGCCAGCGAGATGTCGAAACGGTGATCACGAACGTGCCAGGACCGCGGGAGTCACTCCATCTCGGACCCCATCGCATGGTGGAGGGCTATCCGGTGGCCCCGATCGGTGGCAGGGTTCGGCTCACCGTCGCCGTCTGGTCGTACTCCGACCAGCTCACCGTCGGGATCACCGGTGACGCGGACAGCGTGCCCGACATCGACGTCCTGCGTCGTGGCATCTCCCGGGGATTCCGGGCACTTGTCGAGGCCGCCAGATCGACAGACGACACCAGATCGCACGCGCTCGACAACTGATTTGCACCACGGTCGAACCGACTCGTTGTCAGGTGGCCGCACACGACAGCAGTCACGCCTCCCGGGGCGGTTCTGGGGCCACCGGTGACCGCTACGAAGATCTTCCGTGGTCGGCGACCACGCTGCGCTTCGCCACCAGATTGCGACCGTCATTGATTCCGCATCGGTCGGCAACTCGGACAACTTGGCGACCTTCGGCCCTGGTCGGCGACGGGCGGCCGGAGCCACACTGAGGCTGGCTCGGTGGCCCTCCCCTCCGAGCAAGGAGGTCGTAGCGATGAGTTCCACCACACCCCCGGCCATCACCGAACCGCGACCGTCGAAGCGGCGAAGGGGCCTCTGGATCGGCCTCGGCGTTGCGGCAGTCGTTGCGGCGGTCGTCGCCGTCGGAGTTGTCGCATTCCAGAGCGCCACCAAGACGCCGCACTTCCCCAAGTTGACCGACGCACCTGACCAGACGCTCCATGGCACCGTCGCATACTGGAACTACAACTGCGTCACCGTCGCCTCGATCTCTGGGGCCGCGACCCGCCAGGTGGTCTGCAACTCGAATGGAGAGGTCGCGCCCATCGAGAACGTCGTGTGGCTCCCCGACGGTCGCCTCCAGGTGATGACGGGCACCGACGCCTATGCCGTTCACGATGTGGTCCGTGGCACCAGCGAGGTGATCTCGGCGAGCGAGGCGGTACCCGTTCCGAGCGAGTCGTCGTCGACGAACTCCCGCGGCGAGACGGTTGCGGCCACCAATGACGGGGGGCATGTCACGGTGACAGTGGCCGGAGCGAACAGCACCAGGACACTGCTCGACGCGAACGGCGGCGACCAGTACAGCATCGGGACGCCTCAATGGTCTGCTGATGAGTCGGTCGTACTCGTGCACGACGCCGCCGATCGGATCCTCGTCATCACCACCACCGGCGAGCAGCCCACGACCCGCACGCTCGCCGAGAGCGCCGCCATCCTCTACGGCAGCACGTCCGAGGATCTGCTGACAACGTCCGGATGAACCAGCCCAGACAACCGCGACATTCAGTGTCGCGCGCTGGCGAGGTGTGACGCGTCGGCGCGACTCGGCATAGCCTTCCACGGCGGATCCATCGAGAGACAGGGGTTGCTGATGAAGGTCGGATATGTGGTGCTCTACGTCCACGACCCCGCAGACTGCCTCCGGTTCTGGACCGAGCAGGTCGGCATGGTCGAGAAGGGACGCGAACTCGCAGGCACGTTCCCCGTCGTGAAGGTGGGGTTCGCCGATCAGGACTTCGCCTTCGAACTGGTTCCGCTGGCTCTGATGAAGGACAACCCCGACGGCCTCGATCTCGCAACTCCGTCGATCGCCTTTCATGTCGACGATCTCGACGCGACTCGCTCGGAACTCGTGGCGAACGGCGTGCAAGCCACCGACGTGAACACGCACCACGGCATGTCTTCGTTCGCCTTCGCCGACAACGAGGACCGCTGGTTCGCGGTGATTCGGGGCTGACCCTCGACCACCGCCGCGGGCGCCCGCATCGCACCGGTGGATTGACGTGCGCCGGCGAGGACCGCCCCACGCAGCGACGGTCTCAGCAGGCGGTGCCGACGGGCTCGATCCGGGCCTGAACCTCGAGAGGCCCCTGCCGCTCGAGACACAACTGCGTGTCGGGAATGAGCGACTCGAGTGTGCGTGCACCCGAGAACTCGGCGCTGGTCCAGGTGACGACGACGGCACCGAGGTCGGGATCCGTGCACTTTGCCGGCGTTCCGGCCTTCATCCGGCCGCCCTCCATCAGCATGGCGACCCGGACGACCGCACCGGCCCGAGCGATCCCGACACATGCTCCGGTGTCACCCACCGCCTCGACACTCCCACCGGGCTGAGCGATACGGGAGTCAGCCGCCGTGCCGATCCCGGGAGAGATGCTCACGCCGACATCGAGTCCGTTGACGACGACGAGCGTCGGACTGAGCGCCGCGCCGCGCCGGTCGACCGTCGCGTCGGCATCGGAGCTGCTTCCGGTGCCGTCACCGCACCCGGCAACGGTCATCACGGCGCACGCCACCAGCGCTGCTGCGCCACATCGAACCACCGATCGCACCACGAACCCCCAAGCCTCGCCGGTCACGCCGAGACTACCGGCGCGTCGACCCGGCTGCGGCGGGCGCCCCTCCTCGCCAGCTCGACCGCTCACCAGTAGATGTGGTGGCCATCGTTCGGCGACTCTGGCGCGACGACGCCGAACCGAGAGCGAACCTCCTCGAGCGGGCGCGTGGCCAACTCGAGATGATCGACCCAGGCGAAGTCGGCCGTGGTGCGCGCGCCGCGCTCCATCTCTTTGCCCAGCAACTCGGCTGCGTACGGCCGGTCGAGGGTGAAGTCGGCTGCGACGATGTCGTCGATCCCGGCGAAACCCGCCTCGTGGATCACCAACGGCGAGAAGAAGGCGAAGGTGCTCGCTGGGTTGTCATCCATCGCCATCTGGAAACCGCCGAGTGCGACCTCGCCGATCCCCGTCGGAGCGATGCCACTGATGACGTGGATCATGTCGTGCGCGAAGTAGAAGTAGGTGTTCGGGCTGATCTCGGAACCAGGCACCGTGAAACCGTGGGTGGAATAGAAGTCGGCGAGATGCCAGCCGAGCGTCTCTTCGCCCAGTTCGTGATACCGCTCGACCTGCTCGACGAGCGCCGGGTCCGCCCTCGGCGGTTCATGGGTCAACTCACGGAAGCGCACCTCGGCGCGACCTGGAACGTTGGCGGCGAAGAACCGATCGAAGTCCGCAGCAGCACGGGCAAGTCCCTCGTCGACCAACTCACGAAACACGACGACTTCCTCGGGCGACGCGCCGAGCGCCTGCGAGTAGGCCTCGCACCTGGCCACCTGCGACTCGCTCAGCGGATGACGGCACATCTCGATCGCAAACATCACCTCCGAGAATCGACGGCGCGCCCCCGGGTCGTCGACCCGCTTGGCCGTCTCGTCCGGACCGAGCGGACTGAGGCTGCGCAGATCGAGGTCGGGGCGCTGCCACAGGTGAGTGGTGATCGACTCGAGCACACGAAGCTGCTCGTCAGTCGGACCACCGTCGACATCGACACTACCGAGCAGGCCACGTACAACAGGCTCGACGAGTTCGGCGGACACGAGGCGAGGCATCTCCGAAGAGTACTTCCCGCACATCGTCGTCGGCCGCACTCCGCCAGCCCTTCGTCACCAGCGGACCGCACCGCTCCTGCCATGCTGACACCATGAGCGACGCCATCTCACGTGCCGAGGCCACCGAGTTGTCCCGACAGGCCGATGCGCCGATTCCCGTCGGCGTCGACGCACCGCTGCTCGATGTGATGGCGACCATGCGCGCCATGCGGCGCCTCTCCACCGACCCGGTGGACCGTGATGTGATCGAACGAATCGTTCGGGCCGCAACCTGGGCGCCGAGCGGGTCGGATGGCCAGCACTACGCCTTCGTGGCCGTCACCGACCGACAGGTGATGACGCGACTGGCCGAGTTGTGGCGCGAGGTGGTCGACACCTACATGACACTCGCCGGGACACTCGTCCCAGGCATGGACGACGACCGCCACGCCCGCATGGCCGACGCCGTGCGCTACCAAGCCGAACACTTCCACCAGACACCCGTCGTGGTCGCCGCCTGCTACCGACGCTCCTCCCCCCGAGCCTCGAGCATGCCCGACCTGCGAAGGGGATCGGCGATCGCACGCGAGCTGGGGGCAAAGCGCATCGTGCAACTCGCTGCCGGGGCGCGCGCAGTCGGCGGGATGGCCGAGGCGTCGAGCATCTATCCCGCCGTCCAGAACCTGCTGCTGGCCGCCCGCGCCGAGGGCCTCGGAGCGACGCTCACCATTTGGCACCTGTTCCGCGAGGCTGCGTTCCGCCAGGTGCTCGGTGTACCGAAGGAGTACGGGATCTACGCGCTCGTCCCGATGGGCCACCCGCTCGGCAAGTTCGGGCCGGTGCGCCGCCGCCCCGTCGAGGATGTGCTCCACTGGGACCGCTGGTAGCCCCCACCAGCCCACCAGCCCACCCGCCCCACCCACCCCAACCACCCCGAACGCGTGAGGCCGCGCCCGGCTGTGCCGGGCAAACTCTCACGCGTTCGGGGCTAGTGCTTCCTATCCGGGGGCTCGTGGCGAGTGCGTGAGCGTCGGCCCGGCACCGCCGGGCACTCGCTCACGCGTTGGGCGGAGGCTGGTGAGTGGCTAGCTTCCAAGGTCTGCTCGAGGTCGTCCTCCAAACCCTCCCCGCTCTGCTCTCCATGGAGGACTCATGCGACACCTCTTGCCAGGCCTCGCCGACACGATCGCCCGCCGACACGGGGTCGTGACTCGAGCCGAACTCATCGGTAACGGATGGTCTCGCCACCGGATCGAGCAGGCGGTGCACGACGGCACACTTGTCGTCTGCCATCCCGGCGTCTACCGGGTGAGAACCAGTCCTCGAACCTTCGAGTCGCAATGCGTTGCAGCTTGCCTCGCCGACCCCACACTGATCGTGACCGGACCGGCCGGCGCTCGTCTGTGGGGCTTCAGGCACATTCGGCACGCCGGCCCGCCGATCCTCCTGACCACCCATGACCGCAATCCGATCTCGGGTGGAGTCATCGTTCGTAGGACGAACGTGCTCGACGACACGGACCGGGTCGTTCGCAGCGACGGAATCGTCGTCGCCAGTCCCGCGCGGGCCTGGTTCGATTGCGGACGTTGGGTGAGCGACTCCACCTTCGAGGCCATCACCGAGTGGATACTCGACCGCCACGGACCGGGAGACGGTGTCACGGTGCCGAGACTCTGGGCGCTGGTCCGGCGTCTGAGTGCGCGCGGACGGCCAGGCCTGGCGCGCGTACGCCGAGTGATGTCACAACGAAGCGACTGGCAACGGCCAGCCGGCTCGAAACTGGAACTCCGCGTTCTCCGGGCCCTCCGTTCTGCGGGCCTGCCGGAACTCGTTCGGCAACATCCGATCCGTCTGCCGAACGGCATCGTGATTCACCCGGATGCTGCCGACCCCTCGATTCGCTGGGCGCTCGAGGTCGACCATGTGACCTGGCACGGCGGGCGAGCGGATGCTCAGCGTGACAAAGGCCGAGACAGGGGGTTGCGACGCCTGCACTGGCAGGTCGACCGGGTCACCGACCAGGAGTTGCGGGTCGACTTCGCTGGCGCGATTCGAGAACTCGTCGAGCTGTACAACCTCCGCCGCGACGAGGTGAACGGACAGCGCTGACTCCCAATCAGCATTGCCTCATCACCTCCCCCACGCCAATGCGTGAACTCTCACCCGGGAGAGCCGGGCCGATCCTCACGCGTTGGGCCGGGGTTCGGTGGGCGGTGGGTGGGTGGGCGGTGGGTAACGTGCTCGTGCCCATGCTTGTCCGACTGTTGCGCTCACATCTTCGGCCATACCGACGCGAGTTGACGGTGGTGTTCGTGCTGCAGGTGGTGCAGGGCATCGCGGGTCTGTACCTCCCGCGCCTGAACGCTCAGATCATCGACGAGGGTGTGGTCACCGGTGACACGGGGACCATCTGGCGACTCGGCGGCTTGATGCTCCTGGCAACGCTCACGCAGGTCGTTCTCGCCGTGGTCGCCGTCTACTGGGGCTCGAAAGTGGCGATGGCATTCGGCCGCGACGTCCGCCGCGACCTCTTCATCCGTGTAACGGACTTCTCCGCTCGCGAAGTCGGCACGATCGGCTCACCGTCGTTGATCACCCGCATCACCAACGATGTGCAACAGGTGCAGATGCTCGTCCAGATGGCACTCACCATGTTGCT
>JBDKIV010000255.1:0-7193 GCA_039796935.1 Actinomycetota bacterium | reverse complement strand
ACACCTCCAAGGAGAGAGCCATGAAGATCAAGCACCTGGTCGCCGCCGCCGGCGTCGCCCTCGCCGTCGCAACGATCGCACCGACCGCCAGCGCAGCCGAGTCGGACCCGATCGCAACCATCGCCGCCGGCGATGCGCAGTTCTCGACCCTCGTCGCGGCCGCCAGCGCCGCCGGCCTGGTCGGGGCGATCGACTCGTGCGAAGACGGTCCCGTCACCGTCTTCGCCCCCACCAACGAGGCGTTCGCCGCTGCGCTCACCAAGCTGGGCCTGACGGCCGAGCAGTTGCTCGCCGACACCGCCACCCTGACCGCCGTGCTCAAGTACCACATCGTGCCGGGCAAGGTCGACGCTGCCACCGTCGTCGGTCTGACGAAGGCCACCACGCTCAACGGCAAGGACATCGCCATCTCCGTCTCGGGCAGCTCCGTCACCCTGAACGGCAGCGTCAACGTGGTCGCCACCGACATCATGGCCTGCAACGGCATCATCCACGTGATCGACGGCGTGCTCCTGCCGCCGGCCGACCCGACGCCCGGCACGATGCCCGAGACCGGCGTCGAGTCGGGTGTGCTGGCAGCGTTCGCTGCCGGCCTGCTCGCCATCGGTGCCCTCGGCGTGACGACCGCTCGTCGTCGCCCCGCTCGCATCGAGAGCTGAGTCGTTCCGGCGGGTGCCCCGCCGACACCGTCGCAGAGCCCTGCATTCGCCCGGCGAGTGCAGGGCTCTTGCCCTTTTCGGTGCAGCGCCGGTCGAGGTCAGAAGCCGGCAGCTGCTGCAGCCGCCACCTCGCGACGAGCCGGTGTGTAGTGCAGCCGACGGAGCCCGAAGGTGATCAGCGGTCCCATGGCCAGGACGAACACCACCGTGCCCACCCCGACCGAGCCGCCGAGCACGACTCCGACGACGACCGGCAGACCGTCGCTCACCCAGCGGGCAGGCACCAGCGCCATGCCCCGATGCACCAGTCCGAGCATGAGGATCTCGGTCGGCCCGGCGCCGAGGTCGGTCGTCACCACCAGACAGATCGCTGTGGCGATGACGGCGATGCCGATGATCATGAACGACCCGCGGGCCACCAGGCCGTCCGGCTCGGGGACGATGCCCAGCACGAGGTCGATGAGCGGGCCGATGACGATCGTTCCCGTGACCGACGCCCAACCGAGCCGAGCGCCCAACAGCCAGCCGGCGAGGAAGAACACCAGTGAATCGACCACGAACGACAAGCCGAACGACAGCCCGGTCGCTTCGCTGATGCCGGTGTTGAGCACGTCGAACGGTGACACCCCGAGATCGGCACGAACGAGTAACGGCACACCGATCGCCACGCCGACCCACGACAGCCCCAGCCGTGCAAGTCGGGTCGACATCGGCAGCGCCGAGGTGCCGGGGGTGGTTGGACTGGGGGTGTCGGAGTTGGAGTGGATCGGCACGGTGATACGACGGTACCGGCCGACGGGCGGTAACATCGTCCCTTGTGCCTGTGGCCGGATCCGGCCTGGCGCGGCCCACTGATCGGGCCCGGACGACGACGTAGAAGAGGACTCTCAGATGGCCAAGCGCGAATTCCCGCTGGAGCGCACCCGCAACATCGGCATCATGGCGCACATCGATGCCGGCAAGACCACGACCACGGAGCGCATCCTCTACTACACCGGCAAGAGCTACAAGATCGGTGAGGTGCACGAGGGCGCGGCGACCATGGACCACATGGCGCAAGAGCAGGAGCGTGGTATCACCATCACCTCGGCCGCCACCACCTGCATCTGGAACAACCACCGCATCAACATCATCGACACGCCGGGCCACGTCGACTTCACCGTCGAGGTCGAGCGATCGCTGCGCGTGCTCGACGGTGCCGTCACGGTGTTCGACTCGGTGGCCGGTGTCGAGCCGCAGACCGAGACGGTGTGGCGTCAGGCCAACAAGTACAGCGTGCCGCGCATGTGCTTCGTCAACAAGATGGACCGCATCGGGGCGAACTTCTATCGCACGGTCGACATGGTCAAGTCGCGTCTCGAGGCGACCCCGGCCGTCATCCAGTTGCCCATCGGTGCCGGCGGTCCCGAGAGCAACAAGCCGTTCGTCGGGTTGATCGACCTCGTGACGATGAAGGCGCTCGTGTGGCGCGACGAAGAACTCGGTGCCAAGTGGGACGAGCTCGAGATCCCGGCCGACATGGTCGACGAGGCCAATCAGTACCGCGAAGAACTGCTCGAGACCATCGCCACCAGCGACGATGCGCTGATGGAGAAGTACCTCGCCGGTGAGGAGCTGAGCGTCGCCGAGATCAAGCGCGCCATTCGCCAGGGGACGCTGGCCTTCGACTTCGTGCCGATCCTGTGCGGTTCGGCATTCAAGAACAAGGGTGTCCAGGCGATGCTCGACGCAGTCGTCGACTTCCTCCCGAGCCCGCTCGACATCCCGCCGGCCGAGGGCATCCGTCCGAACCACGAAGACGAGATCGTGGTCCGCAAGGCCTCCGAGTCCGAGCCCTTCGCCGCCCTGGCGTTCAAGATCGTCGCCGATCCGTTCGGCAAGCTGACCTACTTCCGGGTGTACTCGGGCCAGATCAGCAAAGGCGACGAGGTCTACAACTCGACCAAGGAGCGCCGTGAGCGTCTCGGTCGAATCCTGCTCATGCACGCCAACCAGCGTGAGGACATCGAGACGGCGCTGGCCGGTGACATCGTGGCGGGTCTCGGCTTCAAGGAGACCACGACGGGCGACACGCTGTGCGATCGCGCCAACCCGGTGATCCTCGAGCGGATGGAGTTCCCCGAGCCGGTGATCCACGTGGCCATCGAGCCGAAGACCAAAGACGACCAGGACAAGCTCGGCAAGGCGCTCAAGTCGCTGTCCGACGAGGACCCGACGTTCCGGGTGCGCACCGATGAAGAGACCGGCCAGACCGTCATCTCGGGCATGGGCGAGCTCCACCTCGAGATTCTCGTCGACCGCATGCAGCGCGAGTTCAACGTCGACGCCACCGTCGGCAAGCCGCAGGTCGCCTACCGCGAGACGATCACCAAGAAGGTCGAGTCGGTCGAGTACCGCCACATCAAGCAGTCCGGTGGTTCGGGTCAGTTCGCCGTGGTCAAGATCACGCTCGAGCCGAACCCCGGCAACGGCTACCAGTTCGTCGACTCGATCACGGGCGGCCGCGTGCCGCGCGAGTACATCCAGCCGACCAACCAGGGCATGCAGATGGCGCTCGACTCGGGCGTTCTCGCCGGGTATCCGACCGTCGACGTCAAGGCGACCCTGGTCGACGGCCAGTACCACGACGTCGACTCGTCCGAGATGGCGTTCAAGATCGCCGGTCAGATGGCCTTCAAGAAGGCCGCCGAGATGGCCAAGCCGGTCCTGCTCGAGCCGATCATGGGTGTCGAGGTCGTGACGCCCGAGGAGTACATGGGTGACGTCATGGGCGACTTGTCGAGCCGGCGCGGCCGGATCGAGGGCATGGAGGCACGGGGCAACACCCAGGTGGTCCGAGCCCAGGTCCCGCTGAGCGAGATGTTCGGGTACTCGACGGATCTCCGCTCACGTACCCAGGGCCGCGCCACGTACACCATGCAGTTCGCGCAGTACGCCGAGGTTCCGCCGAACATCGCCAGCGACATCATCAAGCGCGTCCGCGGCGAGTGATCCGACGCGAGAGCCCCGGTCTGGTGAGCCTGCTCAGCCGACCGGGGTGATCGCCCCGCCGTCGGCGAGCAGCGACAGCGCATTGCGGGCTGCGAGCGTGGCCATGGCGGTCCGGGTCTCGACCGTGGCCGATCCGAGGTGCGGGATGAGCACGACGTCGTCCCGTCCGAGCAGTCCTTCGTGGATCTGCGGTTCGTGCTCGAACACGTCGAGTCCGGCTCCGGCGATCGCGCCCCGTTCGAGTGCTTCCACCAGGGCTGCTTCGTCGACGACGGGTCCGCGGGCGGTGTTGACGAGGTGAGCGGATCGCTTCATCGTGTTCAACTGCGCGGCGCCGACGAGATGATGCGTCTCGCTCGAGTACGGGCAGTGCAACGACACCACGTCGCTCGTCTCGAGCAACTCGTCGAAGGAGAGATGAACGGCGTCGAGTTCGGCTTCGACCGCGCTGTCGACCCGTCTGCGATTGCTGTACGCCACGGTCATGCCGAACGCCCTCGCCCGGCGCGCGACGGCGGTCCCGATCTGGCCCATTCCCACCAAGCCGAGGCGCGCCCCCTGGATGCCGGTCCCGAGCATCATGAACATGCCCCATTGCCAGGGGTCGCGACGGCGGATCAGCCGTTCGCCCTCGGCGAGCCGACGAGTGCTCATCAAGATGAGCGCCATCGTGAGGTCGGCGGTCGCGTCGGTCAGTACGCCGGGTGTGTTGGTGACGGTGACACCGCGCGACCGGCACGCGGGCACGTCGATGTTGTTGTAGCCGACGGCCACGTTGCACACGGCGCGTAGACCTGGTCCGGCCGCCTCGAGGAGTTCGTCGTCGATGCGTTCGGTGAGCAGCGAGACGATGACGGTCGCACCCGCGACCCGGCGGAGCAGTTCGTCACGGCCGATCGGTGCCTCGTCGTCCCAGGCGACGACGTCGTGACCGGCGGCGACGAGGAGGTCGAGTCCGGGCTGAGGGATCTTGCCGGTGACGACCACCCGGTGCGGACCCCGGCTCATCGTCCGGCTCCGGTGGTGCTCACCCAGTCGGCCAGCCGGCCCAGCCCTTCGGTGATGTCCTCGGCCGAGATCCCCGAATAGGCGAGACGGATGTACTGGTCGGTCTCGCCGGGTTGCGGTCGTCCGAAATGTCGTCGGGTGCAGAACGACACGCCGGTGTGGTGCAGGGCCGCGGTCGCGAACTCGGCCACGTCGTCGTGGCCCGTCGCGTGGAGCGCTTCGGTGACGTTGACGAACAGGTAGAACGTGGCGTCCGGCCGAGCGGTGTGCATGCCGGGCACGGCGTTGACGGCGTCGACTGCGGCATCGCGGCGGGCGCGGAGGACGTCGACCATCGCGGCCGGCCCGGACTGGTCGCCCGTGATGGCTTCGACACCGGCCCACTGCACGAAGTGGGCGGTGCACGATTCGTCGTTCGTGTTGAGCTTGGCGATCGACTGGGCGATCTCGACCGGGGCGATGGCCGCTCCGAGACGCCAGCCGGTCATGGCGAACTTCTTCGAGAAGGTGTAGAGGATGACGGTGCGATCCTGCATGCCCGGCAAGCTGGCGATGCTGCGGCTCGTGCCCGCGTATCGCATCTCGAAGTAGGCCTCGTCGGACAGGACCCAGAGGTCGTGCGCGAGCGCGAGGTCGGCGACGGCCTCCATCTCGGCAGCGGAGCTCTCTGCCGACAACGGGTTCTGGAGGTCGTTGTAGATGATGGCCCTCGTGCGAGGTGTCACGAGCGAGGCGAGGTGCTCGATGTCCAGCGCGAAGCCGGTGGGAGTCTCGACGTAGCGGTACGCCACGGCGGTGCCCCCGAAGTACTCGATCTGGCTCTCGTAGATCGGGTAGCCGGGATTGGGGTACAGCACCTCGTCGCCCGGCTCCATCACCGACTGGATGAACTTGCCGATCACCGGCTTGCCGCCCGGCTGCACCACGACGTTGTCGGACGAGAACCGGATCCCTCGGCGGGCACCCACGTCGTCGGCCAGCACCTCGCGCAGCAGGGGAATTCCTGCAGCGGGGCAGTAGCCGGTCCGGCCGTCGGCGATGGCCCGATCGAGCGCGGTGACGACGTTGGCCGGGGTGGGCAGGTCGAGATCACCGAGGTGGAACGGGTAGACATGGTTGCCGCGAGCCGCCCAGTCGGCAGCTGCGAGCGACACGGCGAAGGCGGTCTCGGTGCCGAGGCGGTCGAGTCGTGATGCGAGGTGCATGGCTGAACTGTACATTTCGTACAAGTCCGGACCGGTCCAGCCGACCGGACGGATCTCGCGCCGGCGGGTGGATGCGTCGCCGGTGAGCCGCTACACTCCGGGCGTTCTTTGACAACCCACGCATCCCCCGAGACGGAGCAGCAACATGAGCAAGGCAAAATTCGAGCGTACGAAGCCGCATGTGAATATTGGCACGATGGGTCATATTGATCATGGGAAGACGACGTTGACTGCGGCGATTTCTCGGACGTTGGCGGATCGTGGGTTGGCTGCGTATACGCCGTTCGATCAGATTGACAAGGCGCCTGAGGAGAAGGCGCGTGGTATTACGATTTCGATTGCTCATATCGAGTATGAGACGGCGAATCGGCATTATGCGCATGTGGATATGCCTGGTCATGCTGACTACATCAAGAACATGATCACGGGTGCTGCGCAGGTTGATGGCGCGATTTTGGTGGTTGCTGCGACGGATGGTCCGATGCCGCAGACGCGTGAGCATGTGTTGTTGGCTCGTCAGGTGGGTGTTCCGTACATTGTTGTTGCGTTGAACAAGTCGGACATGGTTGAGGATGAGGAGTTGCTCGAGTTGGTGGAGCTCGAGGTGCGTGAGTTGTTGTCGGAGTATGAGTTCCCTGGTGATGATGCTCCTGTTGTGCGGGTCAGCGCGTTGAAGGCGTTGGAGGGTGATCCGGTGTGGCAGGAGAAGGTGATGGAGTTGATGGCGGCGTGTGATGCGAGTATTCCGGAGCCGCAGCGTGAGTTGGACAAGCCGTTCTTGATGCCGATCGAGGATGTGTTCACGATCACGGGTCGTGGGACGGTGGTGACTGGCAAGGTCGAGCAGGGCAAGGTTCATACGGGTGATGAGGTGGAGATCGTGGGTCTGCGTGCGACGCAGAAGTCGGTCTGTACTGGTGTGGAGATGTTCCGGAAGTTGCTTGATGAGGGTCAGGCTGGTGACAACATTGGTGCGTTGTTGCGTGGCACGAAGAAAGAAGATGTCGAGCGTGGGCAGGTGTTGTGTAAGCCTGGTTCGATTACGCCGCACACGAATTTCGAGGGTCAGGTGTATGTGTTGACCTCGGGTGAGGGTGGGCGTCATAAGCCGTTCTTCAACAATTATCGTCCGCAGTTCTTCTTCCGTACGACGGATGTGACGGGGACGATTCAGTTGCCGGAGGGGACGGAGATGGTGATGCCGGGTGACAATGTGTCGATCACGGTGGAGCTTGGTAAGCCGATTGCGATGGATGAGGGGCTGCGTTTCGCGATTCGCGAGGGTGGTCGTACCGTGGGCGCCGGCCGCGTCACCAAGATCACCAAGTGA
>JBDKIV010000254.1:0-5128 GCA_039796935.1 Actinomycetota bacterium | reverse complement strand
ACCGCATCGAAGTGGCTCATCCAGACGTCCTGGTCGGCGGGTTCGTCGCTGCCCAGCAGGACCGAATCGACCCCCTGGTGCCGACTCAACCGAGCCCGACCGTACTCGCCGCGCATCCCTCGCCCCACCGTTCCACCCAGCTGCTGCGCCACGAGTTGAGCGCCGTAGCAGATGCCGAGCACGGGGATCCCCAGGTCGTAGATCGCCGGGTCGAGCGACGGAGCGCCGTCCACGTGGACACTCTTCGGTCCGCCCGACAGGATGATCGCAGCCGGGCGACGAGCGGCCACCTCCTCGGCGGTGATCCGATGCGGGACGATTTCCGAGTACACACGGTGCTCGCGCACCCGACGGGCGATGAGTTGCGCGTACTGCGCACCGAAGTCGACGACGAGGACGGGATGTTCGACCGAGCCTGCAGGCATGGCCTCAGGGTAGGTCGCGGACACTCCACATGGCACGATGGGTTCCGTGAAGCTGCGCCTCCTCGCCCTGACCGTCGTGCTGTGCTGCTCGCTGCTGTTCGGCGCTCAGGCTGCAGCGAGCGTCGGCGAACCGGGCGAACCGATCGCGCCGATCGCCACCAACGACTTCATCCCCGAGAACGCGAACATCGGTGACTGTGTGAGCTCGCTCCCCCGGCCCGGATGCGGGAGCGAGTCACGCTCCGACACCGGCCAGCTGCTGACCTTCGGTGTCCTCCTCGCCGGCACGGTGTTCATCGCCTGGCGGATCGTCCGCTCCGTCCGCCAGCGCGAGTCAGCGACCGGCCAGGAGGTCGCCGCAGAAGGCGACGGTTCCGCTGACGAGCGCATGCGGTGACTCCCAGGGCACGAAGTGCCCACAGTCACGGAGGAGGAACGGACCGACGTGGTTGGCGAACACGCACGCCGCCATCCGGTCGAACGCCGGATAGATCACGCGATCACTGGTGCCGTGCAGGATGAGCGTCGGCGTGTGCCCGTTGGGTCCGAGCATCGACGGCTCGCTCCGCGCCGACTCGGCGAACGTGCTCTCGTACCCTCCGAAGCTCGCTCGGAGCCGTGCCGCATCGGCGAACGGTTCGGTGTGGAACTCGACCTCACCGTCACCGACGAATGCGCCGGGGTGGGCCCAGAACCGGCTCGTGTAGAAGGTCGCGATGTACCGACGGCGCTGCTCGGCGGTGACGAGCTCGGCAGCGAGACCATCGGGATCGAGGCCCTGTCGGAAGAAGTAGTCGCTCGCCTCACGCGCCGGGCGTGTGCCGTCCAGCCCAGCCATCGCCTCGTTCATGTACGGCAGCGGCGAGTTGAACAGGACCATCCGGTCGACCCATGCGGGGTACCGGAGCGCGAGGTCCTGGATGACGGGCCCACCGAGGTCGCCTCCGAGCAGGACGACCGACTCGTGGCCGAGCACGTCGTGCACCAGCGCATACAGGTCACGGGCGTGGCTCGGCACGTCGTGGAAGCCGTCCGGGCCGATCTCGCTGTCACCGAACCCGCGTAGATCGGGGACGATCACCTCGAAGCCGGCGGCGGCGAGCGGCTCGATGACCTTCCAGAAGATCCGCTTGGTCTCGGGCCAACCATGCACGCAGAGCAACGGAACTCCACCTCGGCCCTCGTGCACGAAGGCTTGGCTGAATCCGCGCGGCGATGCGGTCCGTGTCGAGAATCGGTGCGGGTCGATCATCGACCGAACCCTACGCTCGGACCCATGACTCCCGACGAGTTCCGCGCGCAGGGAAAGCTGCTCATCGACTGGATCGCCGACTATCTCGAGCACGTCGGCGAGATGCCCGTCACCTCGGCCGTACAGCCGGGCGAGATTCGCTCGCGCCTGCCCGAACATCCGCCGGAGGCCGTCGAGCCCTTCCGGTCGGTCGTCGACGATCTCGACCAGATCGTCGTGCCGGGCCTGACGCACTGGCAGCATCCAAGCTTCTTCGCCTACTTCCCCGCGAACTCGGGGTACGCGTCGATCCTCGCCGAACTCGTCTCGGCCGGCCTCGGGGTCCAGGGGATGAGCTGGGTCACGAGCCCGGCGTGCACCGAGGTCGAGACCCTGATGATGGACTGGATGATCGAGCTGCTCGGGCTTCCTGCGCGGTTCCACTCGCAGAGCCCGACCGGGGGCGGCGTGATCCACGGGTCGGCGAGCGAGGCCACGCTTGCGTCGATCCTCGCCGCACGGTGGCGGGTGTCGGGCGGCACCATCAACTCGACCGGCGACACGACACGCCTGATCGCGTACGCGACCTCGCAGGCACACTCCAGCATCGAAAAGGGTCTTCGCATTGCGGGGATCGGCACCTCGCAGTTGCGCATCGTGCCCCACGACGAGACCTTCGCGATGGACGTCGACGCCCTGTCGCGGATGGTCGACGACGACCTCGCCGCCGGGCTCACCCCGTTCTGGGTGTGCTCGGCCCACGGCACCACCAGTTCGATGGCCTTCGACCCGACCGAGCGGATCGCCGACGTGGCTCGACGCTCGGGCATGTGGCTCCACGTCGATGCGGCCATGAGCGGCATCGCTGCGCTGGCACCCGAACTGCGGTGGGTGAACCGAGGTCTCGAATCGGCCGACAGCTACTGCACGAACCCGCACAAGTGGATGGGCGTCAACTTCGACTGTGACCTGTTCTACACGGCCGATCGGGCGGCGCTCATCGGTGCGCTCAGCATCCTGCCCGACTACCTGCGGTCGAAGGCAGCAGAGACGGGCGCTGCGATCGACTACCGCGACTGGCAGATCCCGCTCGGCCGCAGGTTCCGTTCGCTGAAGCTGTGGTTCACGATCAGGACCGGTGGGGCCGGCGAAGCGATCGACATGATCCGCCGACACGTTGCGCTCACCCAGCAACTCGCCTCGTGGGCGGCGGACGACCCGCGTTTCGAGATCCTCGCGCCGCACCCGCTCAACCTGCTGTGCCTCGCGCACCGAGACGGCGACGAAGCGACGGACCGTCTGATCGAACAGGCCAACGCGACCCGTCGCGTCCTGTTCACGCGGACCGTCCTCGACGGACGGAGCGCCTTGCGATTCTCCATCGGAGCGCGAGCGACCACCTCGGCGCATGTCCGGGACGGTTGGGCGTTGCTGCAATCGCTCGCGTAGCCTCCGCGCCGCAGTGAACAACTCCCCCGCGACGGGACAGGTGGACGTGTCCGGTGACGGTCACCGTTCGCACGAACCCGCGGAGGCCAGGATGGAACAGATCGACCCCAACGCCATGGCTCGAGCGCTCGAAGCAGCTCGCAGCGCCCGACTCGTCGCACCGCCCAATCCGTGGGTGGGTTGTGTCGTCGCGTGTGCCGACGGCCGGGAGTTCACCGGATCGACGGAGGCGCCCGGATCACGGCACGCCGAGCGCGTCGCGCTCGACGCCGCAGCCCAGGCCGGCGCCGACCTCCGCGGAGCAACGGTGTACGTCACGCTCGAACCCTGTTCGCACCACGGCCGAACCGCACCGTGTGTCGACGCCCTCATCGACGCCGGCGTGACCACTGTCGTGGTCGCGCTCGTCGATCCCGACCAGCGGGTGAGTGGCGCAGGAATCGAGCGCCTTCGCCAGGCAGGCATCACCGTCGAGGTCGGCCCCGGGGCCGAGGAAGCAGCGCGGCAACTCGAGCCCTATCTCCACCACCGCCGCACGGGACGGCCGTTCGTGGTGCTCAAGCTGGCAGCGACGCTCGACGGCCGCACCGCAGCACCCGACGGTACGAGCCGCTGGATCACGTCCGCGCCGGCCCGTGTTCGCGTCCACCAACTGCGGGCCGAGAGCGGAGCGGTCGTCGTCGGGGCGAGCACCGTGCGCGCCGACGACCCCGAACTGACCGTCCGCCACGTCGAGGCGCCGAGCCCGCGCCGGGTGGTCCTCGGCAAGGCACCAGAGGGTGCCAAGGTGCATCCGTGCACCGAGTGGCAGGGCGACCTCGGCGACCTGCTCGACCGACTCGGTGGCGAGGGCGTCCTGCAGGTACTGGTGGAGGGCGGCGCAAAGGTTGCCGCCAGCTTCCACCGGGCCCGCTTGGTCGACCGCTACGTCATCCACCTCGCCCCTGCCCTCATGGGCGGCGACGACGGCATGTCGATGCTGTCGGGCCTCGGCGCCTCCACGATGGCCGAGCTCTGGCGGGGGCGGATCGACGCGCTGCGAATGCTCGGCGACGACATCGAGATCGAACTCATCCCCCAGGAGACAGCATGACCGCAACCGGATCTGCACGCGACCCATTCGCACCGATCGAGGACGTGGTCGCAGCGATCGCCCGCGGCGAGATCGTCGTCATCGTCGACGACGAGGACCGCGAGAACGAGGGCGATCTGATCATGGCCGCCGAACACGCCACGCCCGAAGCGATCGCCTTCTTCGTCCGCCACACGAGCGGCGTGATCTGCGCACCGCTCACGGGCGACCGCTGTGACGCGCTCCGCCTGCCGCTGATGGTCGAGCAGAACACCGAGAGCCAGCGCACGGCCTTCACCGACACCGTCGACCTGATCGAGGGCATCAGCACCGGCATCTCGGCTGCCGACCGCTCCGCCACGCTTCGGGCACTCGCCGACGGGACACGATCGTTCGGCGACTTCGCTCGACCCGGACACATCTTCCCGCTGCGCGCCCGCACCGGGGGGGTGCTGAAGCGCGCCGGACACACCGAGGCGGCCGTCGACCTCGCTCGTCTGGCGGGATGCGCCCCGGTCGGCGTGATCTGCGAGATCACCAACGACGACGGCACGATGTCGCGACTGCCCGAACTCCAGGAGTTCTGCGCCCGGCACGGCCTGCTGCTGTCGTCGATCGCCAAGCTCATCGAATACCGGCGGGTCAACGAAAAACTGGTCGAGCGCGTCGCCTCGGCAACCGTGCCCACCGAGTGGGGGCCCTTCACGTGCGTCGCCTACCGCAGTTCGCTCGACGGCGTCGAGCACCTGGCCTTCGTGCGCGGAGAGATGACCGACGACAGACCGGCCATCGTTCGCGTGCACAGCGAGTGCCTCACCGGGGACGTGTTCGGATCGCGGCGCTGCGACTGCGGGCCGCAGCTGGCTGCAGCGATGGAGCGGATCGCCGAGGAGGACCACGGCGTGGTCGTGTATCTGCGCGGCCACGAGGGCCGCGGGATCGGTATCGGCC
>JBDKIV010000253.1:0-6137 GCA_039796935.1 Actinomycetota bacterium | reverse complement strand
GTGCGCGCTCTTCGTGATCATGCCCACCGTGCCGCCGTGGATGGCGTCGAGTCCTCGCCACGACTACCGGGTGTTCGAGCCCCTGGCCCGGCACACGGGACGAGGGTTCCAGGACATGGGTTTCACGGGGTTCGTCAAGGGCTGGCAACAGGCCCTCGACTGGGGAAACGCCGTCGCCGCCATGCCATCGCTGCACACCGCGTTCGCGTTGTTCGTCCCCGCCTTCTTCCTGCCCCTGGTCAGGTGGTGGTGGCTCAAGGTTGCGTTGCTCTGTTTCCCTGTCGCGATGTTGGCATCGCTCGTCTATTTCGGCGAGCACTGGGTGGTCGACGGCCTGGCAGGGGCGCTACTCGTGGGAGTTTCGTTCGCCCTCTGGGGCTGGATCGAACGACGCCAGCGCGCCACTCGAGCCGCTCGCGCCCGGGCGGCGCTCGGATGACGCCCGCCACCGTGCTCATCGACCGGTCGTTCCTCGAGGCGCTCGCCGACCCCGGGCATGCCGACCACGCCGATGTCGTCAGCCGGTACCGAGCACTCCTCGACGACTACGAGCGGGGCGACATACGGCTCCGGGCACGCCACGACCACCTCGCCGATCTCGACGGCGCCGACGACATCGTGGCCCCGATCGAACGGATCCACGTGGCCGCTCAATTCCGGCGCCAGGCCGGACGGCTCGAACTGGCCGTGGCAGTCGATGACGACACCGCCGTGACGCTGGTGGTGATGCGACGCGAGAGCATCGACCGCATCGCATCGCTCGACCCGTGGTTCGACCAGGTCCGGGTCGTCCGGTTCTAGACCGTCCGGGCCCGGGTTCGTACACCCGGGCTCAGGCCTCGAACTGGATCGACGACCGATCGGCCAGCACGGGCTTGATGAGCGTGGCGCGGATCTCGTTGTGCAACTCGTCCTGGTCGTACGCACGCCAGCCGTCGAGGTCGTCGAAGGTGGCGACGATCCCGTAGTCGGAGTTCACGCCGCTCGCACCTGCGCCCGCATCCGCGCCGTGGCGGTACGAGCGGATCTGGCTGATCGCACCGGGGAGCCGATCGAGCGCAGCGCTGATCGCGGCGATCTGCTCGGGCGTCGTGCCGGGCTGCAGACGAAGTGTGACGACGTGGATGATCATTGGAGTCCTCCGTACATTCCACCGTCGACGTTGATCTGGGCGCCGGTGAGGTAGTTGGCCTGTGCGCTGCACACGAAGGCGACGATCGAGCCGAAGTCGCCGGGGTCGCCCAGGCGGGCAGCTGGCACGCCGGCGGCCACATCGGCACCGCCCGCTCCGTACAACTGCGTGACCCGATCGGTCGCATGCAGACCGGGCTGCACCGTGTTGACCGTGACGCCGTCCTTGGCCACCTCTCGGGCGACGGTCTTCAAGAAACCCGTTGCTCCGGCTCGAGCGGTGTTGGACAGGATGAGTGCCGGCATCGGCTGACGCACGGACAACGACGTGATCGCGACGAATCGACCCCATCCCCGCGACTGCATCGCCGGGATGGACGCCTTGGCCATCCCCACCACGCTCAGCAGATTGAGATCGAGGGCTGCGTCGTAGGCAGCAACGGGAGTGGACTCGAAGTTGCCCGCAGGCGGCCCTCCGGCGTTCGCGATGACGATGTCGAGTGACCCGAGCACCTCGGTGGCGGCAGCGATGAACGCCTCACCCCCTGCCGCGTTGCTGACGTCGGCGACGACGCCGACACAACCGTGACCGATCGATGCGGCAGCATCGGCGATACGTGCTGTGTCCCGCCCGCAGATCACGACCTCGACCCCCTCGGCGGCGAGCGCAGCCGCTGCCGCGTACCCGAGTCCACCCGACGCCGCAGCGACCGCTGCACGCCGTCCGTTCAATCCAAGATCCACGTGTCGAACGCTAGCCTGAGGCCGTCGCTCCGGCACCGACCGATTCGCACTGGAGATCGCTGAATGAGCCACACCGACGACCTGCTCCGTTCCAAGCGGGTCACCGATCCGGCCTCGTTCATCGACCGCATCCGGCCGGGTTGCGAACTGGTCGTCCCGATCTCGAACGGCGAACCAGTGACGCTGCTCGACGCGCTCGAGGCGAACGTCGAGCGCCTCCACGGTGTGACCGTGCACCAGATGCACGCCATGCGCGACCGGCCGATGATGCACGGAGTGTTCGGTGACCGGCTGCGTCACATCTCGTACTTCCTCTCACACGTCACGAGACCGCACTTCCACGCTGGCACGGTCGACCTCGTCCCGAACCACTTCTCGGAGGTCTACGACCTCATCCGACGCAGGGCCCGCAATCCCTACGTCATCGCTTCGGTCTCACCGCCGGACCGCCACGGCAACTTCTCGCTCGGGACCTCGTCGGACTACGTCTGCAGTTTCATCGGTCGGGTGCCGTTCTTCGTCGAGGTGAACGAGCAGATGCCACGCACCTACGGTCGCAATCAGATCCACATCTCTCAGGTCGACGGTTACGTCGAGACGAGCTATCCGCTCGTCGCCGTCGAGCCGGCCGAGCCGTCTGCGGTCGATCGCCAGATCGGCGGCTTCGTCGCCGAACGCGTTCGCAACGGCAGCACGATCCAGGCGGGCATCGGCGCCATACCCAATGCCGTGCTCGCTCACCTCGCCGACCACCGCGACCTCGGGGTGCACACCGAACTCATCTCGGACGGGCTGATCGACCTCATCGAGTCGGGTGTGGTCAACGGGGTGCGGAAAGCCAACAACCGACTGAAAGTGATCGGTACCTTCGCCCTCGGCACGCAACGCCTGTACGACTTCGTCCACGAAAACCCGACGCTCGAGCTCTGGTCGGCCCGTTACGTCAACGATCCCCGAGTCATCGCTCGAGAGCCGGACTTCGTGTCCATCAACGCGAGCCTCGCGGTCGACTTCCTCGGCCAGTGCGCCAGCGAGACGATCCACGGCCAGTACTACTCGTCCTCGGGGGGACAGAGCGACTTCGCGCGCGGCGCAGCGTTCAGCGAGCACGGACAGAGCTTCATCGTGCTGCAGAGCACCGCCCGGCAGGGAACGGTCAGCAGGATCGTTCCTCAGCTGGCCTCAGGCGACGCGGTCACCTTGGTGAAGAACACCGTCGACATGGTCGTCACCGAGTACGGCGTGGCCGAACTGCGCGGTCGGACCATTCGTGAGCGCGTGCGGGCACTCATCGGCGTGGCCCACCCCGACTTCCGCGACGACCTCACTCGCTCGGCGCAGGAACTGCGCTACCTGTAGCGACGTCCCGGCGACCGAGCGGACCGTCACGACGTCGAGCCGACCCGTCGACCGACCCGGTCGATCGCTGCGACGTCGTGCCCGTCGCCGCACTGCAGCACCAGCCGATCGACGCCGAGGCGGTGCCAGCGCTGCCGGTCCGGGTGTTCGGGGTCGGCGAGGGTCTCGTCCCACGGGCACCAGACCGACACGTCGAACGGATGCGCCGCACGCGGTGATGCGTCGTGCGCTTCGACCGCCGTCTCGATCAACTCGTCGAGCGCTTCGTGGTTCCAACGCACGTTGATCCCGTCGGTGCGCTCGCCGGCAAGTCGCGCCAGCGGGACGCTGTTCACGCCGAGGATGACCGGCGGGCGTGGCTGCGGCATCGGGTAGCCCGCCAGATCATCGGCCCGGTCCGGGTCCCACAGACGTTCGAGTTCGTCGAGTGCAGCACCCAGCCTCCGGTGCCTGGCTGCGAGCGTCGACTCGACGTGCAGCCCGAGGTCGCGATGCTCCCACGACCATGCCGTTCCCGGTGCCGGCCCTGCTCCGAGGCCGAGCGTCAGCCTGCCGGCGCTGATCGCTTGAACGCTGGCAGCACTCATCGCCATCACTCCGGGATTCCGGTTGGCGACGTTGACCACCAACGTACCGAGACCGATCGTCGTTGTCGATGCCGCCATGGCGCCGAGGAGCGTGAAGCACTCGAGCATCGAGTGGCCGCGCAGCACGTGGCCGGTGAAGTGGTCGAACACCCACGCGGTACCGAAGCCTGCCTGCTCGGCCGCAACGACTCCGTCGCGAATCGACTCCCACGGTTCGACCGCGGGACTCAGTTGGATGTCGATGATCATGAGGCTCCTTCCAGATCGCCCGCTCGATCGCGGACGAGAACGGCGACCGATCGCGGCGCTACCGAGACGGTCGTGGGGTGATGGCCGGGCACCGTCCGGTCCGACGAGGACAGTTCGAGTCGCCATCGTCCGGGTGCCTGTACCGAGAACTCGACCGGCTCCCACCATCCGTTGGCCAGCACGTACAAGGATCCGGTCGACCATGCGAGTGAGCGCGAGTCGTGACGGTGATCGGGCCATCCGTGGGCACCGAAACACATGACGCGATCGAAGTCGGCCATGCTGCGGAGCGAGATGAGGTGCCGCACGAACTCGTGGAGGTCGCGCCAGTCGTCGAGCCGTCGCCAGTCGACCCAGGTGAGTTCGTCGTCGATGTCGTACGGATTGTCATGGCCATGCTGTGTCCGGGCGAACTCGTCCCCCATCACGAACATGGCCGTACCCGACGACAGCAGCAACAGCGCGAAGGCATTGGCCATCTGCTGCCACCGCAGTCGGTCGCCGCAATCCCACGAACGGTGTCGGTCGCTCGTCACGGTGGTCAGGTCGTGCATCGTCAGCCCGTCGTGTGCCGAGACGAAGTTGACCGATCGCCAGATCGACTCCTCGAAGAGGTCCGGACTGCCGCTCGCCCGGTGGACCATCGACGAGACGAGACCGGGCTCACCGCGCAGGAACCCGCGGACGTCGTCGCGGAACCGGTCGTTCCACTGTGCCCATCGTCGGTCGGGGAAGCCACCGCCGACCTGGTACTCGACGAGGTCCCAGGGCTCGGCGATCAGCCGGACACCGCGATCGGCTGCCCAGTCACCAATCTGGCCGACCAGTTCTCCACCGTCACGAGTGAGCAACGACGCGAGGTCGAAGCGGAATCCGTCGATGCCGAGACGAGCGAACCGTTCGAGCGCTTCGAACACCAGATCGCGCACCCCGATGTCGGACGGGTCGGTGTCGTTCCCACATCCGCTGTCGTCGGCGTACCGACCGTCGGGCCGACGCCGGTACGCGTACCGATCGGCCAGACCGCGAAGGCTCCAGGTCGGTCGATCGGAAGATCCTTCGCCCGTGTGATTGAACACCACGTCGAGCCAGACCTCGATGTCACGGTCGTGGGCTGCAGCCACCAGCGCGGCAAGCTCCTCGACAGCGGCACCATCACCCTCGGCGTAGCCCTCGTGCACCGCACCCCAGACCACTGGCATGTACCCCCAGTAGTTGCTCGACGAGTCGAACGGATGCACCGGCATCAACTCGATGGCCTGCACGCCCAGATCGGCGAGGTACCCGAGGCGTTCGATCACGCCGGCGAAGGAACCCGCAAAGCCTCGTACGTGCATCTCGTAGACCACCGGGTGGCGATGATGGCGGCCGAGCCGGTGACCGACCGGCCATGGCTCGGCGGGCACGACCGACCAGGGTCGCCCGCCATCGAAGGTCACCTCCCACGCCGACGGATCGACCAGCGGGCCGACGCCGTCGGCAGCCAACCAGTAGCGCTCGCCCGGGGCGACGTCGGCCGAGCCGCACCAGCGGTCCCGGTCTCTGGTCATGGGCGTCGTCCGTTCGGTCTGGGAACCGTGACTCCGGACGGTCAGCGACACCGATGCAGCGTCGGGGGCGCGCACCGAAACGGTCAGACGACGGCGGTCGGCATGCCCCTCGATTCGCTCGACCGACGTGCCCACAGAGACACCATGCTACGCGGCCTCTAACCTGAGGCTGTGTTCCCTCCCATCTCGACGCCCGCTGAGGTCGCAGCCGCCCTCACCTCGCACGGCTATCTCCCAGACGACGGCCTCGCGACGGCGATCTTCCTCGCCATCCGGCTCCAGCGGCCGCTCCTGCTCGAGGGTGAGGCAGGCGTCGGCAAGACCGAAGTCGCGAAGGTGCTCTCTCGCTGGGGCGGGGGCGACCTGATCCGTTTGCAGTGTTACGAAGGCATCGACGCATCCCAGGCGGTGTACGACTGGGATTACTCGCGTCAGCTCCTCCACCTCCGAGCAGCCGAGGCCTCCGGTGATGCTCGCAACTCGGGGACCGAGGCGCTCGAGAACGAGTTGTACGACG
>JBDKIV010000252.1:0-5427 GCA_039796935.1 Actinomycetota bacterium | reverse complement strand
GAGTTCCAGAGCCGGCCCGTGGACGGTGCCGGTGTCTGTTCGGTGGTGGTTGTGGTCGGCATGTGAGCGCACCGTCCACCCGGGTCGCGGTAGCGCACGCGCGCACGCCACGTACCGATCTTCGTCACGGGAGCGGGCCGCTGCGTTCGTGGCCAAACCGCCTTGTTCCTGGCCAGGCCACCCCGTCTGAGCAGGTCGAACACCGCAAAACCCCCGAATCCACACGATCTTCGAAGGAACATCTGAGATCCAGCAGCTGGTGATCGCCCGAGCGATCTCTGGCATGCGCATCGAATAGCAACCTGGCTGGGCTTGTCGGCTCTGTTGGGCTGAGCCGTCGGCAGCGCTCGGACCATCTCGAGGCAAGCTTGAATGCTGCCAGAGACGAATTCCTGGCAGCATTCCTGGCAGCATCGTTCTGAACGTGGTCCTTCGGGGTCCTCCGGCATCGTGGATCACCTGAGTCCCCGGCGCTAGGGGACGCGGGCCAGGGATCGTCAGCTCTCTCGGGGAGCGCGATGCTGGGGCCAATCGGCGTCGAATGTGGGACGGATGGGATTGCGACTGACCGTCTCGCCTCGCCGATCCGAGTCGTCGTCAAGCCAATGACGCTGCCGTCGTTGTTCACGGCAAGGCTGTGGTCGTTGCTGGTGGCGCTGACGCCTGCTCCAGTTCGGATGACTGTTCGTGGCGACGGCGGCCCTACGGATCTGGTCGTCCGTCGCTCGACAAGCCACTTGATCGGATCGCGCTGAGGCGGCAAGGTGGGCCGATGCCCGATCCCATCGCTTCTCTCCCCGCGTCGAAGGCCTTCGCCGACGACGAGCGCTCTGTGCTGCTCGGGTACCTCGCCTACCACCGTGCGGTGCTCGCCAGGAAGCTCGACGGGCTCACCGACGCGCAGGCCCGCCTGGCTGCGATCGCTCCGAGTCGGCTCACGCTGCTCGGCCTCGTGCGCCACATGACCGACGTCGAGCGGTGGTGGTTTCGACGGGTCCTCATTGCCGACGACGTGCCTGCGTTGTTCGCCGATGACGAGGAATGGGACGTCCCCCCAGACGCGACCGTGAGCGCTGCGCTTGCCGCGTTCTGGGACGAGATCGCCGTGATCGACGGACACCTAGCACTGGCCGGCATGGACGACGTGAGCACGGGCAACCCCGATGGCGGGCGCCACGCGCTGCGGCGAACCATCGTGCACATGATCGAGGAGTACGCCCGCCACTGCGGTCACGCCGACCTGCTTCGGGAGGTCATCGACGGCAGCACCGGCGACTGAGCCAGGCCCGGGAGCACTCGGCGGGCGATCCCACGCATGCCGACGGTTCGAAGCGTTCGCAACGCGCCGTTCGACCACCATCGCTACCGCGGCTGGCTCTCGGGAGTGAATTCGTTGCTGCCCACGGGTATGGCTGTGTCGACAGGTGCCCAGTCCTGCGTAATCGACGCTGCCAGGAACAAGGGAGCCGCACGGGCCTCGGAGGTGGCCTCACAGGTGTTCCTGGCACCATGCTGGCACCCGCACCTACCGTGAGAAGGCGCGATGAGCCGTTCACGAGTTCCACACGATCTTCTACACCACCGGTGAGATCCAGCAGCTGGTGATCGCCCGAGCGATCTCCGGGATGCGGATCGAATGGCAGTCGAGCAGGGCGTTCGCGGTTCGAAACAGCGTTGTCATCGGCCGTCCGAATCGCCCTGATTCGGGAGTGCTTCTTGGATGGTCGGAGTTTCTGGCCAGCCCGGCGCGGCGCGAACGTCCACGTTGCCGATAGCAGTCACCGATCCCGGGGCGATTCACGTGAATTGGGGTTGAGACGGGTCGTAGATGTTGTTCGCAACCTTTGATCCCTCGTTCGGGCCATAGGTAGACCCGGCCTGACTGTCGGGTGCCGAGGTCAGCTCGATCAGGGTCGGTTTGGTCCAGTCGTTGATGGGCATGTGCGCTTCTTCCTATGCAAGTTCGTGGCCCGCAAGGTATCTGATTCCTCGCGGCAGAGAACTGTTGGTTCGTGAGGGCGTCAGACTGCTGGCCGGACGAACGGGGTCCCCGGATGGGTGAGTCCCCACCAACATGACACTGAGCAGAGTGGTGGGGTTCGCGTGGCGCGTTCCACGGTGAGCGCCAGAGGGTCGGGTGATCCACGTCCGCTCGTCGCCCGAGCCGTAGAGTCCGGTTTCGTTCGACCACCTCTCGAAGGAGCATCTCATGGACGTCATCTTGATCATCGGACGCGTGTTGTTCGCCGCGATCCTGTTGAACAGCGGGATCGCGCATTTCGCCAAGCTCGATGCGATGGCAGGGTACGCGGCCCACAAGAAGGTGCCAGCGGCGAAGGCTGCCGTCGCTCTGTCCGGGTTGATCCTCGTGCTCGGCAGCTTGGCCATCATCTTCGGAGTGTTCCTCGATCTGGGTGCTCTTGCCGTCGCCGTCCTGTTGGTGGTCATGGCGGTCTCGATGCACGACTTCTGGACGGCGGACGAGGCGTCGAAGCAGACCGAGACCATCCAGTTCTTCAAGAACATCTCGATGGCAGGTGCCGCGCTGGTGATGTTCGCCGCCGTCGCCAACTCGGAGGCCGGTGCTGATGTGCTCGGGCCGATGCTGTCGGGCGGCGTCTTCGGGGGCTGAGCCGCGTCGTCGACCGGTCGCCGATCTCGGCGACCTAGTCTCGCAGTCATGGTGTCATCTCCTCGGCGGGCGGATCCTCCGCGTGGTCGCGCGGCGGGCCGGCGGCGACCGCCGGTCACACCGATCAGCGAGTCGCCGGTGTTGGCTGCGCACCGGCCCGGTGCCGATCCGCCCGTCTTGCCGTCGGAGTTCCGCGACCTGCCCGACGACCTCCAGGTGTTGATGAGCCGGGTCCGGGTCGATTACTCCGATCGCGAGCCGGTGCTCGCCTGGGCCGACACCGGGACCGAGATCGACACGTGGCGTGAGGACTATCCGTACGAACAGCGGATGACGCGTCACGAGTACGACGTCGAAAAGCGCAGTCTCCAGATCGAACTGCTGAAACTGCAGCAATGGATCCAGGCGACGGACCGTCGCGTGGTGATGATCTTCGAGGGTCGCGACGCAGCGGGCAAGGGTGGCACGATCAAGCGGTTCATGGAACATCTGAACCCCCGTGGCGCTTCGGTCGTGGCCCTCAGCAAGCCCACCGAGCGAGAGCGGACCCAGTGGTACTTCCAGCGCTACGTCGCGCATCTGCCCGCCGCAGGCGAGATCGTCATGTTCGACAGGTCCTGGTACAACCGCGCCGGTGTCGAGCGGGTCATGGGGTACTGCACCGATGACGAGTACGAGGAGTTCCTGCGGGTCGCCCCCGGCTTCGAGACCTCGCTCGTCAACTCGGGGATCCACCTCGTGAAGTTCTGGTTCTCCGTGTCGCGGCTCGAACAGCGGACGCGGTTCGTGATTCGCCAACTCGATCCGGTTCGCCAGTGGAAACTGTCGCCGACCGATCTCGCGTCGCTCGACAAGTGGGACGATTACACCGCCGCGAAGGAAGCGATGTTCGCCGCCACCCACACCGACATCGCGCCCTGGGTGGTCGTGAAGAGCAACGACAAGAAGCGAGCCCGCCTCGAGGCGATGCGCCATCTGCTCGCGCAGTTCGACTATCTCGGTCGAGACGACGATGTCGTGCGCGCTGCCGACAGCAAGGTCGTCGTGGCTCCCGACGACGTGCTGTGACCGATCGGGGTGGCATGGCGATCGACGCGCCGCGTGCGGTCGTCGACCTGCCTCGAGACGTGCTCCCGGCACTCGAAGGCGACGCGACCATCACCGAGATGGTGCGCGCCTTCTGGCCGTTCACGTCCGGACGCCGCTGGCTGCTCGCATGCAACATCGTCCTGTCGGTCGGCCTGTTCGTGCTCGTCGCAGTCCTGCCGCTGCTCACCGGTCGCCTGCTCGAGACGGCCCTCGCCGCGGCGCGTGCCGACACCGAGACGGACCGGTACGTCTCGGCGTTCCTCGAGTCGCAGGATGTCACACGACTCGTGCTCGAGTGGGGCGACGTCCCCAGGTCGGATGCGAGGGCCACGGCGCTCGGCGTGCGTGCTGCAACGCTCGTCTCGCTCAGCGCCGAGTCGGAGGTGCTGCTCGACTCACTGTTCCCGAGCGGCCGGAGCTACGAGTCGCAGACGTTGTTGCGGCAGGTCACCCGGCAGTTCGGTGACGCGAGGAACGATTGGCAACAGCTCGTCGTCGACGTCGTCGAGGACGGATCCGTCGGGCGCGACGAGATCGAGGTGCTGCGCGAGAGCGGATCCGAGTCGCCGCTCACGCGTGCCGAGGCCGTCAACTTCATCGTCTCGTTCCTCGCCCTCGACGACGAGTCCGAGTTGCAACGCGACGAATGGCGGGCCTCCACGCTGAGGGTCGGCCTGCTGCAGTTCGGTCTGGTGCTCGTCGGCATCATCGTGCTGAGGCTGGTCACCGTCTCGTTGGCGCTCCGGTTCACGCTTCGGAGCGGGCGGCGCTTGCAGGACGAGGTGTTCCGTCGGGTCCACGACACCGTGGCGGTCGAGAGTGGATTGCTCGGCCGTCCGAGCATGCTCAGCAGGTGTACGTCCTACGTCGATCGTGTCCAGTCGGCGCTCCTCGCCGCGCAGACCACGGGTGTCCCGGCGGTCGCGAACCTGGTGCTCTCCCTGGTGCTCGTGGTGTGGATCGACTCGCAGATCGGCCTGATCCTGACGCTGTTCGTCGTGCTGTTCGAGGTGGTGCGGCGACTCCTGTCGAGTCGGTGGTCGCGCCTCTCGCACGATCGGCTCGACCGGAACACGACGCTCAGCGAAATCGCCGATGCGGCGATCTCGAGCGTCGCCTCGACCCGGATGTCGCACACCGAGTCGTTCGTCCGCCGCCGCTTCGGCGACCAGGCCGACGTCGTGAGTCGTGACACGATCCGGCTCGCCCGCTTCGGCGACGGGTTCGCCGTCTCGGCGTTCGCCATCGGGCAAGGCGGTGTGCTGGTCGCGATCGTCGTCATCGGCGTTGCTCGGGGGGATCTGGCGCTCTCGACGGCGACGGCGGCGGTGTTGTACGCACGATCGCTGGGAGATGCGATCGCCAACATCCCCGGTGTCGTCATCGATCTCCACGAGGCTGCGCCGTACATGCGCCGCCTGCGCCGCCTTCTCATGACGAGAGAGCGCCGAAGCGATCCGATCGATCCGACGCAGGTGCCGGAGATCGTCGAGGCTCTCACGTTCGAAGCCGCCACCTACACCCATCCCGATGGAGCAGTCGGCTGTCACGAACTCGACGTCACGTGCGACCGGGGTCGTTGGACGGTGGTGGTGAGCGCATCGGCGTCATCGCGAACCGGGGTGATCGCCGCTGCCGCCGGCATGGACGACTTGGCAGGTGGCGAGGTGAGAGTGGGTCCACGATCGGTGGCGCATCTGGCCGCG
>JBDKIV010000251.1:0-3760 GCA_039796935.1 Actinomycetota bacterium | reverse complement strand
CTCGAGCGCGTAGCCTTGGCACTCGTGGTCGGCGAGTGCTAATCGCCGATCCGACGATCCAACTCACCGTGTATCAGCCAATGGAGGCCTGCACCATGTCACTCAAGCCGCTCGATGATCGCATCGTCGTGAAGCCCAACGAGGCCGAGCAGACCACTGCATCCGGTCTGGTGATCCCCGACACCGCCAAGGAAAAGCCCCAGCAGGGCTCCGTCATCGCCGTCGGCCCCGGCCGCTGGAGCGACGACAAGGGCGCACACAGCCCGCTCGACGTCAAGGTCGGCGACACCGTGCTGTACTCGAAGTACGGCGGCACCGAAGTAACGGTCGACGGCCAGGACCTGCTCATCCTCACCAGCCGCGACGTACTCGCGATCGTGGAGAAGTGATCTGACCCATGGCTAAGCAACTGAAGTTCGACGACGAGGCGCGCCGCGCCCTCGAAGCCGGTGTGAACAAGTTGGCCGACACGGTCAAGGTCACGCTCGGACCGAAGGGCCGCAACGTCGTGCTCGACAAGAAGTTCGGCGCACCCACGATCACCAACGACGGCGTCTCGATCGCCAAGGAGATCGAGCTCGACGACCCGTTCGAGAACATGGGCGCCCAGCTGGTGAAAGAAGTCGCCACCAAGACCAACGACGTCGCAGGCGACGGAACGACCACCGCAACCGTCCTCGCTCAGGCGCTCGTCCACCTCGGACTGCGCAACGTGGCCGCCGGCGCCAACCCGCTCGGCCTGAAGCGCGGTATCGAAAAGGCTGTCGCAGCCGCGGTCGAGTCGATCCGCTCGCAGGCCAAGGACGTCGACGACAAGAGCGACATCGCTGCAGTCGCCACCATCTCGGCTGCCGACTCGTCGGTCGGTGACGTCATCGCCAACGCGATCGACAAGGTCGGCAAGGACGGCGTGGTCACCGTCGAAGAGAGCAACACCTTCGGGACCGAGCTCGACTTCACCGAGGGCATGCAGTTCGACAAGGGCTACCTGTCGCCGTACTTCGTCACCGATGCAGAGCGCCAGGAAGCCGTGCTCGACGACGCCTACATCCTGCTGCACAGCGGCAAGATCTCGACCGTCCAGTCGCTGCTGCCGACGCTCGAGACGGTGATGAAGACGGGTCGCCCGCTCGTCATCATCGCCGAGGACATCGAGGGTGAGGCCCTCGCCACCCTCGTCGTCAACAAGATCCGCGGCACGTTCAACTCGTCCGCCGTGAAGGCGCCCGGTTTCGGAGATCGTCGCAAGGCGATGCTCCAGGACATGGCCGTGCTCACCGGTGGTCAGGTCATCAGCGAAGAGGTCGGCCTCAAGCTCGACAACGTCACGCTCGACCTGTTGGGCCGTGCGAAGCGGGTCATCATCACCAAGGACAACACCACCATCGTCGATGGTGCCGGTGAAGCCGACGATGTGGCCGGTCGCATCAACCAGATCAAGGCCGAGATCGACAACACCGACTCGGACTGGGACCGCGAGAAGCTGCAAGAGCGCCTCGCCAAGCTGGCCGGCGGCGTCGCCGTCATCAAGGTCGGCGCAGCGACCGAGGTCGAGCTCAAGGAGAAGAAGCACCGGATCGAGGACGCCGTCTCGGCAACTCGCGCCGCCATCGAAGAGGGCGTCGTCGCAGGCGGCGGCACTGCGCTCGTCCGGGCTCGCCCGGCGGTCGCTGCCGTGCTCGCCACCCTGACGGGTGACGAGGCCACGGGTGCTCGGACCGTGTGGGAGGCGCTCGTCGCGCCGGCCCGCATGATCGCCGACAACGCCGGCCTCGAAGGTGCTGTGACGACCCAGGCCGTCGAGGCGGCCGAGGGCAACATGGGCCTCAATGCGGCCACCGGTGAGATGGTCGACCTCGTCAAGGCCGGCATCATCGATCCCGCCAAGGTCACTCGTGCGGCATTGCAGAATGCTGCCTCCATCGCAGCGCTCGTGCTGACCACCGAGTGCCTGGTCGCCGACAAGCCCGAGAAGGCCGCACCGGCGATGCCGGGTGGCGGCGGCATGGGTGGCATGGGTGGCATGGGCATGATGTGAGCCGCTGGCTCACGCTCGTCTGACTCGTCAGAACCGACCAGACCGCCCCGGCACCCTGTGTGCCGGGGCGGTCTCGCGTACGCTGCCATGGTGCCTGGTGCCGTCAAACGTCCGTTCTGGATCCACCAACTGGTCGAGTACATCCTCGGTCTCGCTCTCGTGTCGTTGGGCCTGCAGAGCCCAGAGCCCGAGGTCCCGGCGGCGATGGGGTTGCTCGTCGTCGTCAACGCTGCGATCGTCCGGCGTGCACCCCTGTCGGCGTTTCGGTTGGTGACCAAGGCCCAGCATCGCCTGCTCGACATCGGGGTGATCGCTGCGCTGGCGATCGCTGCGATCCAGCCCTGGATGCCGGTGCTCGCAGCCGATCGGTTGACCATCGGAGGTGTGGCCGTCATCCTGGGCGTGGTCTGGATGCGCAGCAGTTTCGTCGACCGTCGCGCCCGGCCCGCGTCGGCCGCCGCGTCGGTCCCCGTCGCCCCCGCTTCCTCCGCCGCCACCACCCCGGGCGCAACGGGTTCGTCGTCGGCTGCCGGCGACCGCAGCACCGAGATCGGCAGAACGGCTGGTCGCGCCGTGGGCCAGGGACTCCGACGCGCCCGACGGCTCACTCGGGGTTCGTCGGAGGGGTAGCGTCGCGGCATGGGGATGCCCGAATCGTTGCTGCGTGCGCAGCTCGACGACCTCGACCTGCGCGTGGTCCGCGGGTCGTGGCCCGCCGACGTGCATGGCGAGATGTTCATCAGTGCGCCGGTGATCGACAGCCGACTCAGCTATCAGCTGTTCGGCTTCGGGGCGATGGTCCGTCTCTCGCTCGAGGCCGGGACGCACGGAGCTCCTCCCGACCGTTTCGCCCTCCGTCACCGGGTGATCGACACCCCGGTGCAGCGACTGCACGACCGGATGCCCGAGGCGTTCACCGGAGGCCTCCTCGGGCTCGAGTCGGCGTTCGGGCACGCCAACATGGTCAACACCGCGCCCCTGCCCTGGGACGGTCGGTTGTTCGCCACCTGGGACGTCGGTCGCCCTGCCGAGATCGACCCGGTGTCGCTGCGGTTCCTCGGCGAGGTGGGGAGCGCTGCCAGCTGGGGCGGTGACTCGTTCGGGCAGCGCAAACCGCTCCCGCAGATGTTCTCGACGGCCCACCCGCTCGTCGACCCGGAGCGCCAGTGCCTGTGGACGGTGAAGCTCGGCCTGTCGGCGGCCGGCCTCGAGGCGGGGGTGGTGCGCTACGACGGGCAGGGCGCCACGGTACGTACCTGGCGCCTGCCGGGTGCCGTGGTCGTGGGTTCGATGCACACGATCGCCCAGACGCAGCACTGGTTGGTGCTGGCCGACTCGGGGAACTTCAAGGCGGACATGAACGAGATCATGGGCGGCGAGCGGACCGTGATGGTCGACAGCTCGGTGCCCGTGTACTTCGTCCGCAAGGACGACCTCGACGCGACCCCGGACGGCGAGGCCGTGCCGTACCAGCGGGCCACGTTCGGGCCGACGACCGGCCACTACTACGCGATGTGGGACGACAGCGACGGCATCCACGTGCTGTTCGAGCACATGGATCTCACCGACCTCGGCTACCGCCTGCTCGCCGGCGACGTCGACGTGCACGGCGAGGCGGTCAACCCTGCGCACGTCGGCTTCTACCAGATGGCCATGTCGGCACAGACCGTGTCCGAGGTGGTGTTCCGTCCCGGTAGGGGCGAGCACGGTGAGAGGCTGTCG
>JBDKIV010000250.1:0-7275 GCA_039796935.1 Actinomycetota bacterium | reverse complement strand
AGTTCTGCAACCCGCTGTGCGCGGAGCATGCCCCACGCGCGCTGGAGGCTGGATTCGATGTCGGACAACACCGCATCCCGGTTGCGCCGAGCCACCGCACTGATCGCACGGAGGCCACGTGATGCGGCCACGAGCTCCGGCAGCTGGTGAGCACCTGTCCCGAACTCGATCTCAACGAGCCGACACATCCCAACGACGTAGTTGCGGTAAGCCGCGAACGACTGGGCATGCTCGGCGTCACCTGAGGCCGGCCAGGCATCAAGAGCGATGACCACGTCGGGGGACCCCCTTCCAGAATGCGCGAGGGGGAGGCACTTGGCCTCCCCCTCGATCGGTTGACGGACTACTGAAGGTGCGTGTCACCGCACTGAAAATCGGATGTCACTCCACTGAAATCAGCGTGTCACTTCCACTGAAATCTCGGTGTCACTCGACATCACGAGCAGCCGCTGGTGCTCCCGCAGCTCGGGCACGCATGGCAGCTACCGGCACGCACCATCTGCACACCGCACTGCATGCACATCGGCGCATCGGAGTGACGCACCGCAGCCCGGCTGATGCCGTTCGGGTTGGTGAAGTCGTTGTTCGGTGCCTGCGGGGCAACCCCGAGATCGAGCTGGGTCGCCAGTTCGGCCGCCGACGGCAAGCTCTTCGGATCTGCGACCATCTCGCTCCCGGTGAGGGTCGGGATGACGCTCTCTTCGACCCCGGGAAGCGTCGGCTGCAGCCGCTCGTCCACGGAGAAGATCCCGAGCTCGGCGCGCTCGTCGTACGTGAGGTACTCGAGGGCGAGACGACGGAACAGGTAGTCGAGGATCGACGACGCAAAGCGGATGTCCGGATCGTCGGTCATGCCAGCCGGCTCGAACCGCATGTTGGTGAACGCTTCGACGAAGGCTCGCAGCGGTACGCCGTACTGGAGTCCGTAGCTGATGCTCTTCGCAAAGGCGTCCATGATGCCGCTGAGCGTCGAACCCTGCTTCGACACCGTGAGGAAGATTTCGCCGGGCTGACCGTTGTCGTACTCGCCGATGGTGGCGAAGCCCTTGCAGTCGGCCACACGGAACTCGAAGGTCCGACCCCGACGGCTGCGGGGCAGCTTGTGACGGATGGGCTGGTGCACGATCTTTTCGATCACTCGCTCGACCACGTGGGTCGCAGCCGTCTCGGCCGTGGACGGCGAGACGTCGTCGCTGGCGCCGTCCTTCTTGGCCGTCGACAGCGGCTGAGCGACCTTGCAGTTGTCGCGATAGATCGCAACAGCCTTCAGCCCCAGTTCCCAGCTGAGCAGGTGGAGACCTTCGATGTCTTCGATCGTGGCCTCTTCGGGCATGTTGACGGTCTTGGAGATCGCCCCCGACAGGAACGGCTGCGTCGCACCCATCATCCGCACGTGACCCTCGTAGTGGATGGTGTTGTCACCCATCGAGCACGCAAAGACCGGGACGTGGTCGGCCGCCAGGTGCGGAGCACCGAGGATCGACTTCTCGCGATCGATGTAGGCGATGATGTCATCGACCTGCTGTGCGTTGTAACCGAGACGACGCAGCGCCCGCGGGATGGTCTGGTTGACGATCACCATCGTCCCGCCACCGACCAGCTTCTTCATCTTGACCAGGCCGAGGTCGGGCTCGATGCCGGTCGTGTCGCAGTCCATCATCAACCCGATGGTGCCGGTCGGCGCGAGCACGCTCGCCTGGCTGTTGCGCACGCCGTACTCCTCGCCGTCGCGCACCGCAGCCTCCCAGGCCTGCTGGCCCGCTGTCACCAGCGCCGGCGGCACCGCATCGAGGCCGTCGATGCTGTACGACGCGTCACGATGCATGCGCAAGACGTTGAGCATGTACATCTCGTTGTCGGCGAATCCGGCGAACGGTCCCATCCGGCTGGCCGTTCTGGCGCTCGTGGCGTAGGCATGGCCGGTCATCAGCGACGTGAGCGCAGCAGCCCAACCCCGACCCTCCACCGAGTCGTAGGGCAGACCGAGTGCCATGAGCAGGGCACCCAGGTTCGCGTAGCCGAGGCCGAGCTGGCGGAACTTGCGGCTGGTCTCGCCGATCGGCTCGGTCGGGTAGTCGGCGCGACCGACGAGGATCTCCTGAGCCGTGAACATCACCTCGATCGTGTGCATGTACGCCTCGACGTCGAATGCGTCATCGCCGGTCGAGTCGAGGTCGAGGTACTTGAGCAGGTTGATCGAGGCGAGGTTGCAGGCCGAGTTGTCGAGGTGCATGTACTCGCTGCAGGGGTTCGAGCCGTTGATCCGACCCGTTGCATGAGCCGTGTGCCACTTGTTGATGGTGGTGTCGAACTGCAGGCCCGGGTCGGCGCACTCCCACGACGCTGTTGCGATCTGACGCCACAGGTCGCGAGCGCGAATCGTGCGGACCGGGGTGCCATCGGTGACCGCACGCAGCGCCCAGTCGGCGTCGTCGACGACGGCCTGCATGAAGTCGTCGGTGATCCGGACGGAGTTGTTGGCGTTCTGGTACTGGATGCTGAAGCTGTCGGACCCATCGAGATCCATGTCGAAGCCGGCGTCACGCAGCACGCGGGCCTTGCGCTCTTCCTTGGCCTTGCACCAGATGAACTCCTCGACATCGGGGTGGTCGACGTTGAGGATGACCATTTTCGCCGCACGACGAGTCTTGCCACCGCTCTTGATGGTTCCTGCAGAGGCATCGGCGCCACGCATGAAGCTGACCGGACCGCTGGCGGTGCCGCCGCCGTTCAGCAGTTCGTAGCTCGAACGGATCTTCGACAGGTTGACGCCGGCGCCGGAGCCACCCTTGAAGATGACGCCCTCCTCGCGATACCAGTTGAGGATCGAGTCCATCTTGTCGTCGACGGAGAGGATGAAACAGGCGCTGGCCTGCTGCGGAACGCCCTTGACGCCGATGTTGAACCACACCGGGCTGTTGAACGCCGCCCGCTGCGTGACCAGGATGAACTTGACCTCGTCACGAAACGCCTCGGCCTCGTCGGTGTCGGCGAAGTACCCGCCCTCGATGCCCCAGGTGGTGATGGTGTCTGCGACACGGTCGATCACCTGACGCAGCGACGACTCGCGCTCGGGCGTGCCCAAGCTGCCGCGGAAGTACTTCTGCGCCACGATGTTCGTGGCGTTGAGCGACCACGACACCGGGAACTCGACGCCCAGCTGCTCGAACGCCACCGAACCGTCTTTCCAGTTCGAGATGCGGGCGTCGCGGCGCTCCCATGCCACCTGGTCGTAGGGGTGGACACCGGGAGTGGTGAAATGCCGCTTGATCCCGATGGAGAGACGCTCTGGCGCTAGGGACATGACTTTCCTCTTCCTGGAGTTCGTTCGTTCTTCGATTGCCTGCGATGTCGATACGTCGCGGTGACGTCCGTACAGCCTGCCGACTGCCTGAACGAAACCACTACATCTTGTGGTCGGGTGTCCGAATCTTGCGCACCCGCCACAAGGGGTCGGAGGATTACACCACTGTAGTTACACGTCTGTCAACGTGCGATCGGGTCATTCTTGCTCCGATCACACCAGAACTGAATTGCGGGGGTGACAGCAGCGGTACGAGTCGCAGGTATGGGCCCTTCCCCACAGCTCCGACCGCACTGAGTGCCCGCCACCGGACCTGTCCGTCCGCGCCTCGCACCGCTGCCCACCGACGGGTGACGTTACGCAAACCAGCCTGTGGAACGGAAGAGGGACAAGTCTGTGAATTTCGCTGTGGATGCCGTGTGCAACCTGTGGGAAACCGGGTGTCAGACCGCAACGACCTCGACGGGGATCCCGTTGAGGACCGATGTGCCCGACAGCGGGTCGAGTGCCTCGTCGTCGCTCAGCACGTTGCTGTTGACCCCGGCCCGTCTCGATGCAACACCCAACTGCGCCCCGGGGGCGTCGTGCCCCCACCCGTGAGGCAGGCTCACCACACCCGGGCGCACCACCTCGGTCACCTCGACCGGCGCGACGACCGACCCGACCCGGCTGGTCACCCGGGCCTGACCCCCATCGGTCAGACCCCACCGATGCGCATCGTCGGGATGTACCTGCAACGTGCAGCGAGCCGCACCCTTCACGAGGACCTCGATGTTGTGCATCCACGAGTTGTTGCTGCGGAGGTGGCGGCGACCGACCAGCACCGGCCCGCGTCGGCCCAGTTCAGCAATACTGTCGGCCAGGCGGACCAGATCATCCATCAGGGCAGGGTGATCCAACTCGATCAGGCCGGAGGGGGTCTGCAGCACCTCGGGCACACGGGGCTCGAGCGCGCCGAAGTCGACCCCGTGGGGGTGCTCGACGAGCAGGTCGAGACTCGCCTCGTACGGGCCCGCCTGCAGCATCAGGTCGAGCACGCGCTCGGGTCCGCGTCGGCCGTCTTTCGACACCAACGCCACGACCTCGGCCGGGTCGCTACCGGCGAACGGTGACTCGCTGTCGGCGACGACGCTGCGCACCAGCGCATCGAGGACGAGGTCATCGACGACCGCCGGATCGGCCTCGACCCCGGCGCCCTGCGCGATGAGCGCCAGTCGGGCCAGCACCTCCCACTCGTCGGGCTGGCCCGGGTCGAGCGGCAGCACCGCCGGGCTGTAGTTGGCGACGTTGCGCACGGCGAACTGCAACAACAGCAGGTCGTAATGGCTGCGTTGCAGGTGCGACGGAACGGGCAGGATGACGTCGGCATGGCGGGTGGTCTCGTTGAGGTAGATGTCGACGCTGACCATGAACTCGACCTCGGCCAGGGCTGCATCGAGTCGGACCGAGTTGGGCGTCGACAGCACCGGGTTGCCCGCCACCGTGATCATCGCTCTCAGCTGACCGTCGCCGGGCGTCGTGAGCTCTTCTGCCAACGCTGCCACCGGGAACTCCCCCATCGCCTCCG
Source organism: Actinomycetota bacterium (assembly GCA_039796935.1). GTDB lineage: Bacteria > Actinomycetota > Acidimicrobiia > Acidimicrobiales > Ilumatobacteraceae > VFMC01. Next base: position 2,404 of record JBDKIV010000250.1, on the reverse strand, counting down.
GCAGCGACCGAACCCTCGTGTGACCACGGCCCGTCGAAAAGCCCCGACCGGTTCCCCCACCGCTCGATCGACGCGAGGTGGCGGGCCGGGCGAACATCGAACCCCCCGGCCGGTCGAAGTTACCCGTCACGATGTTGACCACATCGATCAACCACGACGTGGTCGTACCGAACTCGGTCGTCGTCGTCCCGATTCTGCCGTACACCGCTGCCGACGAGGCTGCCGCCAACTCACGAGCGACACGACGGACCAACTCGGGCGACAGACCGGTCGCCTCCTCGATCACCTCCGGGGTGAACCTGCGGCACGCCGCGACCACTGCGTCGAGGCCCCGCAGATGACCGGCCAGATGCGCGCCGGGCGCGATCAGCCCCTCGTCGTCGAGAACCTGGACGATGGCGGCCAGGAACAGTCCGTCTGTTCCCGGACGGATCGGTACCCACAGGTCGGCCTCCTCGGCGGTACGAGTACGCCGAGGATCGACCACGACGAGGGTGCCACCACGTTCGCGAAGCGAGCGGATCCTGCCCGGGAAGTCGGGGGCCGTGCAGAGACTGCCGTTGGATGCGAACGGATTCGCACCGAGCATCAGCAGGTACTCCGTCCGATCGAGATCGGGCACCGGCACCGCGACCGGACTCCCGAACACGAACCCGGCCGCCACCTGGCGCGGCATCTGGTCGACGGTCGATGCGCTGAATCGCTGCTTGGTGCCGAGCGACTGCAGCATCGGCCGGTTGAAGATCATCGCCGACAGATTGTGCGCGTTGGGGTTGCCGAGGTACACGCCCACCGCCTGTCGACCGTGGCGGTCGATCACGCCACGGATCCCCTCGTCCACCACCGCCCATGCTTCGTCCCACTCGACCTCGACGTGCACGCCGTCACGGCGCACGAGCGGGCGGCGGAGGCGATCAGGGTCGTCGTGGAGTTGCCGCAGTGTCGAGCCCTTGGGGCAGATGTAGCCATGACTGAACACGTCGAGACGGTCGCCGCGGATGCGAACGACCTGCTCGTCACGCAGCGTGATCTCGAGCCCACAACCCGCTTCGCACAGCGGACACGTTCGCCACGCAGTCCGTTCCGATGCAGCGTGCTCGTCCTGGTCGGTGATGTCGCGATCGGCAGCCATGGCTGACATCCTTGCATCGATGCGACGCCTGTTTCCCCAACCCGCCGACGTGATCAGCGCCCGCGAGGCCTACGACGTGGCACGGCCCAGGCCCGCCGAACGACCCTGGGTCGGTCTGTGCATGGTGTCGAGCCTCGACGGGTCCACGGTGGTGGAGGGTACCTCGCGAGCCCTCGGCAGCCCGGCAGACACCGACGTGCTCGTCAGTCTGCGCCGCCTCGCCGACGTGATCATCGTCGGAGCGAGCACGGCCCGCCACGAGGGCTACGGCCCCCCGTCGAAGCCCGGCCAACGCATCGGCGTCGTGTCGCGCACCGGCAACGTCGACCTCGACACCCCGCTGTTCACCAGTGGTGCAGGGTTCCTGATCCTGCCCGAGGACGCGCCGGCGTCGCCCGTCGATTCGATTCGAGCCGGCACGACGGATGTGGATCTGCGGGCGGCCATCTCTCAACTGGACGCCGACTACGTGCATGCAGAAGGCGGACCGACGCTCAATGCCGCCTTGGCCGCCGACGACCTGATCGACGAACTCGACCTGACGGTGTCACCGCTGGTGGCAGGAGGCGATGGCCCACGACTCGTCCATGCGGCCCCCGACGTACGCCAGCACATGCAGTTGGCCCATGTCCTCGAAGATGCAGGCTTCTTGTTCGTGCGATACGTCCGCCCGACGACCTGACCGCCGAGAGCCGGCGGCGACCGGTCAGGCCTTCTGCAACTTCTCGAGCAGCATCAACTCGTTCTGGAAATCCGAGGCTGCATCGAAACCCTTGTACACACTGGCGAAGCGCAGGTACACGACCTCGTCGAGCACACGAAGACGCTCGAGCACTGCTCGGCCGACCATTGCGGAGGTGACCTCACTCGTCTCGAGCCGTAGTTCGTCCTCGACCGCCTCGGCCAACTGGTGAATGTGATCGGTCGTGAGAGGCCGGCCTTTGCCAGCGGCCGCTACCCCGGCGACGATCTTGGTCCGATCGAACGGCTGCCGCAATCCGTTCGATTTCGTCACCATGAGTCGGGCTTCTTCGAGGCGCTCGTAGGTGGTGAACCGATGCGTGCACTGCAAACACGACCGGCGACGACGAATCGACGACCCTTCGTCGGCCTCACGCGAGTCGATCACCTTGGTGTCGTCGGCACGGCAGCGAGGGCAACGCATTGGTGCCACGCTACCGGAACCCTCACGGCAGACGAAGTTGCTGCCCGGCGAGAATCGTCACACTGCCGTTGAGCGTGACCAGTGCATCGACGACCAGCGTGACGTCG
>JBDKIV010000249.1:0-6085 GCA_039796935.1 Actinomycetota bacterium | reverse complement strand
GGTGGTGGTCGGAGCCAGCGTCGTCGGTGCCGCGGTCGTGGTGGGGTGCGCAGTGGTCGTGGTCGACTTCGGGGTGGTGCTCGACGTGGTCGAGGCGTGATCGTCGTCCTCGTCCTCCTCCTCGTTGTCTCCGTCGTCGTGATCCTCGTGATCGTCGTCGTCGTGATCCCCGTCGTGGCCGCCACCCGCGTGACCGGCGACGTCATCGTCGTCCGCCGCACCGTCGTCGTCGGAGTCGTCGTGCATCTCTTCGTGCAGTTCGTCGTCGGGCAGTTCGACCTCGTACTCGTGGTCGATGGTCGTCACCGGCGGGGTGGCGTCGCTGCTGGCGTGCGCCAACGGTGCTGCGGCGAGGCCAGCGATGCTGGCGATCGAGAGGGTGCCCAACCATGCGGCGCGGCGATGCTTCGAGATCATGAGATGCTCCCCGTTCGTGTAACGATGTTGCAGAGTAGCGCCCTGCCGGTGGCGATCAGCGGTTCATCGCCGAGTCGGTACGCGACACCGCAGGTACCACGTGCCGACCACCCCGAGCGCGACGATCAGCGCGGCCAGCCACGGACGATCCCGCAGCAGCAGGGAACTGAGGGCGATGGCGAGCCACATCGTGGAAATCGCGATGCGCTTCGTGCCGGCGGGGATGCCGAGCCCGGCTCGATGGTCACGGACCACCGGGCCGATGCGAGGAAGGTCGAGGACCCATTGCTCGAAGCGCGGGCTGGAGCGCCCGAAGCACCATGCCGCGACGATGAAGAACACCGTGGTCGGCAGCCCCGGTACGACCACGCCGACCGATCCGATGCCCACCGAGGCGAAGCCGATCGCCATCCACGCGGTTCGAGCAAGTCGGCCACGCTCGGGCGGTTCGTTCACGACAGCAGGTGGGCGACGTCCTGGACGAGCAGTACCGAGAGCAGTCCGATCACGCAGACTGCGATGGTCGAGAAGTGCCACCGCCACTTGTGGTCGACCTCGAACAGGCGCCGGACGGTGAACACGTCGCAGACGATGGCGATCGAGCCGATGACGATGCCGAGGATCGGCCCGACCCCGGTCGCGAAGCTGAGTGCCGGCAGGACGAACGGGAACACCACATAGGTGAGGGTGCACCGGACGGCCGAGATCGCCATCGACCGCTGGAACGCCGAGTAGGCCGACGCTGCCGTCACGTGCTGCGGTCGTTCGCGGATGCGCAGCAGCCTGCGCATGAAGCGATCTGCCGCGGATCGCTGGACGTCGCCGGTCGTCGGCCGGAGGGGGAACGGGCAGGTCGCCGACGCTGACATCGCGCTGTGGTCGATGGGACAGCGACCCGCAGCCGTGGGGGCGGCCTGGGAGGACCCCTGCGCGTCGGCTCGAACCGTGGTTGCACCCTGCGATGACTCCATCGATGCACACGCTATCCGTCGAGCAGCCCGGGGATGGGCTTCGTGCCCGCGCCGTCGGGCCGGCACGCCCTCTGGATCGCCCGGTACATCGGCGAGGGCCGATTCGGAGGGCATACTGGGGGTCGCCGTCGCACGGGCACGCTCGTGCGTCTGGCCCCTCTAGCTCAATGGTAGAGCAGCGGACTTTTAATCCGTTGGTTCAGGGTTCGAGCCCCTGGGGGGGCACCGCGAGCCGGATGTCGTGCAGACACCCGCCGGTGACCGCATTCGTCGGCTCGATCGCCTCGTTCGACACAGCCATCGACCGAGTCACCACCGTGACCCTCGACCCGTGGCCCCCGAGCGTGAACGATGGCACACTGCGGGCATGGAGACTCAGCACGTCATCGTCGAGGTGGACGCCAGCATCGCCACGGTCACGCTCGACCGTCCCGAGAAGCGAAATGCACTCGCGCTCGAGGTGATGGTCGAGCTGACCGCCGTGTTGCGCGAGATCGGCCGTGGCGAGGCGCTCGGTGTCGTGATCGCGGCGACGGGCCCCGTGTTCTCCGCCGGTCACAACTTCGCCGACATGGCCGGCGCAACCCTGTCCGACGCCAGACGGCTGTTCGAGGTGTGCACCGAGATGATGGACACGGTGCAGGAGATCCCGCAGCCCGTCATCGCGAAGGTGCATGCGCTCGCCACCGCAGCCGGATGCCAACTGGTCGCATCGTGCGACCTCGCCATAGCCGCCGAGTCGGCAGCCTTCGCGATACCCGGCGGCAAGGGAGGGCTCTTCTGCCACACCCCCCTGGTCGCCGTTGCCCGAAACATCGGTCGAAAGCGTGCGCTCGAGATGGCCTTCACCGGCGATCCGATCGATGCTCGCACAGCCGCCGAGTGGGGGCTCGTCAATCGCGTGGTTCCCGATGCGGACCTGGATGGCGCGGTCGACGACCTGATTCGGCGGGCCACCCGCGGAAGCGTTCTGTCCAAGGCGCTCGGCAAGCGAGGGTTCTATGCGCAGGTGGATCTCGATCAGTCCAAGGCGTACGACTACGCCGTCGAGCTGATGGCCTCTGCAGCGATGACGGCCGACGCCCAGGAGGGCATCGCTGCGTTTCTCGGCAAGCGACATGCGACGTTCACCGAGCGTCCATAGGGTGGAGCGCAGCGGTCTGCCGCACGACGACGAAAGGATGACGATGGACACGATGACGTTCACGGTGCCGGGAATGACCTGCGGCCACTGCGAGGCCGCCGTGAAGAGTGAGATCGGCAAGGTCGCCGGTGTGGTCAGCGTCGAGGTCGACCTGGCGAGCAAGGTGGTCGCGGTCGAAGGCGAATCGCTCGACCGGGCCTCCCTCTTCGCCGCTGTCGACGAAGCCGGGTTCGAAGCGGTCGCCTGACCGTGAACGCTCGAACCATGTCGGTCCGCAGCAGGCTGGTCGGCTACGGCGCTGTGCTGATCGTCGCGTTCGGCCTGGGTTTCGGGCTCGCCGATCTCGCTCCCGACCGATCGACGCCGGACGCGCCCGAGTCTCCCCGGCCGTCGGTCGACACCGCGCACGACCAACACGGACGACAGTCACCATGACGGGGCCCGAGCAGTCCCGGGCCGAGGTGAGCAGCCGGATCGAACTCGACGTCACCGGCATGACGTGTGCAGCGTGCGCGTCGCGTATCGAAAAGAAGTTGAACCGCCTCGACGGGGTGACGGCATCGGTCAACTATGCGACCGAGAAGGCGTCGGTGGTCTACGACGGTGCGCTGCTGTCGCCGACCGACCTGGTTGCGACGGTCGAGTCGATCGGCTACGGGGCCTCGCTGCCCAGTCCCTCGTCCGGGCCCTCGTCGGGGCCGTCGACATCGACGTCGACGGGAGCCGGCGATCCGGCCGAACGACGCGACCCGTTGTTCCAACGACTGGTTGCGGCGACGCTGCTCGGTGCCCCGGTGCTCGTGCTGTCGATGGTCCCGGCACTTCAGTTCCGCAACTGGCAGTGGCTGGCCTTCGCGCTCTCGGCCCCCGTTGCCACCTGGGCGGCGTGGCCGTTCCATCGCGTCGCCTGGAAGAACCTGCAACAGGGCGAGGCATCGATGGACACGCTCGTCTCGGTCGGCGTGTCGGCGGCCTTCGCATGGAGTGCCTACGCACTGTTCTTCACCCCCGCGGGTGACAACTCCATGACCATGTCGATGTCCTTGGTGTCGAGCGTCGGCGACGGTCACCACCTGTATCTCGAGGTCGCATCGGCAACGGTGGCCCTCATCCTCGCCGGTCGGTACTTCGAGTCACGATCGAAGCGGCGAGCAGGGAGCGCACTGCGCGCCTTGCTCGAACGGGGCGCGACCGACGCCCAACTCGTCGACGCTTCGGGTCGCGAGCGTTCGGTTCCGATCGACCAGGTGCAGGTCGGCGATCGGTTCGTGGTGCGGCCGGGCGAGCGGATCGCGACGGACGGGGTGGTCGAGGACGGCGCCTCGGCGATCGACACGTCGCTCGTCACCGGCGAGAGCGTGCCACGCGACGTGGGGGTCGGCGATCCGGTCACGGGGGCCACGATCAACGTCGACGGACGCTTGGTGGTGCGCGCCACGAGGGTCGGGGCCGACACGACACTGGCCCAGATGGCCCGCCTGGTCGAGCAGGCCCAGAGCGGCAAGGCCCCGGTTCAACGCCTGGCGGACCGCGTGGCTGCGGTGTTCGTGCCGGTGGTCGTCGCGCTGGCGGTGGCGACGCTCGGGTTCTGGGTGGCTCGCACCGGAAGCTTCGCCGACGCGATGGGCCCGGCGATGGCGGTGTTGATCATTGCCTGTCCCTGCGCGCTCGGCCTTGCGACACCGACTGCGCTGCTGGTCGGGACCGGGCGCGGTGCCCAGATGGGCGTGCTGATCAAGGGCCCCGAGGTGCTGGAGAGCACGAGGCGGGTCGACACCGTGGTGCTCGACAAGACCGGGACCGTCACCACGGGTGTGATGCAGGTGGTCGACGTGCGCACGACGACCGGGTGGGGCGAGGACGACGTACTCGTCCTTGCGGCGTCCGTCGAGCAGGCGAGTGAGCATCCCATCGCCCGCGCCGTGGTCGCGTGTGCCGACGGCCGGGGGTTGGTCCGCCGGCCGGTCAGCGAGTTCCGCAACGAACCCGGGGTCGGCGCACACGGAACCGTCGACGGGAGCGACGTGGTGGTCAGGCGAGCTGTCGACTCCTCGGGGCACCGAGCGGGGTCGACGGTGATCGACGTGGTTCAGGACGGGCTCGTCCGGGGCACGATCGGCCTGGCCGACGCGGTCAAGCCGAGCAGCGCCCAGGGGATCAGCCAGCTGCGCGCCCTCGGGCTGCGGCCGGTGCTGCTCACGGGTGACAATCGCAGCACGGCCGTTGCGGTCGCCGAACAGATCGGGCTTCATCCCGAGGACGTGCACTTCGACGTGCTGCCCGCGGGCAAGCTCGAGGTGGTGCGTGCACTCCAGGCGGACGGCCGGGTGGTGGCGATGGTGGGTGACGGGGTCAATGATGCAGCGGCGCTCGCGCAGGCCGACCTCGGCATCGCCATGGGTTCTGGTACCGATGTGGCCATCGAGGCGAGCGACCTGACGCTCATGAGGGCCGAGCTGCCGGCTGTGGCCGATGCGGTACGGCTGAGCCGGCGAACGCTCGCCACGATCAAGGGAAACCTGTTCTGGGCCTTCGCCTACAACGTGGCGGCGATCCCACTTGCGGCGTCCGGGCGTCTGTCGCCGGTGCTTGCCAGCGCAGCCATGGCGTTCTCGAGCGTGTTCGTCCTGTCGAACAGCTTGCGGCTGCGTCGGTTCCGGTCGCTCAGCTCGCACGAGCCAGGTCCGCCAGTCGGCGGGTGAGCGTCGCCCGTCGGTACCGGATCATGCGGTCCGTCACACGGAGTTGCGATGCGATGCTCCGGGTGGGTTCGCCGTCGGCGAGCCGCCGGATCAAGGTCAGGTCCTCGGTGCTCCAGCCGTCGGCCGCTGCGAGCTCGATGAGTTCGCAGAGCTCGTCGGCCGCCGTCGCCGAAGGAGGTTCGTCGGGCGTCTGGTCGAAGAGCTCCGTCGGCCACGGCGTGAACGAGGCGCGGCGACGGTGTCGCCTGAATGCGGTCTCGTCGATACGCCGCAGCAGGTTCGCTGCGATGTACGACGGCCTGGCATCGGCGGGGTAGGTGCAGATCACGGTCCAGGCTGCGGCGACCAGCTCGCCGACGGTGTCGTCGTACGCTCCGGGCGATCCGGCCCGCCGTCGTGCCGCCGATGCGATGCCGGGGAGGAGCCGCTGGAGGACGACCCGTGCGGCAAGTGCGTCGATTCGTGCGGTGAGCACCAGTGCGCCGAGCACCTGGTCGTCGTCGTGACGCCCCCGACCCATGGCACCGTAACCAGCCCGTCGAAGCAGTTCGTCGAGCGACGAGAACGGTGCCGTGCCGAGTTGCCAGCTGCGAGCGGTGTCGAGGCAGACAGCAGAACGAGCGAGGTGGTCCCAGTCGCGCTGGAGACGGATGAGGAGTGCAGCCGGTCGATTCATGGCGACACCGTGGCGGGCGCCCATCTCCGGCCGTCTCACCGCCGGTCTCACCCGTGGTCGCCCGCCGCCGAACGATTCGTCAAGACATCGTCGATGCAACCTCGCCGTGCCGGGGCGCGCTTCCGCTGGTCGTGTATCGCTGGCTGTCATCCTGCCCATGACGATCGACGAGTGT
>JBDKIV010000248.1:0-17088 GCA_039796935.1 Actinomycetota bacterium | reverse complement strand
AAGGTCGACCCGCTGCAGGACGCGCCCGGCCCGAGCGACGACACCCAGGTTCGGTTGGGCGAGTTGCCGGCAGGGGTCCCGTCGCTGGTGGTGCGAAGCGGGTCGCAGGCCGGTTCGGTCTTCCCGCTCCGTGGCACCGTCACTCGCCTCGGTCGGCATCCCGACAGTGACGTGATGCTCGACGACATCACCGTGTCGAGACGTCATGCCGACATCGTGCGGGTCGGTCACGAGTACCACGTTCGAGATGCTGGTTCGCTCAACGGCACCTACGTCAACCTCGAGCGGGTCGACGACGTCGTGCTCTGCCAGGGTGACGAGTTGCAGATCGGCAAGTTCCGACTCGTGTACTTCGAGTACGGGTCGACGACATGACGAGTGGAGTCAACGAGCGGCCCTATCTGTCGATCGGTGAAGTACTCGGACTGTTGCTCGAGGAGTTCCCGGACGTCACGATCTCGAAGATCCGCTTCCTCGAGAGCCAGGGGCTGATCGAGCCCGAGCGGACGTCATCGGGGTACCGGAAGTTCTTCGACCCCGACATCGAGCGACTCCGGGTGATCCTTCGCGAGCAGCGGGAGAATTTTCTTCCGCTCCGTGTGATCAGGGACCGGCTCGAGACGGGTGAGATCGACGACTCGGGCTCCATCCCGATCCCCGTCCAGCAGACACCGGTGCCCACGCCGAACAATGTGAGCCCGATCCATCGTGGTGCCCGACAGGCGCTCGCGTCGATCGATCTCGACGGCGATGATCCGACCGGCACGATCAGCCGTGACGCCCATCTCGTCCAGACCAACCGGCACCCTGCTGCCCAAGGGCGTGCCAAGCCCGTCGAGGAGCTCCGCGGGGCAGTGGAGCGCAGCGATGTCTACTCGGCGGATGAACTCTGCGAAGCGACCGGGGTGTCGATGGAACAGCTGCGCGACCTCGAGTCGTTCGGCCTGGTGACGCCTCGACGAGCCGGCTCGGCTCACTCGTACTCGACATCCGACGTCGCCATCGTCCGGGCCGCTTCCGGTTTCCTCGCGCGAGGGATCGATGCGAGGCACCTCCGCTCGTGGAAGCAGGCCGCCGAGCGCGAAGCCGGCTTGTACGAGCAGCGAATCCTGCCGCTGCTCCGGCAGCGCAATCCTCAGGCGCGGGGTGATGCTGCTCATCTGCTCGAGGAGTTGGCCGGTCTCGGTTCCGACCTGCGCCAGGCGTTCATCGTGTCGATGCTGCGCCAACATCTCGATCCCTGAGGGTACGCCTGGCGCCGGGTCGTTCGATCGACGGTGCCTCACCCGTCTCGTTGAAATCGGCCCAGCCGACCGCTCGGGCCATCGCCCGTAGCGGTACCATCCATGACGTGGTACCGATGGAGTTGGTCGGAGTGAGGGTCGAGGTGCCCGCCAACACGCCCGTGGTGATCTTGAGAGAGCAGGCCGGGGCGGGTCGTCTTCTCCCGATCGTGATCGGAAATCCGGAGGCATCCTCGATCCATGCGGCGCTCGAGGGGATCGAACCGCCGAGACCGCTGACGCACGACCTGCTGGTGGCGGTGTTCGAGTCGCTCGAGGCCCGGTTGAACGAGATCGTCGTCACCGAGATCCGCGAGCACGTGTTCTACGCCGAGTTGCACGTTCGGGTGGCGGACCGTGATGTGGTGATCTCGTCGCGTCCCTCCGATGCGCTGGCCCTCGCGGTTCGGGTGGGTTGTCCCATCTACGCCACCGAAGCGATCCTGGCCGAGGCTGGTCAGGTGCCGGTCGAAGACGTCGAGGACGACGAGGAAGCGATCATCGACGAGTTCCGCGATTTCCTCGACGACCTCGACCCGGAGGATTTCAAGTCCGAGTGAGCGACTGCAAGCCGGTCGCTGTTGCCTGCTCGGCGCATCGCCTCTAGTGTTGGAGAGTTCCGCTGGCGTAACTACGCCGCTGTCATCGTGTGAGGCCAAGTGAAGGAATCCCGTGAGTCCGGCTTCAGCGGCACTCGTGCCGCCAAGATCGTCGGCATCTCGTATCGCCAACTCGACTACTGGGCCCGGACCGACCTGGTTCGTCCGTCGTTGGCCGATGCCAGCGGAAGCGGGAGCCGGCGAGCCTACTCGTACCGTGACCTGCTCGAACTCCGGGTGATCAAGAGCCTGCTCGACGCAGGGATCAAGCTCGAATCGGTGCGGCTGGCGTTCTCGTATCTGCGCGAGCATGTCGACACCGACATCGCGTCGGCGCACTTGGTGATCAGCGGCGGCGATGTACTGATGTGCGACGGAGACGAACTGATCGATGTGATGCGTCGCTCGGGGCAGGGTGTTCTCAACGTGCTGGCCCTCGGTGGAGTGAAGCACGACCTCGACGTCCAACTGCTCCAGCTCGAGCGCGACGAGCCGGAGATGGCCCCCGTTCGCACGTTCCGTGCTGCGTCGGACCGTCGAGTGATCTGATGGCCGAGGCTTCGCTCTCGGTCAGCCCGCTCGACGCGATCCATCGGCAGTACGGCGCCAAGATGGTGCCCTTCGGCGGTTGGGACATGCCGGTCGCCTATGCGGACGGCACCTTGGACGAGCATCGTCGGTGTCGCAACGACGCCGTCGTGTTCGATGTGTCCCACCTGGGTACGGTACGTGTCCGTGGCGCCGGAGCGTTCGACTCGCTGCAAGACGCATTCACCAACGACCTCCGCAAGATCGGACCCGGAAGGGCGCAGTACACGCACCTGCTCGACCCCGCCGACGCATCGGTGCTCGACGACATCATCGTGTGGTGGGTCGATGACGACGTCTTCGACGTGATGCCGAACGCATCGAACACCGACGGTGTCCGATCGGCGATCGGGGGCGTCGAGACGACGGCGGAGCGAGCGGTTCTGGCGGTGCAGGGACCGCGGTCGCGTGAGCGCCTGAGCAGGATCTTCCCCGACGCGGCAGCGGTCGGACGATTTCGTGTCGCCCGGGCCCGATGGTCCGGTGGGGTGGAGTGCACGGTGGCCGGCACCGGCTACACGGGCGAGGACGGTGTCGAGATCGCTGTGCCGGTCGAGGGAGCCGAGTCGCTGTGGGAGGCCCTGGTCGAGGTCGGCATCACTCCGGCCGGCCTCGGAGCGCGTGACACGCTTCGTCTGGAAGCAGCGCTCCCTCTTCACGGTCACGAACTCGGACCGGGGATCACCTCGTTGCAGGCAGGCCTCGGCTGGGTCGTGGCATGGGAGAAGGGACCCTTCCGTGGCCGTGAAGCTCTGGCGGTCGAGCGCGACCGCGGGGTCGGACGAGTGATCCGCGGAATCGCCACCGAGGGCCGCCGCCCGCCACGGGCCGAGTCGACCGTCCTGGTCGATGGCGAGCCGGTCGGGGTCGTGACGAGCGGCAACTTCTCGCCGACGCTCGAACACGGCATTGCGCTGGCGTTCCTGCCGCCTGCGGTCGGCATCGGTACCGATGTCGACGTCGACGTTCGCGGTGCCCGGGTGGCGGGCCGAGTGGTCACGACGCCGTTCGTTCGCCGCTGATCGGGCGCTGGCCCGACGCTGCTCGCTGGCTACGGCTGGTCGGCGGCCGCCCTCGATCGAGACCGTGCGGCTGCGGTCGCGCGAGCCGGTGCCGTCGTACGCCCCGCAGCCTTGTTCTTGGCCGCCGGGGCGGTCTGTCGAGCTCCGCCGGTCGCCGGGGCGGTCTGTCGACGCCGTGGTGAGGGACTCGTCGTCCCGGCCGGCGCAGCCGGCTCGTTCGATGCGGGTGCCGGTGACGTCGCCCGCAGGCCGCCCGCCCGGGTGACGAGACCGAACAGCCCTCCGGCAGATTCGGCGACCTGGCCCAAGGGTTGCAGACGCCGAGCGAGATCACGCAGGACATCGACGACGTCGCCGACGTCGCGCGGGAGCGCGGCGAGCGAACCCAACTGGCCGACCATTGCCTCGGTGGCTTCGATGGTTCTGGTGACCTGCGGCAGGAGGGCCCGGGCGGCCGGCTCGACGTCGTCGAGCAGACGGTTCACGCGCGCCGAGACCAGGTTGAGCTGCTCCATCGTTGCGTTGAACTGTTCGACTGCTGTGAGGAAGTCGTTCACTCCTCGCTGGAACTGCTGGATGCTCCGCGTGATCCCGCCGAGTGGGTTCGCACCTCCCAGCAGCGCCAGCAGGTCGTTCAGCCCGAGCGGGGGCATGGTGCTGTCAGCCATGTCGGGTCACCGTACTCCCGAGTCGGCCGCCTGCGCGTACGACTCGAGGGGTTCGCAGCTGCAGACGAGGTTGCGGTCGCCGTAGGCAGAGTCGATGCGTGACACCGGGGTGAAGTACCCGAGCGTGCGTGCGGTGCTCGACGGGTAGGCGCCCACCTCGCGCGAGTACGCGCGCTCCCAGGGACCGATCAGTTCGGCAGACGTGTGAGGTGCATGCCGAAGTGGGCTGTCCTCTGCCGACCACGTACCTGCTGCGACGTCGTCGATCTCGGCCCGGATGGCGATCATGGCATCGCAGAAGCGTTCGATCTCGCCGAGGGACTCGCTCTCGGTGGGCTCGATCATCAAGGTTCCCGCCACGGGAAAGCTCATCGTCGGTGCATGGAAGCCGTGGTCCATCAGGCGTTTGGCGACATCGTCGACGCTGATGCCGCTGGCCTTGGTGATCGGGCGGATGTCGATGATGCACTCGTGCGCCACTCGGCCGTGTTCGTTGGTGTAGAGCACCGGGAACGCATCGCGAAGACGCGCTGCCACATAATTCGCGCTCAAGATCGCCGCTGCCGTGGCATCCCTCAGCCCGTCTGCGCCCATCAGCGCGATGTACACCCACGAGATCGGCAGGATGCTTGCCGAGCCGAACGGGGCGGCAGCAACCGGACCGACGGGCGACGCTCCTGTCGGTGCGAGCGGATGCCCGGGCAGGAAGGCCGCGAGGTGGCTCTTCACGGCGACCGGCCCGACGCCGGGGCCACCACCGCCGTGGGGGATGCAGAACGTCTTGTGCAGGTTGAGGTGGCTCACGTCGGCCCCGAATGCACCGGGCTGGGCGAGCCCCACGAGCGCGTTCAGGTTCGCGCCATCCACGTAGACCTGTCCGCCCGCCGCGTGGACGAGCTCGCAGATCTCGACGATGGCCGACTCGAACACCCCGTGCGTCGACGGATACGTGACCATGATTGCCCCGAGTCGATCACCGGCCTCGAGCACCTTCACGCGAAGGTCGGCGAGGTCCACGTCTCCGTTGCCGTCACAGCCGACCACCACGACGTTGAAGCCAGCCATGACGGCGCTCGCTGCGTTCGTCCCGTGCGCGCTCGACGGAATGAGGCAGATCGTCCGCTGCTGGTCACCTCGACTCTGGTGATAGGCCCGGATCGCGAGAAGACCGGCGAACTCGCCCTGGCTTCCCGCGTTCGGCTGAAGACTCACTGCGTCGTAGCCGGTCACGGCGACGAGCATCTGCTCGAGTTGAGCGATCACGGCTCGCGTGCCTTCGGTCTCGTCGTCGGGTGCGTAGGGGTGGGGGAGTGCGAACTCGGGCCAGGTGATCGGCAGCATCTCGACCGTTGCGTTGAGCTTCATGGTGCACGAACCGAGCGGGATCATGGTTCGGTCGAGGGCGAGGTCTTTGTCGGCGAGGCGCCGGAGGTAGCGGAGCATCTCGTGTTCGGTGTGGTAGCGGTGGAACACCTCGTGCGGGAGCACCCCTGTGCTGCGCCGCTCCGGCAGTCCGCTACGCGGCAGGTCCGTGGCCGCCGGGGCGTCCACGCCGAGGGCATGGCAGACGGCGCGCAGGGTCTCGAGCGTCGAGGTCTCGTCGAAGGACACGCCGATCGTCCGGTCGTCGACATGGCGGAGGTCGTAGCCCTGCGCGGTTGCTCGGGCATGTACGGCGGCGGCGTCGGCGACCCGGATCTGCAGGGTGTCGAACCAGGTGTCGTTGCGAAGTTCGAGACCTCCGGAGGTGGCAGCGGCGGCGAGGAGCGATGCGAGTCGGTGTGCCCGCTCGGCGATCCTGGCGAGCCCCTCCGGCCCATGCCATGCCGCGTAGAAGCCAGCGATGTTGGCGAGCAACACCTGCGCGGTGCAGATGTTCGACGTCGCCTTCTCGCGTCGAATGTGCTGCTCGCGTGTCTGCAGCGCAAGCCGGAGTGCCGGACGGCCCTGGGTGTCGGTGCTGACCCCGACCAGTCGTCCGGGCAGTGCCCGCGCAGCCTCTTGGTGCGCCGCGATGAAGGCGGCGTGGGGGCCTCCGAATCCCATCGGTACCCCGAAACGCTGTGCCGAGCCGATGGCGATGTCGGCACCGAGTTCTCCCGGAGGGGTCATGAGGACGCAGGCCAGGAGGTCGGTGGCAACGACGCTGATCGCCCCGGCGTCTCTGGCGCGAACGATCGCCTGACGCCAGTCCGGCAAGGCGCCGCTCGAGGTGGGCAGACTCACGAGCAGTCCGAAACAGCCCTGCTCGATCTCGTCGACGTCTCCGACGACGAGGTCGATACCGACTGGCTCGGCCCGTGTGTGCAGCACAGCGATCGTCTGCGGGTGCGTGTCGTGGTGCACGACGAACCGGTTGCTCTCGGAGCGTGAGAGTCGACGAGCCATGGTCATGGCTTCGGCGGCCGCGGTCGCCTCGTCGAGCAGCGACGCATTGGCGATGTCGAGCCCGGTGAGATCGGCGACCATCGTCTGGAAGTTGAGCAGCGCCTCGAGTCGGCCCTGGCTGATCTCGGGCTGGTACGGGGTGTATGCCGTGTACCAGGCGGGATTCTCGAGCAGGTTGCGTTGGACGACGGGCGGAGTCGCCGTGCCGTAGTAGCCCATGCCGATCAAGGAGGTTCGAACGGCATTTCGTCCAGCGATCGACCGGAGCTCGTCGAGCACGTCTTCCGCGCGTCGCGAGCCTGGCAGCGCGAGCGCCTTGGTCGAGCGGATCGAGGAGGGAACGGTCTGGCTCAGCAGCTCCTCGATCGACGAGGCGCCGACGACTGCAAGCATGAGTTCCTGCTCGTCGGCGGTCGGCCCGATGTGCCGTCGGGTGAACTCGGCACGATCGAAAAGATCATCGATCGATGAAGCGTGGAAGGAGGGACGGTGGTCGGACATGGGGTCTCCTGGCTGTGCCGTGGTGTGCCCCCGCTGTCATCGGTACCTGAGAGTTTTGTGCCGCTCGCGGCGCTGTCCCCGTCGGTGAGTGGCCCGGAGGGCCACTGCTTTCCAGCTGCGCCTGCTCGAGCGGTTCGTGGGCCTGAGAGATTCCGGGGAGGTTGCTCCTTCGGCGCCCCGGCACTGGCGGTGTCGGTGGCTCTCCCGATCGAGGTGTCGGCGCGCTCGTACCCTAGCCGAGATGCGAGCGCACGACGACACTCCCGGCTCGGGGCTGCTCTGCCACGCCGACGGGCTGGCCGTCAGGCCAAGGGCGGCTCGAGGCGACGCGTGACCGCTGCTCGAACCTGATCGTCGAAGGCCCGGACATGGTCGTCGGCGAGTCGTGCCGCACTGTCTCCGTCACCACCGCGCAGCGCTTCGAGGATCGTGCGATGTTCGGCCAGGTTCTGGCTGAGCGGATGGTCGACGTCGGCGAGGTACATGTGCCAGAGGCGATCGCTGTGCGAGTACAGCATGTCGAGCGTGTCGGTGAGGAACCGGTTGCCGGCCACGGACCACACGATCTCGTGGCAGGCGCGATCGGCGTCGAGGATCTCGTCGGCCGAACTGCTCGCTGCGGCGTCGATGGCCGCCTCCATGGCGTCCCAGTCATCGGGACGTCCGCGCGCACATGCCAACCGCGTGGCGTACGGCTCGAGGATTCGTCGGGTGTCCGACAGGAGCGAGAGCTCGGAGACGTCGATCCCGGTGACGAAGGCCCCCCGACGGGGAACGACCACCACGAACTGATCACGAACGAGGCGCTGGAGCGCCTCGCGTACCGGGGTGCGGCCCGTACCCACCCGTGTCTGGAGCTCGTCTTCGCGGATGACTGCACCGGGTGCGAGATCGAGCCGGACGATCATGCGGCGAATCGAGCGATAGGCCTGCTCGCTGAGCGAGATCGTCATGGTGGCGAGGTTCCGTTCGTCTGAGCGGACCGGCGGCATCCGCGTACTCGGGCCGGTTCGGGCGCTGTGATATGGTGATGATATATCACGGTCCGGTGGTCGGTGTGGCCGCCACTGTCAGGGGAGAAATCATGAGCGAAGTCCCGGCATCCGCCAAGGTCGTCATCATCGGCGCCGGCATCGTCGGCAACTGTCTGGTCGGGCACCTCAGCCGGCTCGGCTGGACCGACATGGTGCTGATCGACAAAGGCCCGCTCCCGAACCCTGGCGGGAGCACCGGCCACGCCTCGAACTTCATCTTCCCCACGGACCACAACAAGGAGATGGCCTTTCTCACCATCGACAGCCAGAACCAGTACATCGAGCACGGTCTCAACTCGACGTGCGGCGGCATCGAGGTGGCCCGCGAGCCGGAGCGCATGGAGGAATTCAAGCGACGGATGACCTCGGCGACCGCGTGGGGGATCGACGCTCGCCTGGTGACCCCTGCCGAGATCAAGGAAATGGTCCCGTTCGTCAACGAGGAGATTCTCCTCGGCGGCTACTACACGCCGAGCGTCTCGGTGGTCGACTCGCTCGCCACCGGTACGAAGATGCGCGACGAGGCCGTGTCGAAGGGGGCGCTCCAGGTGTTCGCGAACACCGAGGTGTTCGACATCGAGACCGAGGCCCTGTCGAACGGACTGCCGCGAGTGAAGGCAGTCGTCACCTCGAAGGGTCGGATCGAGGCCGAGCACGTGGTGATCGCATGCGGAGTCTGGAGCCCCCGTCTCGCAGCCATGGCCGGTGCGACGATCCCGCTCACCCCGGCCGTGCACCAGATGGCCGACGTCGGACCGATCGACATCCTGCAAGAGACGAACGCGGAAGTTGCGTTCCCGATCATCCGTGACATGGACACCTTCTGTTACGAGCGGCAGTCCGCTGGCTCGATGGAGGTGGGCAGCTACGCCCACCGTGCGATCCTCATGCGCCCCGATGACATCCCGTCGAACGAGGAGTCGGCGCTCAGCCCGACCGAGCTCCCGCTCACGCAGGACGACTTCGACCCGCAGCTCGAACAGGCCATCGAGCTCATGGAGATGCTCGGTGACGCCGAGATCCGCTACGCGATCAACGGTCTGTTGAGCTTGACGCCCGATGCCAACCCCGTCCTCGGCGAGACCGTCGAGGTGCGCAACCTGTGGAGCGCTGCGGCCGTGTGGATCAAGGAGGGTCCCGGCATCGCGCAGCTCGTCGCCGAGTGGATGACCTACGGCTATCCGCACATGTGTGACCCGCACGGCAGCGACATCAGCCGGTTCTACCCGCACGAGAAGACCGAGTGGCACATCAATGCTCGGTGCAACGAGCACTTCAACAAGACCTATGGGATCGTTCACCCACGCGAGCAGTGGGCGAGTCAGCGAGGCATGCGTCGAAGCCCGTTCTACGCTCGCGAAGAGGCCCTCGGGGCCGTCTTTTTCGACGCTCGCGGATGGGAGCGCCCGCAGTGGTACGAGTCGAACGCATCGTTGCTCGAGAAGTTCGCAGCTGCCTGCACCCCGCGCACCCACGAGTGGGATGCTCGCTGGTGGAGCCCGATCATCAACGCCGAGCACCTGCAGATGCGAGAGAGCGTCGGAATGGTCGACCTGACCGCGTTCAACGAGTTCGACATCGAGGGCCCGAGGGCATGCGATTTCCTGCAGTACATGTGCGTCAACAACGTGGATGTCGCCGTCGGTCGGTCGGTGTACACACCGTTGCTGACCCCGCACGGTGGCTTCCGGGGTGACCTCACGATCCAGCGTCTCGGTGATCAGCACTTCCGTGTGATCACCGGTGCCTTCGACGGCGGTCGTGACCACTACTGGTTCACCCGGCACCTCGAGGACTTCACGGGCCGCGACGGGTCGGTGACCTTCACCGATCGCTCGCAGGGGATCTGCACCGTCGGCGTCTGGGGTCCGAACGCCGCCGCGACGCTCGCCAAGATCGCGACCGATCACACCACGGCGAGCTACGACCTGTCGCAGGACGGCTTCCCGTACGGGTCCGTTCGTGAGGTCCTCATCGACGGCGTGCCGTGCACGATGTTCCGGATCAGCTACGTCGGCGAGAACGGCTGGGAGATCTACACCCGGATGGAGCACGGCCTGAAGGTCTGGGACGCGATCGCGGCCGCAGGGCAGGAGTTCGACATCATCCCGGTGGGAATCGGCGTGTACGCAGTGACCGGGCGCATCGAGAAGGGGTACCGACTGATGGGTGCCGAACTCGAGAGCGAGTACAACCCGGTCGAAGCCGGCCTGGCACGGCCTCGGGTGAAGAGCGCCGACTTCATCGGCAAGGACGCCTATCTTCGGGCCCGAGAGGAGGAGCCGGCAGCGATCATGTGCACGCTCTCGATGGACTCGATGCGCTGTGCAGACGGCTACGACCGCTTCCCGACGGGTGGGAACGAGCCGATCCTCACGCTCGGCGGCGAGCGGATCGTCGATCGGAAGGGGCGTGTGTCGCGTGTGACGACGGCCGGTGCGGCCCCATCGCTCGGCACGTATCTCCTTCTTGCGTATCTTCCGCCCGAGCATGCCGTCGAAGGCACCAAGCTGCAGGTGATGTACATGAACGAGCTCTACCCGGTGACGGTGGCACGCGCCGGCTCGACACCGCTGTTCGACCCGGCCGACGAGCGAATGAAGAGCTGACCGTGCGGGTGCTCGTCTGTGTCAAGCGGGTGCCCGCGCCGGGCGCCAAGATCAACATCACCGCCGACGGCCAAGCCGTCGACACCGCGTATCTGGCCTTCACCACCAGCCCGCACGAAGAGTGCGCTGTCGAGGAAGCGGTGCAGCTCGTCGAGCGTCACGGCGGGGAAGCAACCGTGTTGACGCTCGGGCCGGCAGAGGCGGACGAGCAGCTGCGGTACGCGGCGAGCCTCGGAGTTGCCCGTGCCGTGCTGGTGCCCACCGATGGGGCTGATTGGGATCCTCAGCGCACCGCAGCCGCCCTTGCGGCGACGATCCGCGAACTCGAGGCGACCGGGGGTACGTTCGATCTGATCCTGTTCGGCAACGAGTCGGCCGATTCCGGTGGTTTCCAAGTCGGCATCCGTGTGGCCCGTTCGCTCGAGCGGCCGGTGGTGAACGGGATCAAGGGCATCGACGTCATCGATACCTCGACGGTTCGCGCTCGCCGTGAGGCTGACAGTGGTGTCGAGGTCTATGCCGTACCGATGCCCGCCGTGCTCGGCGTGAAGGAGGGCATCAACCTGCCGCGGTATCCGACCCTGAAGGGTCGGCTGGCCTCGAAGAAGGTGGCTGTCGATCAGGTCGAGCCGGATGCCCCGGCCGGCGGTCAGCGGATGCTCACCCTGATGCAGGCGGCAGAGCAGGTCAGCAACACGACGATCCTCGGCCACGGCGCCGACGCGGCGCCGGCGGTGGTGGATCTCCTGGTGGAGTTGGGGGTACTCAAGTGATCGTGATGGTCATCATCGAGCACGACCGCGGCACGCTGGCGGCAGCCTCGCTCGAAGCCATGGCTGCCGCGCGGCGGCTCGGCGGCGAGGTGCATGCCGTGACGTTGGGGGAGTGCGCGGACGGACTCGCACCGACGTTGGCTGCTCACGGTGCGACCGCAGTGCATCAGGTCGAGGCCGAACTCTTGTCCGACTATGGGCCGGAGGCGTGGGGCGATGCCGCGGCGCAGGTCATCACCTCGGTGGCGCCCACGGCAGTGCTCGCCACCGGGACCGATCGCGGGAACGAAGTGATGGCCCATGTAGCAGCGCTCCTCGATCTGCCGATGGTGGCGAACTGCCTCGAGATCGAGACAGGAGACACCTGGGCGATCACGAGAGTTCGGTGGGGTGGCTCACTGCTCGAATCGTGCGAGCTCGTCGCGGCGATCAAGCTGGTGACGATTGCGCACCACGCCGTCGAGGCGCACGAGGCGGCCGCTGCCGGGAGGGTCGAGCGTCACCGGGTCGAACTGTCGCCCGTCCTGGCCCGAACCGTGGTCACCGAGCGCGTCGATCGACAGGCTGGTGTCACGCTCGCCACGGCCCCGGTCGTCGTCGGCGGCGGGCGAGGGGTCGGATCGGCCGATGCCTTCGCTCCGCTCGAAGAGCTCGCTGCGTTGCTCGGTGGTGTGGTCGGCTGCTCGCGGGCCGTGACGAACAACGGATGGCGTAACCACACCGACCAGGTCGGTCAGACCGGTACCCGGATCGCTCCGGATCTCTACTTCGCGTGCGGGATCTCCGGGGCGATCCAGCACTGGGTCGGTGCCATGGCTTCGAAGAAGATCCTCGCCATCAACACCGACCCCGAGGCGAACATGGTGACCAAGGCCGACTATGCCGTGATCGGTGATCTGCATCAGGTCGTGCCCGCCATCAGTGACGAGATTCGCCGCCGCCGGGGTGGCTGATCGCGCACGCATGATGCCCTCAGACGGTTGACTGTGAGACCGTGAGCGCCCCCCAGTCATCCGCCGCGCCAGCCGATGGTGCAGCCAGGACGAGTCGGTCCGGTCGCCCGTCACTCGTGCACGCCACCTGGGGTCTCATGGCTGCGGTGGGCATGGTGCTGCTGTCGGGCGGAGTGTTCAGCACGCTGCTCGGGGTTCGCGGCGAACTCGAGAATCTGCCGACACTCGTGAGTGGTGCCATCAGCGCTGCCTACTACGCAGGGTTCCTCCTCGGATCACGGTTCGCGCTCGCAGCACTCGGACGAGTCGGGCACATCCGTGTGTTTGCGACGCTCACGGCGCTGGCGAGCGTGTCGATGCTGGCGATCGGACTGCTGGGCGCGCCGGTTGCGTGGATGTTGCTCCGGGCGGTCACCGGGTTGTGCTTTGCCGGCGTGTACGTCGTTGCCGAGTCGTGGCTGAACAGCCTTGCCTCGAACGAGTTTCGCGGCCGGCTCCTCGCTGTCTATGCGGTCATCGTCGCGGCAGCGTACGGGGCAGGTCAGCTCCTCGTGTTCGACCTCGACGCTCAGGAACTGACCGGATACGCGATCGCGGCGATCATTGCGTCGCTCGCCGTGATCCCGGTGGCGATGTCCGAGCAGGCATCGGCACCCCACGTCGAGCGACAGGCGACCATGTCGCTGCGCGATCTCGCGCGGTTGGTGCCCACTGGTGCAGGCACCAACCTGCTCGTCGGGCTGGCGCACGGTTCTCTGCTCGGCATGACGGCGATCTACGCGACGCGTGAGGGCCTCAGCGTCGGCCGCACGGGCTTGCTGCTCGCCGCCCTCCAGTTGGGCGGGATGTTGATGACGTTCCCGGTGTCGGCAGCGTCCGATGACATCGATCGTCGTGTGATGGGCGTCGTGTCGTGCCTCGGGGTGGGCGCAGGTACCGTGCTGATGATCCTCGGCGATGCGACCAGCTGGACGGCGGTCCCGCTGATGGTCCTGATCGGCGGATTCAGTTATCCGCTCTACTCGATCGCCGGTGCGTACACGGCCGATTGGCTCGACCCCGAGCACCTGAGTGCTGCCGCATCACTGCTGGTCACGCTCTACGGCGTCGGGGCGATGATCGGACCCTTCGTAGCTGCAGGTTTCATGGACGGCTTCGGCCCCGACGGGTACCTCTGGTCGGTCATCTGCCTGCACGGCTTGATCGCACTGTTCCTCGTGTACCGGATCAGGGCATGGCATGCGCCGCTGACGACACGTCCGTGGAGCGAGGTGTCCATCCCGGCCCGAGCCTTTTTCATCCCCGCGACCATCGTGTCGATGGGCGTCCGTCGCCGTCGGCACGGACGCTGACGGGTCGAACCCCTATCTCAGTTTGGCGAGCTGCTGCTGTTGCCAGGCGGCGGTTGCATCGACATTGTTGAACGTGAAGAGGTGCAGACCCTCGACCCCGAGTTCTGCTGCGACCTTGCTGAGCGGTGCGATCAACTTCGTCGGGTCGTACCCGCCGGGCGAGAAGAGCCGGCCGAGGACGCCGCCGTTCTTCTTGACGTAGCGCATCGAAGCGCCGATCCCGAGCCGCATGCCCATCGTGAGCAGCTTGGTCCGGTCGATCACACCCGGCACGCCGAGATGAACCGGGAGATGCAGGCCTGCCGAGCGCTCCGCTGCCAGCCAGCTCTTGATGAGATCGACGTCGAAGCACATCTGTGTGCTGGCGAACCCCTCGACACCCGCCTCGTCGAGCAGTGCCTGTTTTGCGTGGAGCGCATCGTGGATCGTGGAGCGTTCGATCAGGGCGTGCCCGTCGGGGTAGGCCGTCACTCCGATCCGGCGGAGGCCATGGTCCTCTTGCAGGAAGTCGCGAAGGAACTCGACCGCCCCCTCGTACGGGCCGGCAGGCTCTGGAGCGTCACCGGCGACGAGGAACATCTCGCGGATCCCCTCGGTGCGGCACCACCTGGCGAGTTCGGCCACACGCTCGCGGCTCTCGGTCAGCCGTGCCGACAGATGTGGGACGGCTTCATACCCGCGATCGCGGACCTGCAGCGTGAGGTCCAAGGTCGCCTGCTGGCCCTTCGTGGGCGAGCAGGTGACCGAGACCGAGCTCCCCGTCGGCACGAAACCCAGTTGGGCATCGACGTTCTTCAGCGGGATCAGCTCGTAGCGCGCGTCGGCGATCAGTTGTCGTTGGACGCTGGAAGACGATCGAGGCGACGGACTGGCGGACATGATGGTTCCTCTTCTGGTGGCAAGCGTTCTGGTGGCGGTCGTGCTGGAGATGCTGGATGGGGTCAGGCGAACTCGTCGGGAAGTTCCGACTTGCGGCGGGCGACGAACTCGAGCAGTTCATCGTCGATCGCTTCGTCGAGCGGCGGCGCCTCGTAGTCGGCGAGGCGGCGCTTCCAGATGGCGTTGGCGCGTCGAGCCGCATCGAGTCCGCCCTCTTCGGTCCACTGCTCGAAGCTGGAGTTGTCGGCCGTGTCGCTCCGGTAGAACGCCGACTCGAAGTTGGCGAAGGTGTGCGCGGTGCCCAGGAAGTGGTTGCCGGGCGGGTTCTCGCGAATTGCATCGAGCGCAAGACCGTTCGGCGACGTGTCGAGACCTCGGACGAACGTCGACATCATCCCGAGCTGGTCGCAGTCGAGGACGAACTTCTCGTAGCCGATCGCCAAGCCGCCTTCGAGCCATCCAGCTGCGTGCAGCACGAAGTTGACACCCCCGAGCACGGTCGGCTGGAGCGTGTTGGCGCTCTCGTAGGCCGCCTGCGCGTCGGGGAGCTTCGAGGCGGTCAACGAGCCTCCGGACCGGAACGGAACACCGAGACGCCGTGCGAGTGCAGCCATCGTGTACAGCACGATCGCCGGCTCGGGGGTTCCGAACGTCGGCGCGCCGGTCTGCATGCTCATCGAACTTGCGAACGAACCGAGGATGACGGGCGCGCCGGGACGACACAGTTGCACGAACGTCATGCCGGCGAGGGCCTCGGCGAGGGTCTGCGCAGCGACACCGGCACTCGTGGCCGGCGACATCGCCCCCGCAAGGATGAACGGCGTGATGATGGTGGCCTGGTTCGCCTCGGCATAGGTCTCGGCCGCGGCGAGCATGGTCCCGTCCCACACGAGCGGTGACGATGCATTGATGAGCGAGGTCATGACCGTACGGTCCTGCAGGTCGCCGCCGAATGCGATCCGGGCCATCTCGACGCTGTCCGCTGCTCGACTCCCGGCAGTGACCGAGCCCATGAAACCCTTGTCGCTGTACTTGATGTGGGCATACACCATGTCGAGGTGGCGCTTGCTCACCGGGACGTCGACCGGTTCGCAGACGGTGCCACCCGAGTGGTGCAGGTAGGGCGACTGGTACGTGAGCTTCACGAAGTTCTGGAAGTCGGCGAGCGTTGCGTACCGTCGACCCTGGTCGAGGTCGTGCACGAACGGCGACCCGTAGTTGGGCGCGAACACGGTGTTCGGGCCCCCGATGACGACGTTGTTCGCAGCGTTGCGGGCATGCTGCACGTACGACGCGGGTGCCGTGGCCTGGACGATCTGACGGCACATGCCCCGGGGGAAACGAACTCGTGTGCCATCGACGTGCGCGCCCGCGGCTGCAAAGCGGGGGAGTGCGGCCGGATAGTCGCGTACTTCGATGCCGACCTCTTCGAGGATCGTGTCGGCAGCGTCTTCGATGAGCGAGAGGGCCTCGTCGCTCGCGATCTCGTAGGGACTCATCGTCCTCGTGAGGAACGGCATTCGTGCCGTCACGGTCGAGGCGCGCAGGGCCGCCCTCCCTGCCCGGCCCCCCGAGCGGCGTCCGCCTCCGCCACCGGTCGATGCCCCGGCACTCTGCTCGGTCTCGCCTGCAGAACTCTCGATGTCGGTCATGGTGCTTCCCCCTCTGACGGCGTCGTGCCGGCATGGACGTGGCGTGGGCGGCGGCGCCGCCCCGCGCGGTTCGAGTCGGCGCTCGCCGTCACCCGCTCGGGTAGCTGCACCACCGCAGCGAGATGGTTCGGTACAGCTGTTGCGTGGGGGAACGCCATGGCCGCCACGAACTCTTGTTGGAACGATGGCTCGGTCGCTGTCTCGATCTTCTCGACTCCGCGTACAGCCGCCTCCATCTCGCGTCGGGCAGCGACGGACAGGAGCGCCCGAACCGCACCTGCGCCTGCAGCATTACCGACCGAGCGGACGTGGTCGACCGGACAATCAGGCACCAATCCCAGGACGAGGGCATACAGCGGATCGATGTGCGAGCCGAACGCGCCGGCGAGTCGAATGTCGTCCACCCCGGCGACTCCCGCATGACGGAACAACAACTCGATGCCAGCGCGCAGAGCTGCCTTTGCCAACTGGATGGCGCGGACGTCGTTCTGGGTGATGCTCAGCACCGTCGACTCGGTCTCGAACACGACGTAACTGAACGTTCGTCCGTCGGGCCGCACACGTGAGGTGCGCTCGGCGAGTGCCCCTTGGATCACCCCATCGGCATCGATGATCCCGGCAAGGTACATCTCGGCGACCACCTCGATGATCCCTGAACCGCAGATGCCCGAGATCCCGAGGCCAGCGGTCGCAGCATCGAAGCCGGGCTCGTCACTCCAGAGATCGGAGCCGATCACTCGTACGCGCGCGTCGAGTGACTCGCGGTCGATCCGGACTCGTTCGATCG
>JBDKIV010000247.1:0-25598 GCA_039796935.1 Actinomycetota bacterium | reverse complement strand
AGGGCCGCCTGCGCCGAGTTGAAGAACGTCGCCCCGAAACCCAGCGCGACCGAACCACCGACCACTGCCAGATCGAGGTCGAGCAGGTTGCACACCGACGCCACAGCGCGTCCGACCAACTCGCCGGTCCGTTGCATGGTCTCGTAGGCCGGCTCGGTGGGCGACCGACCGGTGATGGCTTCGATCGCCCGGCCCGAGGCCTCGGCCTCGAGGCACCCGCGCGCGCCGCAGGCACACCGCCGACCGTTCGGCTCGACGATGATGTGCCCGATGTGACCTGCGTTGCCGGTCGCACCGTCGAGCAGTTGACCGTTGAGCACGATCCCGCCGCCCACACCGGTCGACACCACCATGGCGAGGAAATCGTTCCGTCCCTGAGCAGCACCGAGCCAGCCTTCGGCGAGCGCGAGCGCCTTGGCGTCGAGATCACCGTAGACCGGCATCCCCGTCAACTCGACGAGTCGAGCGCGGAGCGGGACGTTCCTCCACGCAGCGATGTTGAGTGGCGAGACCGTCTCGACGTTGGTGGTCAACGGCCCGGCCGAGCCGACACCGACGCACACCGGCCGTACCTGGTGATGATCGACCGCTCGCGTCATCATCTGCCCGACGATTCCCGCCAACGAATCGAACAGCTCGTGCTCGGCGCACCCGTGATCGACGGCGACCTGGGTCCGGTCGATCAGCTCCCCACGGAGCGTCACGAGACCGGCCGCGAACTTCGTCCCGCCGATGTCGACCGCGACGATCACGTCATTGTCCCGAGCCATGCCAGCCAGACCGTAGCGGGCACAATGCAGTGTGGCCACGACCGACTGGAACCCGGTGCTCCGCCGAGAACTCGACAAGCCGTACTGGAACGAGCTGCAGACCTTCGTCGCGGCCGAGCGGGCGCGAGGGCCCGTTCATCCGCCCCAGGCGGAGGTGTTCGCTGCGCTGCATCTGACCCCGTACGCGAACACTCGGGTGGTCATCCTCGGACAGGACCCGTACCACGGGCCGGGGCAGGCCCACGGCCTCTGTTTCTCGGTCCGCCGAGGAGTCACTCCTCCTCCGTCGCTCCAGAACATCTTCACCGAGCTGGTGGACGACCTCGCGGGTTCGGGTACTGCGATCGAACGACCGAGCCACGGCAACCTCGAGTCGTGGGCCCGCCAAGGCGTCCTGCTGCTCAACACCTGCCTCACCGTGCGTGGCGGTGCGGCCGGCTCCCACCACGGCAAGGGGTGGGAACAGTTCACCGACGAGATCCTCCGCGCGGTCGACGCCCGACCGCATCCGGTGGTGTTCATCCTGTGGGGGGCATCGGCACGGAAGAAGAAGTCGCTCATCGACCTCGAGCGACATCACGTGATCGAATCGGCCCACCCCTCGCCGCTCAGCGCGTACAACGGCTTCTTCGGCAGCAGACCGTTCACGAGGACCAACGCCCACCTGCAGGCCGCCGGTCTCGAGCCGATCGACTGGCGACTCCCGCCCTGACCGGCTCGGACGGACCTGGCGCTACCGGACGGGACAGGACAGGACAGGGCAGGACGGGACAGGGCGACGTCGTGCGGCATCATGTCGTGGTGGCCGGGACCTGTTGGGTGATGCAGTGGATCCCTCCACCTCCGAGGGCGAGGATGCCGCCGATCTCGAGACCGAACACGTCCCGGCCCGGATAGTTCTGGGCGATGATGGCCACCATGTCGTCGTCGGCCGGATGTCCGCAGGTGGGCACCGCCACGAACCCGTTGCCCACGTAGTAGTTGAGGTAGGGAACTGGCGCCCGAACACCGTTGCGCTCGACGAACGGCAGGACCGGCACCTCGACGATCTCCAGTTCCTCACCCCTTGCGTCGCGCCACCCGGCAGCGACGCGACGGTCGACATTCAGGCGCAGCCAGTCCGGTTCGTCGGGGTCGTCGCAGCCCTGCATCACCAGCCGGCCCGGTCGAGCGAAACAGGCGATGTTGTCGACGTGACCGTCGGTGTCGTCGTCGAGCGCGAGACCGTACGGCAGCCACAGGAGACGCTCGATCCCGAGAGCCGTGGAGATGAACGCCTCGATCTCCGTCTGACGCAGCGTCGGGTTCCGGTTCGGGTGCATCAGGCACTGCGTGGTCGTGACCGCCGAGCCGGCCCCGTCGACGCTGATCGATCCGCCTTCGAACACGATCGGCACCCGGCGGCTCGGGTGGCCCGCCTGCTCGGCCCAGCGGCCGGCGACGAGTGTGTCGAGGTCGTGGGTGAACTTACCGCCCCACCCGTTGAACCTGAACGTCAGCGCAGTCGGGACTCCGTCGTCGAGCACGTAGATCGGACCCGAGTCGCGGAACCACGAGTCGTCGATGTCGATCTCGACGACCTCGACGCTTCCACCACACAGTTCCGCAGCGGTGTCGACGTCGGGTGGCGACGCGATCATGGTGACGGGCTCGTACCGGGCGATCGCCCGGGCGAGTTCGGCGTGCGCCGCTCGCGCCTCGGCCAGGAGCGAACCCGGATAGAGCTCGTCTCGCGTGGGCCACGCGATCACGGTTCGCTGATGCAGCTCGAACTCGCCCGGCATCCGAGCTCCGACCGATTCAGCCATGACCGCCCCCGAGTCCGGTCGTGCCATCCATGGTGAGCAGCGACCCGTACAGGTCGGGGCGACGGTCACGGAACAGGCCCCAGCTCTGGCGCATGACGCGACCGGCGTCGAGGTCGAACGTCGCGGTCAGCACCGACTCTGCGTCCCTCGGCGCCTCGGCCACCTTGGCCCCCGTGGCGTCGGCGATGAACGACGAGCCGTAGAAGGTGATCGAGCGGTCGTGACGTCCGGGTTCGAACCCGAACCGGTTGGCGGCGACGACCGGTACGAGATTGGCTCCGGCGTGGCCTTGCATCACCCGCTGCCAGTGCCCCGAGGAGTCCCACGTCGGGTCGGGGGGCTCGCTGCCGATCGCTGTCGGGTACAGCAGCAGTTCGGCTCCCTGCAGCACCATCGCACGGGCCGCCTCGGGGAACCACTGGTCCCAACAGATGCCCACCCCGATGGCACCGAAGGCCGTCCTCCACACCCGGAATCCTGTGTCGCCCGGGCTGAAGTAGTACTTCTCGGTATAGCCGGGACCGTCCGGGATGTGGCTCTTGCGGTAGGTCCCCATCAGCGAACCATCCGCGTCGATCAGGGCGACGGTGTTGAATGCTGCCTGCCCGGCTCGCTCGAACACGCTGACGGGCAACACCACACCGAGCTCGGCTGCGATGCTGCGAAAGCGCTCGATCGTCGGGTGACCCTCGATCGGACGGGCCCGCGCGAGATGTTCGGGGAGTTGGTCGACACAGAAGTACAGACCCTCGAACAGTTCGGGCACGAGGATCACCTGAGCACCGCCTGCTGCGGCGCTGCGCACGAGTTGCTCCGCCCGCCCGACGTTCACCTCGCCGTCATCGGTCATCGACATCTGCACTGCGGCCACGGTGACGTTCATGCCTGCCTACTCTATGGATCCGTATGTCCGAGCGAACGTGGGAGAACCGACCGCGAGTCATCCGGGCACGTCACCGATCGAGAGCGGTCGACGTCCTGCTGCGGGTGATCGATGGGTACCGCTTCCACCTCACCGGCCGCAACGCCGCAGTGATCGCCCACTATGCATTCATCTCGGTGTTCCCGCTGTTCCTGGTGTTCACCACCATCCTCGGCTTCATCCTCCAGGATCGCCCCGACCTCCAGGCCGAGATCGTCGACTCGGCGTTGGCGCAACTGCCCATCATCGGCGACACGCTGACCAACCGGCCCGAAGCTCTCCGTGGTAGCGCTGTTGCGCTGGTGGTCGGCCTCTCGATCGCTCTGTGGAGCGGGATGAAGGCCTTCGTCGCCGTGCAGCGCAGCCTCGACGACATCGCAGAGGTCCCCGTTCGGGA
Source organism: Actinomycetota bacterium (assembly GCA_039796935.1). GTDB lineage: Bacteria > Actinomycetota > Acidimicrobiia > Acidimicrobiales > Ilumatobacteraceae > VFMC01. Next base: position 21,701 of record JBDKIV010000247.1, on the reverse strand, counting down.
CCGGGCGTCGTTCCTCTCCATGCGGGTCCGGGCGCTGCTCGGGATCGCCGTGGTGGGCGGCGCACAGGTGGCATCGACGGCCATCACGGTGATCGCCAGTCAGGTCGACTCGGCCATGATCAACCGGGTTCTCCTGGTCGTCGGTGCAGCAGTCGTGAACAGTGCTGTCGTTGCCTGCAGCTACCGCTTCCTGTCGAGTGCACCTGCCCCCTGGGCGACGGTGTGGCCCGGCGCGACGACGAGCGGGATTGCGTTCGCGATACTCCAACTGGTGGGCACGACGGTCGTCTCGCGTTCGATCGCCAACGCCGAGAGCGTCTACGGCTCGTTCGCCGCCGTCATCGCGATCCTCGCCTGGCTGAGCCTGCACGCGGTCGTCGTGCTCGTCGGGGCCGAACTCAATCGCGCCATGATCGCCACCCGGCGAGACGGACGGGAACCCGAACGCACACCCACGGACCCACCGACGACCGCGGCCGGGTGAGCGCCGCGCGGGCGGGCGGACGACCTGGGGTCGTTCAGCGGACGACGGAGCCCGCCACGCGAAGATCGCGCGACGACAGACCCACGTGCAGGTGGTGCGCACCGGTTGGCACGAACCACGACTCACGGGTCGAGTCCCAGGTCGAGAAGGCCCGCTCGGGAAGCCACACCTGGGCGGTCGCGGTGTGGCCCGGGTCTGCGTGCACGCGAGCGAAACCGCGCAGTTCGCGCAACGGCCGGAGCAGACCGGGCGGAGATTCGACGTAGCACTGGACCACGGTGCTCCCCGGTCGCGACCCGGTGTTGGTGACCTCGACCGTGACCGTCACACCCACCTCGGCCGAGTCCGCCGACTCCGGCCCGACGAGCGTTCCACTGATCGACGTCGCGGTCACCGCCCACGTCGTGTACCCGAGTCCGTGGCCGAACGGGAAGGCCGGTTCGATCTCCCGGGCGTCGTACCAGCGGTACCCGATGAACAACCCTTCACCGTAGTGGGCCCGACCGTGGACACCCGGATGCGACAGGTGGGCGGGCGTGTCGGCGAGTCGCCGCGGCACCGTGATCGGGAGGCGGCCACCGGGCTCGGCGACACCGGTCAACATGTCGGCGACCGCATTGCCGCACTCTTCGCCGGGGAACCAGATCTGCATCACCGACGGTACGGCTTCGAGCCAGGGCATCGTCACCGGTGAGCCCGCGTTGATGACGACCACCGTGTTCGGATTGGCGGCCACCACCGCGGCGATCAACTCGTCCTGCCGCCCCGGCAGGTCCATCGTCGATCGGTCCTCGCCCTCGGTCTCCCACTCGTCGTCGGTCCCGACGACCACCACGGCCACGTCGGCGTCCGCGGCCAGCGCAGCAGCCTGCGCAACCTCGTCGGCGGCGACCACCGGCGTGGCACCCAGCCGAAGTCCGCGGAGCATCTCGAAGCGCTGCACCGGGTACGTCACCTCGACATGGCAGGGGCTTCCCGCCTCGAGCTCGACCGTGGCCCGAACTTCGGGACTCCCCATCCCGAAGAAACTGCTGCCGGTCTGCGGTTCGCTCAGGTCGACGACGACCGCGCCGTTCACCCGGAGCACGGCTGAACCCACGACCATCAGGCCGAACTCCCAGGTACCCGACACATCGGGCGCGAACTGACCGCTGATGGTGCACCCGAAGTCGGAGATGTCGATGCCGTCGGCCGGCCGGTCGGCCCAGAGCAGGGACGTCCGCTCGATCGGCACCGTCGCCGAGGTGCCGTCGCCGGAGGTGTACTCCACCTCGAACCGACCGCGGATCACCGGAAGTCGACGCGAGATCACGCACCCGCGATGGTGACGGACATCGAGACCCCGCTCGCGCAGGGCCCCGAGGATGGGCACCGGCCGACTCGCTCGGACCCGCGCGCTGCCACCGCCCTGCAACTGCCCGCGTTCGGAGTTGGGGCCGATCAGCGCCACTCGGAGGCCGGCCTCGCCAGCCTCGAGGGGCAGTAGCGGCGACGTACCCGGTGCGGGCGAGTCGTTGCGGAGCAACACGGTGCCCGAGATCGCGGCGCGGCGGATGAGCGCCCGGGTCTCGGGGGCGTCGTCGGTGGTCTCGCTGGTCGACCACGTCTCGTCCGGGTCGTCGAGGCCGCACCACCGCATCAGCTCGAGCAACCGGGTGACCGACTCGTCGAGACGAGCCTCGGAGACCTGACCGGAACGCACGGCGGCCATCAGTCGTTCGCCTCGGTGTCTGGTCGGCCCAGGCATCTCGAGGTCGAGACCGGCCTCGAGCGCAGCGGCCGTGCTCTGAGTGCCGAACCAATCGCTGACGACCACGCCGTCGAAACCCCATTCGTCGCGCAGCAGCGTGCGCAGCAGTTCCTGGTGCTCGCCCGCGTACACCCCGTTGACCCGGTTGTAGCTGCTCATCACCACCCGGACGTCGCCGCCGCCCTCGTCGACCGGGAGGACCGAGACCTCGAACGGAACGAGGTACAACTCGCGCAGGGTCCGCGCATCGACCTCGCTCGAGATCGTCATTCGCTCGTGCTCGGTGTCGTTGGCGACGAAGTGCTTGATGCACGCAGCAACCCGCTGCGACTGGACGCCTCGGACGTACGCGGACGCGAGATGCGCCGTCAGCGTCGGGTCCTCGCTCATGCACTCGAAGTTCCGGCCACCGATCGGCGTCCGGTGCAGGTTGACCGTCGGGGCGAGCAGGATGTGCGCCCCCTTCGAGCGTGCTTCGCGGCCGAGCGCTTGCCCGACCGCCTCGACCAGTTCGGGGTCGAAGGTCGCACCGAGGGAAGTACCGCACGGGAACGAGGCCGAGGGTGGCCCGCTCCACGATGTGCCGCGGACACCCGCTGGCCCGTCGCTGCAGCGGAGCACGGGCAGTCCCTCGACGGCCGCTGTGTGCCAGGTGTCGGCACCGGCCACGAGCGTCACCTTCTGTTCGAGCGTCAGCGAGCCGACCACCGACGGTGGATCGAGGCGTTGCATCAGTCGCGGACCCAGTTTCCATGGAATCCGTAGGGCACCCGCTGCGGCAGGGGCACTCGGGCGACATAGCCCCGCCCGAAGTCCTGAGCGTCGAGGATCGCCAGCTCCGCCCCGTCGGTCGTCGCATCGTGCACGAACATGACCAGCCACCCGTCGTCCTCGCCGGACGCTCCTCGACGACCGACGAACACCGGCTCGCCGCCGCTGCGACCGGGGCCGTGGTCGAACACCGTGCGTTCGCCGCTGACGAGGTCGTACTTGAGCGTGGGCCAGGTGGGATCGTCGGGCGAGGGGCTGGCGCAGTACCCGTAGCGGTACGGCTTGCCGGTGAGCGAGCCGCGGTGACGCGGGAACTCGCTCGGCTTGTCGTCGATGACGGTCACCGACGTCGTTCGGGTCGTCGGGTCGAGTCGCCACCGCTCGAGCCGGGCGAGTCCGTCACCGAACGGGCCGAGGATGTCCGAGTCGAACATCCGGTCGTAGACGCACAGGTCGATGACGACGCTGCCGTCGGTGTCGTCATAGGCGTTGAGCGGATGGAACGAGTAGCACAGCGGCGCCTCGACCCACACGATGTCGGCGGCATCGCCGTCGCGTGGCAACAGGCCGACCCGGCTTCCGTAGCCCGGGTTCCATCGGAACGGGAACCTTCCCGCGAAGGCCAGGTCGAAGTCGACCGTCACCGGCAGGTCGTAGACGACGGCGAACCGTTGGGTGAGCGACATGTCGTGGATCATCGACATGCCCGGCACCGGGATGTCGACGGTCCGGCGAACACGCCCGTCGACGCCGACGACGACGTACTGCACGTGGTCCATCCAGTGTGGCCAGGCGTACGCCACCGCGTGCATCTCTCCGGTGTCGGGGTCGACCTTCGGGTGTGCAGTGAAGGCACCGGGAAGCGTCCCGAAGAAGTCGTTGCGCGCGATCGTCTCGAGTTCGTACGACAACTCGACCGGCACCCCGCCCGCTTCGACCATCGCCCAGGTACGACCCGCGAAGCCCCCGACGTTGGTGTTGGGGCCGTGCGCGCTGTTGTTCCAGTTCGGGCCGTCGATGTCGGGCTGACCGCGCCGAGCGCTCAACGACGCCGAGCCGACGTACCGGTTGCGGTACCACTCGGCACGACCACCGGCCAGCCTGATGCCGTGCACCATCCCGTCGCCCATGAACCAGTGATGCGTGGCGGGGTCGACCGGACTCATCGGATTCGGACCGTTGCGCAGGTACCGGCCCTCGAGCTCGGCGGGGATCTCGCCGATCACAGGAAGGTCGAACTCGGTGACCTCATGGTGCACCGGCGCGTAGTTTCCGTCGAGGTATCTCGATGACGTGGTCGAAGACATGGTGGTGACGCTGGCACACCACCCGATGGGTGTCAATCGCTCCCGTGGGTGCCGGGACCAGCAGAGCCGCCAGACGATGCACGGTCGTCGGACGGCTCGAGCACCGGCACCGAGAACCCGATGATGGCCCCACCGCCTGGCCGGTCGGACGCGTCGACGGTGCCCCCATGACGCTCTGCGACCTCGCGGACGATGGCGAGGCCGAGACCGCTCCCTGGCATCGCCCGAGCTTCGGCCGACCGGTAGAAGCGGTCGAACAACTTGGACCGGTCCGTCGAACCGAGTCCGGGACCGCGGTCGCTCACCGAGACCGAACCGTCACGAACCGTCACCTCGACCAGACCATCGCTGAACTTCAAGGCGTTCTCGACCAGGTTGTTGATCGCGCGCTCGAGCGCATGGGGACGACCGGCGACGAGTGCCGCGTCGCGGACGATCAGCACGGTTCGCCCAGTGCGGCGGCGAGCGCGCTCGACGACCGACTCGGCCAGACCGCCGAGCTCGACCGGGACGACCGGCTCGTCGTCGCGTTGCTCGGTCGCCAACTCGACGATCTCGTTCACGAGCTCCGTCAACTCCCTGGTCTCGCTCTCGAGATCGGCGAGCAGTTGGGCACGCGACTGCGGTGACAGCTGTTCGAAGCGCTGCATCACCGCCACGTTGGTACGCAGGCTCGTCAACGGGGTACGGAGTTCATGACCTGCATCCTGCACGAGTTGGCGCTGCGACCTGCGAGAACTCGCGAGCGAGGCGAGCATCTCGTTGAAGGCGCGCCCGAGTCGGCTCGTCTCGTCGTTGCCCTCGACAGGGACGCTCACCTCGAGGTCCCCCGATTCGGCAACTGCAGTCGCAGCCTCCGTCAGGCGGATCAGGCGTCGCGTCACCTGCTGCGCGATCAGCACTCCGAGCAGTGCTGCGAGGGCACTCGAGACGACGACGATCCCGACGGTCCGGTTGCGGATGCTGTCGAGGAGCCGTTCGGTCTCTGCCAGCGAACGAGCGAACTGGGCAACGCCTCCCTCGAGATCGACCGTCAGCACACGGAAGGGTTCGCCGTCGATCACGACATCGAGCCGTACCGGCGCCTCGATCTCGACACTCGTGGCCATCTCGATGTCGCGCTCGCTCACCGGGAGCAGACCGCTACGCGGGGCGCGCACGACCGTGCCGTCCGAAGCGACCACCTGGACCAAGATCTGGGTCAGGCTGCGGATTCGGCCGAAGTCGTCGCCGTCGTCATCGCTGCCCGGCAGTGGCCCACGGCCGAGCGGTGTCCGAGGGGCCGCGAAGACTCGTTCGGCGGCGGCGACGAGTGATGCGTCCACCTCGTCGCGAAGCCGACGCTCGGTCGAGACATAGCTCACCAGACCGACGGCGATGGTGGCACCGGCGGCGAGGGCGACCATCGCAACGGCGAACTTGAGGCGCAGGCTCATGCCGGCGCTCCGGCGCGATGAGATCTCACGACGCACGCACCGTGTACCCGACTCCGCGAACCGTGTGGATGAGCCGCGGGAGGTCACCGGTGTCGATCTTGCGACGGAGGTAGCTGATGTACACGGCGAGGTTCTTCGAGTCGGGGCCGAAGTCGTAGTTCCAGATGCGCTCGTAGATGGTGGTGTGGTCGAGCACGATGCCCGCATTCCTGACGAGCAACTCGAGGAGGTCGAACTCGGTCTTCGACAGCTCGATCTCGTCGCCGTTCCTCCAGACCCGCCGCGACTCGGGGTCGACACGGAGGCCGGCGACCTCGAGCACGGGCGATGTCGGAGCATCGTCCAGTGGTCGACTCCGGCGGATCAACGCACGCAGTCGGGCCAGCAGTTCGTCGAGGTCGAACGGCTTCGGCAGATAGTCGTCGGCACCGGCATCGAGCCCGGCGACCCGGTCAGGTGTCTCGGTCCTCGCTGTCAGCATGAGCACCGGCAGCCGATCGCGCTCGGATCGAAGTACCCGGACCGCCGTCAGGCCATCGATGTTGGGCATCATCACATCGAGGATCGCGACGTCGGGTCGTGCGGACCTGATGGCTTCCAGTGCAGCAGCACCGTCCGGCACCAGGTCGACCTGATAGCCCTCGAGTTCGAGCGCTCGTGCGAGCGACTCACGGATCGCCCGGTCGTCATCGGCAATCAACACACGCTCGGTCATCGCACTCATTCTGCATCGTTGCGGCGTCTCGCGACAGCGCCCCGGCCGTGGGAGGTCGGCCGGGGCGCAGTGTCGGGTGGGGATTGCTGCTCAGGCTCCGGTGTCGTCGGTGCTCGCCTCGGCACCGTGACGGCCGGGGCGTCCGTTCTCGACGAAGTCGTTGATCCTCTCGGTCATGTCCTGCAGGCGCGCATCGGCTTCTTCCTGCGTCAGATCGCCGGCGGCGACATGCTCGTCGAGATGAGTCTGCGCTTCGGCCAGCATCGCGTCGATGACGCCCTGGATGTCGATGCCCGCTTCCTCGGCGATCTCGGCGATGGTCGCTCCGCTGCGAAGTTGCGTCATCAGGTCGGCGATGTCGATACCGAGCGCCTCGGCGGCTGCGTCGACGCCGGCCCCCGGCCCGCGTCGATCGCCGTGACCGCCCCGGCCCATCTCGCCGCCCCGGCCACCGTGACCCCCGCGGCCCATCTCGCGATCTCCGACAGGGTGTGCCTCCTCGAGCGCATCGATCACGGCGGCCATCTGGTCGGCGGTGATGGTGCCCGCATCGACCAGCGGCTGCAGCACCTCGGCGAGGCGAGCGGCGTGATCCGGACGCGCATCGGTCTCGGTCTCGCCGGAGTCGGTTCCGGTTGCGGCGACGAGCACCGACGGCGTGGCCGTGCTCGCCCCGGCGAGCCCGGAGGACTGCAGCACGAGTCCGGCGCCGACACCGGCGACCAGGCCGAGGCTGAGTCCTGTTGCGACGATCTTCTTCTTCATGTCTGTCTGCTCCTTGTGACGAGGGCCTGTTTGGCTGAACACGAGCCTGGACCCGCCAGGTGTGCGGTCTATCGGCTGCAGGTAAGAGCAGGGTGTGAAGCACTACGTTCACCCACATGTCTCGCCGCCACCGACTGTCGGTCGTTCGCGTGATGTCGAGGACGATCGCGTCGATGATCATCGCGTCGATGGTGTTCGGTGCCGGTCTCGTACGACTCCCCGACGGCGTAGGTTCGGCAGCCTCGGGCGTCACGGCGGTGACCGGCGGCGCAGACGCATTGCACCGGGCCGTACGTCTGCGCCGGTCGGGGGGCATGCGTTTCCCCGTCGGGACACATCCGGACGGGTCGCTCGGGCGGTGCACGATCCTCGACAACTTCGGCGACCCCCGCGGGACGGGACGGACCCACGAGGGCATCGACGTCATGGCCGCGCTCGGTCAAGAGGTGTTCGCCGTCGCCGACGGAACCCTCGTCCGCCTCGACCCCATCGAGTCGACACGGTCAGGCCTCGCCTGGGCGCTCGCGGCCGACGCAGGTGGCTACTTCTACTACGCACACCTGTCCGCCATCGCCGACGGCCTGGTGGTGGGCGCTCGCGTCCGCAGCGGGCAGGTGATCGGCTACGTCGGGGACACCGGCAACGCCGGCGCCGGGAACACCCACCTCCACTTCGAGGTCCGCCCGGGCGGGCAAGGCACACCGGCCGTCGACCCGATGCCGTTGCTCGACGTTCCGATCACGTGTCTCGTCGCCGGGTGAACCGACCACCGCGAAGTGAAGGTCAGGCGGTGACGATCTGCTCGATCCGCTCGAGCGTCTTGGACATGGCCGCGATCGTGCGGTCGCGCATCCTACGTACCGGACCTTTCACCCGCTCCTGCGAGATGTCCCAGCTCTCGCGGACGAGGGTGCCGCCCTCCACCGGCTCGAGTTCGTAGCGCCAGATCCTGCCGCCCACCATCCCGAGCGGACCGAGACGCTTCGACGTCTGCCACGCGATGCGACGGTTCTCCTCGAACTCCACCACCGTGTTCGACATCGAATAGGGCATCCCCATCTTCATCTTCATGCCGAACGTCGAACCGAGGGTCAACCGCTGGGACCCGCCGGGAGCGGCCCGAACCGTTCCGGAGCCGTCGATGTCCTGGTGGCGGTCCGGGTCGGCGAGCAGAGCGAAGATCGACTCGGGAGAGGCGGGGATGACCCGCTCGACCGAGGCGACATCGGAAGATGCAGGAGCACTCGTCATGGCTGCAACCTACTGCTCGAGGGCGCAGTACGAGATACGGTGGCCCCATGGATGTCGACGGCATCGTCGCCCTCTCCGTGCGACGGGGGCAGCAGTTCTACGACGACCGGGTGCTCCTGCTCGATCATGCCGCGCAGCGAACCGCGCTCGCCTCCCTGCGATGACGGTGTCACTGTTCTTCGACGAGGACCACCTGCACGTCACGTGGCCGGACCTGACCGTCAGCGCGTACCCGTGGGTCTGGCTGCGCGACCAGTCGCACGACGAGACGACCCTGCATCCGCTGACACGGCAGCGCCACCTCCGACCTCGTCACCTCGACCCGAGCATCCGGGCGGTCGAGGTCGAACTGCTGTCGGCCCCGTCCGACGACGAGCGGACCGTACGGATCATCTGGAACAACGGAGACCCGCCGTCTCTGCTGCCGCTGACCTTCCTCTCGCGCTATTCGCAGCCGATCGAACCGTCAGCGCGGCTGTCGATCGATCCGGTGCTGTGGGACGCGGCCTCGCTCGGCCACGCGCCCTCGACGCCGTACGAGCGCATCATGGACACGAATGACGGGCCGCTCGAGTGGCTCACGCAGGTGGCCACTCACGGATTCTCCATCGCCACCGGCACGCCACCCACCGCAGCGGCCACGATCGCGCTCCTGCAGAGGATCGGCTACATCCGCGAGACGATCTTCGGCGGGTTCTGGGAGTTCACTGCCGACCTCTCGAAGGCGGACACGGCCTACACCGACCTCGAGCTCGCCCCACACACCGACGGCACGTACTCCCACGACGCACCGGGCCTGCAGTTGCTGCACTGCCTCGAGTTCGACGGCGAGGGCGGCCTCTCGACGGTGGTCGACGGATTCCGCATCGCCGAGACCCTCCGTTCGGTCGCACCCGAGCACTACGAGACACTTCGCACGGTTCACGTTCCCGGCCACTACCTCGGAGACGGTTCGCACCTCGTTGCCGCACGACCGATCATTCGTCATGACCACCTCGGTCGGCTCGTCCAGGTGTCCTACAACCACGCCGACAGAGCGCCGTTCCGGTTGCCCGATACCGAGATGCTCCGGTTCTACGCTGCCCTCGACGCATTCGATCGGCTCGTCGACGACCCGGCGCTGCAGTGGCGTCATCGACTCGCACCCGGGGAAGCGTTGCTCTTCGACAACTGGAGGGTGCTCCACGGCCGCACCGCCTACACCGGCTCGCGCTCGATGTGCGGCGCGTATCTCAATCACGAAGACTTCGAGAGCCGCCTGCGGCGCTCGGACGAGCAGCCGACCGGGTGATCACTCGCCGTCGAGCAGTCCGTCGCGCCGGGCGATCGCGACCGCTTCCAGACGAGACGACGCGTTGAGCTTGTTGAGGATTCGCTGGACGTGGTTGCGCAGTGTGTTGGGGGCGATGTGCATCTCCGACGCGATCCGACCGGCATCCTGACCCTCGGCGAGACGGTGCAGCACTTCGAGTTCACGTCGCGTGAGGCTCGTCGGGTCGGGACGGCTGAGTTGGCTCAGGACTCCCCCGAGCAACGTCGGGTCGATCGACGCGTGACCGTTCGACACGGCACGGATCCCGGCGAGCAACTCGTGCAGCGGCTGCTGCTTCGTGAGGTATCCGGCAGCGCCCGCCTCGACGGCGCGTGCTGCGTGACGGCGATCTCGACTTGCCGACAGCACCACCACCTGCGGCCGATGAGCCAACCCGGTGAAGCGCGGTATCGCGTCGAGCGAATCGTCCTGGTCGAGCCGCAGGTCGAGCAGGACGATCGCAGGCCGATGCCGTTCTGCCGCAGCCAACCCGGCGGTGATGGTGCTCGCCGTGCCCACGACGACGAGGTCGTCCTGCGCACCGATCGCGGCCGCGAGGCTGTCGAGCAGGATCCGATGGTCGTCGATGAGCAGGATCCGGACGCGATGATCACCCTCGTCGATACGAGTCTTCCCTGCCATGGTCACCAAGTATGGTCGGATCGTGGCGGTTGCGGCAGGGCACGACGACACCCGTTCGGGCGAACGGGGAGGGCGCTCTCAGCGTCGACAACTGTCCTTGCGCCGACGGATCTTCATCGCCTCGTACCTCGTGGCAGCCACCACACTGGTCATCGCGATCGCCTCGGTCCTCGCGCTGCGCGCCTCGAACGACTGGGTCGACAGGCGGCGGGTCGTGCTCATCCCGGCGTCGGCTCAAGTCGACCGGTTGTTGCTCGCCTTGCTCGACCAGCAGAACGGCAGCCGCGGATACATCCTCAGCAGCAACCCGTCCTTCCTCGACTCGTACGTGGAAGGACGACGAGAGGAACGCGACTCGTCGGCGCAACTCCGGGCTCTCATGGCCGACGACGCAGAGGTGATCGACTGCCTCGTCCGCCTCGACTCGATGTCCGCCGTCTGGCACGACGACGTCGTCGCCCCGCAGATCGCGCTCGTCGAGGCAGGCCGTCGTGACGAAGCGATCGAGATCGTCGAGAGTGGGGTCGGCCGGGAGTCGTTCGCGGCGATCCGTGCAGAACTCGACGAACTTGCGTCGCTGCTCGATGTACGGCTCGATGACGGCGGCACCCGGCTCGACCGATGGGTGACTGCGCTCGGCGCGCTCGCCATCGCCGGTGTAGGGGTCGCCGGCATCGCCACGCTGCTCGTCTCGATCGCCCTACGGCGAGGCCTGACGGTCCCGCTCGAACGGCTCTCTCGCGAGGCCACCGCCGTCGCGGGCGGGCATCTCGACACCAGCATCACCCCCGGCGGCCCGGTCGAGGTCGACGCGGTCGCTCGGAGTGTCGAGCACATGCGGCGGATCCTGCTGAGCGAGATATCGGCGTCGTTCAACAAGGGTGTGGTCGAGGCGGAGCAGGTCGAACGGGCACGCCTCGCCGGCGAGCTGCACGACGACCCCATCCAGGCGCTGTCTGCTGCTCAGTGGCGGCTCGAGGCATCACTTCCGACGATCGGCGAACCGGAGCGGCGCTCCCTCGAGGGAGTCGTGTCGTCACTCGGTGAGGTGCAGATGCGGCTACGCGACCTCATGTTCGAGCTGCATCCTCCGAGCCTCGACACCGACGGACTCGCCGTGGCACTCGAGGACCTGCTCGACGAGACTTTTGCAGGGACCGGCGTCTCGGTCCATCTGGTCACGGACATCGACGACGGCCTTCCTCGGGTTCTGGCCGGGCTCACCTACCGACTCGCGGCCGAGGCCATTCGCAATGCGCGTCGGCACGCAGCACCCCGCAACCTGACGGTGACGGCACAATTCGACCGCGGCGTCCGGGTGACCGTCGTCGACGACGGCGAAGGCTTCGACGGCGCACCGGTTCCCCTGGCAGGACACCACGGTACGCAGCTCGGGCCGGCACTCGCCGCCGCGGCCGGTGGCTGGTGGGAACTGTCGAGCCGTTCGAGCAGTGCGCATCCCGACGATCACGGGACGACCGTTGCGTTCTGGTTGCCGCTCGCCGACGACATCTGACGCGAGCGCGTCAGCAGCGAATGGTCCCGCCGAACCTTGCCGCAGCGCTCGCCGTGCCCGCAGACTGTGGCATGACCGGGCGTCGTCTCCGTGTAGCCATGGCCGACGATGACGCCGACGTGCTGGTCTCGTTGCGTGAGCTCTTCACCGCGAGTGGACGTTGGGAAGTCGTCGCCGCCGTGAACGACGGCATCGACCTCCTCCGAGTGCTCGACGTCGAGGCGCCCGAACTGGTGCTGACCGATCTCCACATGCCGAACGGTGACGAGCAGCTGATCGAACGGTTGGGCCACCATCCCTCCCGACCGCTGATCATCGCGCTCAGTGCTGCCACCAGCCCCAGCACCGCCCGCAGGCTCTTGGAACTCGGCGCGGATCTCGTGCTGCGCAAGGGGATCGACCGCGTGGTCGTCGCAGCTGAGCGTCTCTGCGACGAACGAGGTGTCACACCTCGATCGTGAACGATCCGCCGGGCTCGACGACCTGCAGTCGGTCGACGAGTCCCAGATCCTCGAGCGCCGAACGAAAGGCACCGATCGGACGTTCGAGCCAGGGAGGATCACCTCGCCCTGCGCGGATCGGACTGTACGTTCCCCAGTGGATCGGCACGACCCGGACCGGGTCGATCCAGTGCGTCGCCGTCGCGGCGCTCACCGGATCGAGGTGCTTCTCGCCGAGCGAGGGACCCCAACCCCAGATCGGGATGAACGCAACGTCGATCGGCCCAAGCTCGCGCATCGACGTGAAGAGATCGGTGTCGCCGGCGAAGTAGAGCGAGGTCGATCCGAGCCGGACCACGTAACCGACGGGCTCGGCGACCACGCGCGAATGCGGCCCCCGGCGCGACCCGTGCTCTGCATGCACCACGTCGATGGTGACCGGAACGTCGTCCTTGCGGAGCGAGATCCGGTCACCCGGCCGGACGTCGTGAACCGCTGGCGTCACGACGGCGGTCGTGCTCGAGGATGGCCGACGACGGAACCTCGGCACGAGCGATCGGGCGCCGGCGGGGACCAGGACGCGATCGGTCGGGCAGACACGCCGGAGCGACGGCTGGTGGAGGTGGTCCATGTGGACGTGCGACAACAGCAGGGTGTCGACGTCGCCGACAGCCACGAGCGGGCGGCGACGACGGAGATGCGCCAGGCGAGAGGTGAGGGCAGGGTCGGTGATGATCCGGTAGCCGTCGAGATCGATCAGCAGCGTCGCGTGGCCGACCCAGGTGACGGTGGCTGTGGTCATCCCGTGACGACAGGGTTCCGTCGGGCGACCCGGTGCTGCAGACCGATGTCACGGAACCGGTCGAAGAGCACCACGATCAGGGTGATCAGACCGACGAGGAAGAGTGTGTTGCCCAACTGGAAGTCGGCATCGCCGTCGCGGCGGCCGAGCAGGTAGTAGACGTAGACGATGGCGAGGTTGGCCGCAGCCATCACGATGAACTGCATGCCGGCCGAGCGCCAGCTCACCTCTCGACGTGCGAGGGCTTCGGAGAGCACCGTGTTGACGGCGATCAAGATGGCGACCGAGACGACCATCTGCACCGGACCCGATTCGACCCCGGGCAGGATCTGGGCGAAGATCGAGGCGACGAAGCCGACCAAGACGGCCTTCTCGACGAACGGCAGGCCGAACGACGCCAGGGGCCGCGCCCGTCGCGCCGGCGGCTCCCAACCCAACTCCCGGCCCTGACGATCTGCATCGAGGGTCCGTCGCCAGTCTGCGGGTGGGAGACCGGCCGCGAGGCGACGGAGCAGCACCACGACGGCAGCGACTGCGACGGCCAACAGCACGGTCACCAACGGCCGGTTGGTGAGCGCCTCGCCCCAACTCGCATCTGCGGCCACGCCGAACACGTCCTGCTTCGCAACGTTCGTGAAGTCGAGTTTGGCCACATGGATCCACCACTCCTGCGGGAGCTTGATGAAGATCCAGATGCTGGCTGCGATCAGCACCACCTGCCGCCTCCCGAGGCTGAAGGGACTGCGACGCGTCTTGTACGCCTCGATGGCGATGAAGAAGTACTCGAAGGTGTTCGGGAACACGAGGAGCAGCCAACGCAACTCGGCGCCGGTGTTCTCGAAGATCATGACGCCCACCAAGCGGTAGTACCAGAGGAAGCGGCCGACATCGAACAGGAAGCCCCCACCCCAGTTGCGCATCGTCGACGTGTATGCGATGGTCAGGTAGTAGATGTCGAGCGCCTTGTCGTACGACTGGTACCCCTCGAGATACCCGCGCTCCTCGAGGGTCGTGTACTGCTGGAAGATCGTCTGGTCTGCTGCATCGATCACCAGGCTCGCGATGATCGCCGGCAGCGGGAACCGGGGAATGAACAGCGGTATCAGCAAACGGGCCGCGACGACCGTGAGGAACACAATCAGATCGGTGGTGTACGACATGCGCGCCGCACGCTACTGCACCGGCCCTCCGAGCCGGGCGAACACGGTGGTCCCATTGGAACGCTGTTCGATGACCAGTTCGTCGGCCAGCGCACGAATGATCCCGACCCCCCGTCCGCGTTGGCCGGGTGCCTGCGGGACTCTCCAACCGCCCTCGTCGACGACGACAAGTCTGAGTTCGCCGCCCCGGTGCTCGAGCCGTGCCGAGACGGGCCCCGCAGCTCTGTCGTGATACGCGTGCTCCACCGAGTTGGCGAGCGCTTCTCCGGCCAGCAGCAGCATGTCGTCGATGCGATCAGGCGGCAGGTCGTGCCCGCGGAGGAACCCGCGCATGTCCTGACGGATCGGTGCGAGGTGCGCAGTGTCGGCGGCGAACCTCCACGAGATCGAGTCCGACGGCGGCAGCGAGACGGCGAGAACTGCCACGTCGTCCCTGGGCGCTGTTCGAGCGAACACCTCCGAGACCAGACGCGTGGCGAGCAGTTCCGGTGGGAGCGAGGCAGCCCGCCCCGCTAGACGGGCGATCTCGTCGAAACCGTCGTCGATCGATGCACCCCGGTGCTCGACCAATCCGTCCGTGTACAGCACGAGCGAGCCGCCGGGAGGGATCGACGACTCGGCCGCCTGGACGCTGCCTGCGGCAAAGGCCCCGAGTGGCGGGTTCCGCGCCCCCTCGACGAAGACGGTGGTGCCGTCAGCCGACACCACCAGCGGAGGCGGATGGCCCGCGCAGGCGTAGCGGAACGATCCGCTGTGCATGTCGAGATACACGAGCACCAACGTCGAGTAGCGAGCGTCGCGGACGTTCTCGGCGTAGCCGGCGACGTGGTCGAGCAGCACGTCGGGCGAGTCACACAGGTGAGCGAGCGCCCGAACTGCGCTCCGCAGCTGTCCCATCGCCGTGGCGGCACTGAGGCTGTGGCCCACGACGTCACCGACCACCAGTACGGCGGTGTCGTCCTTTCGGCGGATGACGTCGTACCAGTCACCTCCGATGTCGAGACCGTCCTCGCTGGCCAGGTACACGGTGCCGAGTGCCAGCCCCTCGACCAGGTCGACCTCACCGAGCAGTGCATGCTGCAGTTCGGTGGCGATCTCGTGCTCTCGCTCGGCCAGTCGTGTTCGCGCCAGGGCTCGAGCGCACTGCGCTGCGAAGGCCTCGGCCGCAGCACGTTCGGCAGCAGTCAACTGTCGATCGCTGCGCAGCACCAACGACTCGCCCGCAGGGTCGGTGTCGTCGAGCGCGACGAGCGTCTCGTCGAGGGCTGGTTGGCCGTATTGGCCCATTCGAACGATCGACGCCGAACGGACCCCGAACGCACGCGGCAGTTGCGACTCGACCACGTGGGTCACGTCGACGGAACGCGGCGCCTGCGCCAACGACGCGGTGACGTGCTGGAGTTGTTCGGTCCTACGGAAAGCAGCCTGCTCTGCGTCGTGAGCAACCGCCCGTTCGAGGGCCTGCCCCCACTCGTTCGCCACAGCGGCCAGCCGGTGACGGTGCGCCGCCCAGTGTGTCGAGTGCGCAACATCCATGTGCACGACGGCCACCGGGCGCTCGGCCCCTGAGACCACCACCGGGATGAGCAGTGAACCGTCGGCGACCACCGCATCTCGGAGCCAGCGGACGTCGGCGAGGTGCTCGAGTCTCGGTGGTGCACCTGGCACCGTGGTGGCGAGCACCTCGGCAACCGGCTGCTTCGTGCCGAACACCGTTGCGGTGGTGGCCCCCAATGCCGATGCTCCCTTGTGCACGATGAACCGTGCCACCTCGTCGACGGTGAGACATGCCGCAATGCCGACCCCGGCGTTGCGAGCGAGATCGGTGTACACCTGTCGTTCCTGCTCGGCTTCGAAGAATGCGGCGCGCTGCATGGCCTGACCCGAGAGCGAGACGACCGTCTCGAGCAGGGCGACGTCGTCATCGGCGAAGATCTGCTCGTCGAACCAGCCGAATCCCAGAGCGCCGACGACGCGCCCGTCCTGGGTGGCCATCGGGAGCGTGGCCGACGCAACGATCGGCGTGGCCGTCGTCGCCTCCACGAGATGCGGATAGGAGCGCAGGCGAGCAGAGTGGTCGGGAACGAACACCGGCGCTCCCGTTCGAAAGGCATCCGAGAGCGGCGTCCGTTCATCGAGGCCGACCGCGCTCCATGTCTCGTCGACGTCAGCGCCGAGCGAGCGCGCGTGGACGAGCCGCAGACGATCGCTGCCCGTCACCGGGACGGCGACGATCGCGAACTCGGCGCCGGCCGATCGACCAGCGAACGTGGCGATCGCGTCGGCGACCGCAATCACGGTCGTCGACTCGGCGAGCGCCGACGCGAGGTCCTGGAGCGCCTCGGCCTGGTCGGCACGACGCTGCTCGTCCTGATACGCACGCGAGCGCAACAGCGCCTGTGCACCGAGTTCTGCGACACTTCGCAGCGCAGCGTGTTCGTACCCCGACAGCTCGCTCCGATCGGCGTATCTGACCGCCACTCCGCCGACGATGCCGAGAGCGGCGGGAAAGGCAGCAGCTGCGTGCACGGACGGCCCCGTGGCGGCTGCTCGGCCACCCGATCGTCCAGCGTCGGCAGCGATCCGCCGGACGACGATGGCGTGCTCGCTCATCGCCGACTCGATCAGTTCGCTGTCCTCGTCGGTCCCGCCGAAGAGCCGCGGTCGCCCACGGCGGTCGTGCACGACCACGGCAGCCTCCTCGCCGCCGGCCGCATGGACGCCATCGCGCAACAGCGCTTCGACCACGCTCTGTTCGTCCCACAACGGAGCCGCCAGCGTCGCCGTGACGGCCTGCAGGTGCCGAAGGCGGCCGAGTGCATCGTTCAACCGCTGCTCGGTCACCTTGTGTTCATGGACGTCGGTGGCGTACCCGAACCACCTCGGTGCCCCGGTGCTCGAGTCGTCGACGAGTTCGGCGTGGCTCAGGTACCACCGGAAGGTCCCGTCCGACATCCGGACACGGTGTTCACACACGAACGGTTCACCGGTCGCCACGGCATGTCGCCACAGGCTCAGGGTCGGGGCGGCGTCGTCCGGATGGAATCTCGGACTCCACGCCCAGTGTCCGTCCTCGGCACGAACCGATCCATCGAACGCTCCGACGCGACCGTTGAAGTACTCGACCAGCCCATCGGCCGACGCCATCCACACGACCTGCGGCATCACATCAGCGACGCTGCGCAGACTCGTGCTCGGCGGCTGAGGCCGATCGATGGACATGCCCTCCGCCGGACGCCGCATGTCGGCTCGCTCCACGGGATGCATCGTAGGCCGTGGGCGCCCGGCTCCGGGCCCGATCACCCGTTCGGGTGACCACGTCGCCGTCCTCGGCGAGGACCTTCCGCCGTCAAGGCCTCGGCGTGCAACAGCACGGCAACCTCCCTACAGTCGCGCCATGAACACACGCAAGGCATCCCGACGACCGACCCGGGTGCTGCGGTGGATCACGGTCGACACCGAGATCGGTGCGGTCCTGGCAGTCTCGTCCGACCTCGGTCTCGTCGCAGTCCGAGTTGCCCCGGCGATCGACTCGCTGGTTGCGGACCTGTCCCGAGAACACGCTGCCGACGTACTGGTGCCAGCCGAACCGTCCGAGTTCCTCGAACTCAGGCAGGCGCTCGCCGAGTTGGCCGGCGGCCGGGGCATCGAGAGCCCGCTACGGCTGGACCTCGGTGGCAGCGATTTTCAACGTCGGGTGTGGGACGCGCTCGCCGAGATCCCGCGCGGACACACGCGTACCTACTCGCAGGTCGCCGCAGCGGTCGGGCGTCCCACATCGGTGCGGGCGGTCGCGAATGCCTGCGGCGCCAACCGCCTGGCGCTCGTCATTCCGTGCCACCGCGTGATTCGCTCGGACGGCTCGTTGGGCGGCTACCGATGGGGCATCGACGTCAAGCGAACGCTTCTTCAACTCGAGCTTGGCGCGCGACCCTGACGCGGGCCTCGGCGCACGGAGTGTCGTGCCGGCGACGTCGACGGGCTCGACGACCGCGCTCAGGCCTGCGACCCCGGGTCGGCGATGTCGATCCCGTGGCTGCGACAGAACTCCTCGAGATCGCCGTCTCGCTCCCACTTGGCGACCGGGACGTATTGGATCGCACCTGTGGGGAACAACCTGGACGCTCGCACCCGTTTCGGCGACCGATTCCAGAAGGTCAGCCGGCTCGGGCGACGGGTGAGCTCGTGCCTCCAGAGGAATCCATGGAGGTACCCGTCGCTGCCGAGCGCCGTTCCCGGGCTCTCCGAACCGTTCGAACCCGTCGACATGTCGGCGACGATCCAGGCCCGCCCGGCCACGCGGTGATGCCACGGGCGCTTGCGACTCGACGGCCACCACTCGATGACGGTCACCGACGGCACTCCCCTGCTCTTCAGCGCCGACACGACAGCCGGCAGGTTCGGGGGGAGCTCCGATGGCATTCGCACATACTGTCCGCTGGAGCGTCGATCCGTGCGGTTCATCGAAGGCCGGGCACTCCGTCGAGACATTCGGGTCGCCCGGTCGCGGCGCGAGAAGGTCGGCTCAGTCGTCGAGCGAGATGACGAACGCCTCGTTCGGCGCGACCGAACCGTCGCGTACCGCACCGAAGGCCGCTTCCACGGCTGTGGGGCCACGGTGTTCGACGATGTGCAGCCACTCGCTCGCCGAGGCGACGAAACGCTCCCATGCAGCATCGACGCGTTCGTCGAAACCCGCACTTCCCCAGTCGGCGAGCCGGCGCTGCACCTGGTCGGGGGCGAAGAACAGCGCAGGGGCGGGTCCGGGCAGCACCCCCGCCGTGCCGACTCGGTCCCAGTGCGTCGCGCCGACCTGACAGCTGCGGCGAAGCTGATCGCCGAAGTGGTGATGCACCTCGGCGAGCACCTCGCCGTCACCGCCCATGTCGACGAAGACGGTCGGTACCGATGCGTCGAGGGTCGACCCGACCGAGCCGTACACGACGGTCCGGTCGTAGTAGCCGACACCGGCGACGAACGCTGCGTTGCGGGCGGACGTGAGGCCGATCACCTCGACACCTCCCCGCTCTCGAAGTTGCGCCGCCAGGGCCAGGGCCGTCTTGCTGGAGGCGCTCGCGATCAGCACGGACGCAGCCCCGCAGATGTCCTGGTCGCCGAGCCAGTCATCGATCAGGAACGACGTGGTGAACAACGGTCGGAGCACGGCACGTAGATGCTCGTCGACCAGACCGGCCTCGCGTGAGGTGCGCAGGTACTGGTTGTACACGGCCGCCAACCCGGCTCGGTGCGGTGCCGTGTCGACGAACCCCGATGGGCTGACCCGGCCGGGACTGACGATCAGGTGGGTCGACATCGGGAAGTAGCCGTAGAAGCGCTCGCCATCGACGACACCGTCGACACGAGAGCTGACCACATCGGCGAATCCCCAGACCGGCACACGGCCCCAGCCGTCGTCGGCCGGGAAGAAGTTCCAGTAACCCATCACGTGACCGAACGCGCCGTACGTGATGTTGTTGGCGGTCAACGCGGCATGGTCGATGTGGAACAGCACCTCGCCGACGGCCGGCTCGGGAACGGGCCCGTCGACGATGCGATGCGAGTGGAGATCCGTGGTACGCACTTCGAAGTCCATCGTCGAACTGTACCTGTCGGTCGATACCGCCCCGACCGATCGACGCTCAGCCGGCGACCGCTGCTCGGGTGGTCAGACGGCTGGCACGAGTTCGAGCACGAAGTCGGACGAGACCAGTCCGCCCAGTGCATCCTGGCGCTCGCCGGTGAACGTCCCGGTGCCGGTGACGTCGAGGTAGGCACCAGTGCCTCCGATCACCGTGAGCGAACTGGCGAACGTCGCATTGCTCGTGTCACTGGCGGCGGTCGCCTGACCGATCATCCGGACACCGATCGTCGACTCGTCCGCGAACACGAACGTGATGAATCCGAAGAAGTCCCCATTGCCCGACACGTAATCGACATTGCCGAGCATCTGGACCTCGACGGTCTCGCCGTCGAGGGTTGCCTCGCCCTCGAGCAGGTTCCAGCCGTACACCGTGGTGTCCCCGGTGTTGACCGTGCGCAGCAGCGTGCTCGACGATGTCAGGTCCGCCGACAGCGACATCGTCCGGGCGCCCTCGGCAGGTGTTGCATCGAGGTCGTTCGAGCACGCCGCCAGCCCGACGAGCACCACGAATGACATGCTGAGCAGCTTGAGGTTCACGATTGCTCCCGGAGATCCGGCCGGGGCGGGTCGGCCCGGCGGTGCCCAAGCCTACGGTCGCTGGCTGCTCGCAGACACTGGCGCCACCACGCAACGCTCGACGAACAACTCGAGCGCAGCCAAGACCGCGTCAGCCGGGCAGGGCTCGGCCTCGACGTCGTAGATCACCAGTCCGGCGGAGAGGCTCAACAGCAGTGTCGCCAAGGCGTCCGCATCGATGTCGGCACGGACATGCCCGAGATCCTGAAGACCGTGGAGCATCCGGCCGAAGCGGCGGCGGAGCTGAGTCTGGACCTGCCCGATCTCGGCGAGCAGCGACGGTCGCCCATGGGCTGCGCCGAGGGCATCGATCCTGCCGAGTCGACCCTCCACCTGGGCGGCGCCGACCAGACCCTGCACGATCCGGTTCATCACCGTCACGACATCGGCGCGGGACGCGATGCGCGACATCGTGACCTCGAGTTGGTCGAGTTCGCGGTCGATCTGCGCCGAGAACCGCACGAGCTGCGCCGCTGCGACGAGGCCGTCTCGGCTGCCGAAGTGGTAGTTGATCAGGCCGATGCCGACGCCTGCGGCTTCGGCGACCGCACCGACGCGCACGCCCGACTCACCGACCGTCCCGAGCATCTCGACCGTCACGGCCAGGATCGCCTCTCGACCCCAACCGCGTCCGGCGGGACCGGGCCGGCGCGTCACGCTCGGAGTCACTTGCGTCAACGTCACGGCCGAGAAACGTACTGTTCCCGGGACCACCGCTTGGACAGATGGTTACAGAACGAGCCGATCGGGTCACCCGGCCGCGACACGCTGTCGACCCCTGCGAACTCCATCCAACGTCTTGTGTAGTGTCAGATCTCGTGCCAGAGACCACGACCCCCAGTGCCGGTGACGCTCCACCCCCACAGAAGCATGCGCGGCGCATCGGGATGCGCTGGAAGCTGCTGTTCGCCTTCGGTCTCGGCATCACCATCATCTTCATCGCCGTCGCCGGATGGATCCTCCGGTTCTCCACCAACACGGCCAACGACCGCGTTCGCGACACCCTGCGCGGCCTCAGCGTCGGCGGGGCGCAGGCAGTCGACGCCGAGGCATTCGCAGAGCTCGTCACGATCGATCCCCTGCCGACCGCCGGCGACGTGTACCCGTCCGATGCCGGCCAGCTGGCCGGATCG
>JBDKIV010000246.1:0-6836 GCA_039796935.1 Actinomycetota bacterium | reverse complement strand
CCGTGACGCACCTCGACCTGCTCGTCGGCACGGAACCGCACCACCGCCCGCGACACCTCGCGAAAGCCGTTGCCGAGACCGCTGTTCTTGAGACCGAGGCCCAGCCCGACGGCCTTGCCCGATGCGACCGACGCCTCGTAGCTCGGCCGGATCGCGTCGAGGCACGCCTCGGCACCCGCGCAACCGTCGTCCATGATCTGACCCGGACCCCACACCTCACCGGGACGGATGACGTTGCGCTTGCGGATCTCCCACCCGCTGATCCCGACCCGCTCGGCCAACCGGTCGAGCACGCCCTCCATCGCGAACTGAGCCTGGTTGGCACCGAATCCTCGGAACGCTCCGCAGACAGGGTTGTTGGTGCGCACGGCGATCGCCTGCACATCGATGTTCGGTACCCGATACGGGCCGCTCGCATGACCGGCGGCACGCTCGAGCACCTTCATACCGACACTTGCGTAGGCACCGCTGTCGCCGACCGCACGCACCTTGACGGCGGTGAGCATGCCATCCTCGTCACAACCCGCCCAGTACTCGAGACGGATCGGGTGCCGCTTCGCGTGCATCAGGAAACTCTCTTCGCGCGACAGCGTGCACTTGACCGGACGGTCGAGGAGCCACGCCGCCAACGCTGCGTGGGCCTGATTGCTCATGTCCTCCTTGCCGCCGAAGGCTCCCCCGTTCGACACGAGCTCGACGGTCACCGCGTCGTTGGGCACGGCCAACACCCGAGCGATGTCGTTGCGATCGTCCCAGACCCCTTGACCGCCGGAATACACATGGAGCCGGCGAACGCCGTCCTCACTGCTCGGCACGGCGAGCGTGCTCTCGGGCTCGAGGAATGCATGCTCGATCCGTTGCGTCTGGAACACCTGGTGCACGGTGTGTGCCGACTCGACGAGCGCCGCCTCGACGTCACCACGCGAGTACTCGCTCCGGCTGAGCACGTTGCCGTCGGTACCCCACACTGCGACCGGAGCACCCGGAGCGAGAGCATCGTCGACGTCGGTGACCGGGGCCTGGACGTCGTACGTGACCGAGACCAACGCGGCAGCGGCTCGGGCCTGCTGTCGAGTGTCGGCGACCACGATCGCCAGCACGTCACCGGAATAGCTCGTCCGACCCCCGATCGGGATCATCACCGGCCAGTCCTTGTGGATGATGCCCACCCTCGACTCACCCGGGATGTCGGCAGCGGTGAACACGGCGCGCACACCGGGGGCACCGAGCGCGGCGCTCGTGTCGATGGCCCGCACGTCGGCCCGTGTGTGCGCGGTCAGGTGCAGCGCGGCATGGAGCATGCCCGGCACCCGGATGTCGTCGACATAGCCGCGGTCACCGAGCGTCAACGGCGCTGCTTCGTATTTCGCGCCGGACGCACCCACCGCGTCCGCCAGGCGCGGCGCGACCGGGACACCCCGCGCAACGGTCTCGATCGCGTCGAGCACCTTGACGTAGCCCGTACACCGGCACAGGTGCGCCCCGAGATGGCGTCGCATGTCGTCCGAGCGCAACTCGGGGCCCTTCTTGTCGATCTGCGCCTTGGCCCGCATGACGATCCCAGGGATGCAGAACCCACACTGCAGGCCGCCGCACGCAGCGAACGCATCGGCGAAGCGGTCGCGCTCGTCAGAGTCGACACCCTCCAACGTGACGATCCGGCGCCCTGCCGCCTTCGCCACCGACTGCTGGCAACTGACGACGGCCTTGCCGTCGATGTGCACGGTGCAGCATCCACACTGCCCGCTCGGCGAACACCCGTCCTTCGGCGAGGTGATGTCGAGTTCGTCCCGCAACGCCGACAGCAGGTGCGGGTGGTCGGCCCGAACCGACACCGCGACGCCGTTGACCGTGAACTCGACCCGGTCCGACCGGCCCAGTCCCGTGGAAGTGCTCTCGACTGCCGTCACGTTTGACATTTTGTCAAAGACCGGCTCCCGTGTCATCGAACGCCACACGAAATGATCACTCGGGCAGCACCACCCCGCGCTGGGACACGATCCGCCCGTAGACCTCGGGCCTGCGGTACCGATCGAAGTCGAACAGCGTGCCCTTGTAGCGGGCGCACCAGTCGAGATCGCATCGGGCGATCACCAACTCGTCGTCGGTCGTCAACGCCTGCGCGACGATCTGGCCGCTCGGGGCCACGATCATCGACTGGCCGAGCGAATCCACACCCTCTTCGACGCCGCCCTTGGCGACGCCGACCACCCAGGTCCCGTTCTGGTACGCACCCGCCTGCATCACCAGCGAGTTGTGAAATCCCTGCAAGATGTCCTGGCTCGGGTCGGGCACGTAGTGGATGGGCGTGTTGTAGCCGCACAGGATCATCTCGACGCCCTGCAAGCCCATGACCCGGTAACTCTCGGGCCATCGGCGGTCGTTGCAGATCATCATCCCCATCAGACCGCCGAAGGCACGCCACACGCCGAACCCGTCCGGACTCGGCTGGAAGTAGTAGCGCTCGGCGTGCTGGAACGGCCGATCGGGCTCGTGTTGCTCGTGGCCAGGGATGTGCGTCTTGCGGTACGTCGCAACGATGCTGCCGTCGCGCTCGACCAACGTCTGCACGTTCCATCGAGCGACATGTCCATCGCTGTCGGTCTCTCGGAGGGCATACCCCAGGCA
Source organism: Actinomycetota bacterium (assembly GCA_039796935.1). Taxonomy (GTDB): domain Bacteria; phylum Actinomycetota; class Acidimicrobiia; order Acidimicrobiales; family Ilumatobacteraceae; genus VFMC01. Next base: position 4,208 of record JBDKIV010000246.1, on the reverse strand, counting down.
GAATCCGATGCCCAGCCTGCGGGCCTCGTCGAACAACGGTTGGGTCTCGACGTTCGGCATCGCCGACTCGTACCAGTGATCCGCCTCGGCGATGTCGTCGACGAACCAACGCGGGAAGAACGTCGTGAGGGCCAACTCGGGATACACCACGAGTTCCACCCCGTGACGGTGGGCGTCGTGCAGCAACGCGATCAGTCGCTCGACCACCTCGGAGCGGGTGTGATGGCGCTGGACCGGGCCGAGCTGAGCGGCAGCAACCGTGAGCATGCGTGTCATCGACCGCCACGATACGTGTCGCCCGCTCGACCGGATGTCATCACCCCCCATGATCACCCCCCATGATCGTCATCCATGATCGTCAGCCGGCATCTGCAGTTGCGCCAGCCTCGCCTTCCCGTCGGCGGCGAGCCACACCAGGCCGGGCCGCGGCGCGATCGGGTGCCGACGAGGGAGGCTCACCCCGAGGAGGTCGCCGTCGAGGTCGCTGCACGGACTCGTCAACAGACCGAGCCGGCCCCGACGCACGATCCCTGTCCAATGCCCGTACGCCTGCCGGATGGCGTCGGGGCGAGCCGCCGCGACGACCAGGACGTCGGTGGCCCGCCGGGTGAGCAACTCGTGCAGATCGCCGGTCGGGTCGAGCACCAACTCTGCGTCGTCGATCACGAGCAGGGCCGGGCGACCCGCCGTCATCGCGGCGCGCACCGACGCAACCGCCGCCTCGACCGACGCACCGGCGGCGAGCAACTCGGGACCCCGCGGCGCGACCACCGACGCAGAGCCGTCCGGATGGGCATCTCGCCAGCGGTCGAGCACGAGGCGGAGCGCGCTGCTCTTCCCGCTTCGGGCCGGACCGATCACCAGCAGGTGTTCACCCGGTGGCACATCGAGTTGTGCGGGGCGCAGATCGTCGGCCAGCACTCCGACGACGGGTCTCCACCAGCCCGACCCGTCACGGGCCGCTGCAGCAACACCGTCCTCATCGGGCGACCACCGCAACCGCGGCGCAAGATCGACGATCGGCGCCGACCGACGCGCCGTCCCGGACTGCGCACGCGCTGACAGCACCATCTGCGCCGCATACGTCGGCCCTCGGCCAGCGACGACCAGACGCCCCGGGACGAGCCGACCGTGCTCGACCACGTCGGGCGGAACACCTGCCATCGCGGCGTCCGCTGCGTCATGGAGACCGAGGATCCATCGCCGAGGACACCGGCCGACGAGCGATGGCGGCAACCCGACCATCCGGTCTGCGCCGATCAGCAGGGTCAACCCGGCCGGCGGATCGGCCAGCACACCGTCGAGGAGGTCGGCCTCGTCCAGTCGGTCGACGGACTCGAACGAGGTCCGCAGGACGTGCAACCCATCGATCACCAGGAGGCAGGGCGTGCGGGGACGTGCCTGCGCCGCACGACGCAACACCCGCCAGACTCGTTCGCGTTGGTGCAGGCGGGCCACTCCCGCACACCATGGATTCAGACCGATCGGGTCCCAGCGTTCATCGTTCAGGGCGTCGATCACGAGCAGGTCGACCCGATCTCCGGCAGTGACCGCCGTCGTGACGAGCGTCGAGGTCACTCCCGAGCCGACCGAACCGATCACGAGGAGATGTCCGTCATCGACACCCCAGGTGAGCGGCAGGCGTCGCTGGTGACCCGGATCGTCGATCCAGCCAATCGAACCGGCCGGAACCTCCTCGACCGACAACTCCGTCGGCAGTGGTGGGACCCACAGCCGCCATGGAGCACCCTCACGACCGAGCAACCGGCTCGCACACCGGACGACCTCGCTCACAGCGCGGGCGTCGCCGCATCGTGCCCCCTGCAGGACGACCACGGGCTCGGACCCGACCCGCATCGCCAGTCGACCGGCTGTCGATCGCGGGAATGCAGCCGCCACCGGATCGCCGACGACGTCGTGCGCATCGACCGGATCGATCAGCCGGAGCGCGAGACGCACGTCGGTGTTCGCCCTGATCTCATCGCTCACGATGCCCGAGGGCCGTTGCGTGGCGAGCACCAGATGCATCCCGAGACTCCTCCCTCGGCGGGCGATGCCGAGCAGCGACTGCAGTGTCGACGGATGCTCCGTGGCCAGGACGGCGAACTCGTCGATCACCACCACCACACGAGGGACCACCGACGTCGCGAGGCGAGCGCGCAGGTCGGTCAGGTCGATCGCCCCGTGCTCGCGCAGGAGATGCTCACGAGCGATCAGTTCGGCCTCGAGGCTCCGAACGAGGCGACTCACCAGAGGAGGTTCGAGATCGGTCACGAGCGCACCTACATGAGGCAGGTCACTGACCGCATCGAAAGCCGCACCACCCTTGAAGTCGACCAGCACGAAACTCACCTGATCGGGCGGACACGCCGCGGCGACACCGACCACGAGCGTCCTCAGGAACTCGCTCTTGCCGCTGCCCGTCGTGCCGGCCACGAGGAGGTGGGGTCCGTCGCGGGCGAGATCGACCGAGACGGGACCCTCTGGCCCGATCCCGATGACCGTCGCCGCACGGGCATCGCACCCGGCGTTGCGCCAGGCGTCGGCCACCAGCGCGGGGTCGCTCACCTCGACCAGCGACTCGAGCACCACGGATGCCGGCAGCGACGCAGAGACACTCGGCAGGCTCTCGGGGTCGACCAGCCGTCCGAGCCGTCTCGCCACCCGCGAGGCGGCTCGTTCGCCGAGGCCGGCGACCCGCGCCTCGAACGTGCTGACCCTGTCCGTGCCGACCCTGTCGGTGCTGACCCCGTCCGTGCTGACCCTGTCGGTGCTGACGGGGCCGGAGCGAGCAACGACGTATCGAGCGCGGCCGTCGGCGAGCGTCGTGACGACCGTGCTGCACACGGCCGGCGGTACTGCCGATGGCTGCTCGTCGATCACCATCACGGCCAGAGAGCCGCTTCGTTCCAACGCTCGCCGCAGCGCCGAAGCTCGCGACGTGACCGTCTCGACGCGATCGGTGACGACGAGTGTGTGCATCTCGGGCAGAGCGCAGTCGGTGCTCGAGGCGCGGCGCGCATGCGGAGGTCCGGTCGTGTTCGCGTCTGCGCCGAGCACCTCGGCGAGCTCGCGGTCGCCGTGGACGTGACTGCCGCCTCCCGTGGACACGAGGTGCGGCAGCGGTGCGACCCAAGACCAGCTCGGGCCGGCGTCGCTGATCACCACGAGGCGCCAGTCTGCGGGGCCGGTGGACACCGCCAGCTGCACCACCAGCGCTCGCGCCAGGTTCATGGCGTAGGGCCCGAGGAGGGCGACCCGGCCGAACGCCCCGAGGTCGATCGGCACGGGAAGACCACCGATCCGAATCGGCTCGCCGTCGGCGATCCATTCGACCGCCCCGGGACCGACCGAGGGCAGGAAGGCGTCGCCATCGGCCGGCCGACGCTCCCAGACCCCGACGAGTGACCGCTCGGAGCCAGCAGCGCCGAGCCCGGTACTCGGCAGTGGTCCGGCGCCCGGCCCGATGGCCTCGCCGGGCTCGACGACCTCCAGCGCATCACCGATCGTGAGCGTGACCCGTCGGTGATGTCGTCGGAACTCGTCCTGTTGGCGCTCGACGAGACGGGCGCGCGCCTCGAGCGCCGCGGCCCGTTCCGAGCGGGCGGCCCGCGTGCGGCGGCGAGCACCGGCCAGCTCGACCAACCAGGCACTGGCGGCCGCCAGTCCGCCGACGACGGCGAACAGAGCGAGCAGCATCTGCCCCATCACCAGCCCGATCAGCAGGCCCGCTGCGACCCCGACTGCTGTGGAGGTCATGGCGGCAACGGGCGGCCCACCTCGCTCGACGGACGGCGGCGCCGACAGCGACGGCAGGGATGCAGGCGTCCAGTCACTGCGAACGCGTCGTGACCGGACGACGACGCCTGCACGCTGACATCGCATGTCCGAGGGTGACACTCCGGGCGTCGGATGGACCGATCTCGCCGGCATCGCATCGCAGCGCGAGATCACCAGGACACTCGAACCCAACTCGACCCGGTCGTCCACGCAACGCACCGGCTGCCTGCCCGCAAGCTGCCGAACCCGAAGCTCGCCCTGTGGCCACAGTGACAGTTCGAGGTGGAATGGTTCGAGCAGCGGATCATCGCAACGGACGTGGGCCTGCGGCGCACGGCCGACCAACCACTTCCCCGACGGCAGGCGGACGCACCCACCCGAATCGGGTCCGGCGGTCCAGCGAATCTCCCAGCAACACTCGTCGATCG
>JBDKIV010000245.1:0-35424 GCA_039796935.1 Actinomycetota bacterium | reverse complement strand
TGGGGCGTCATTTGGCGCAACCAGAAGATCGTGCTCGCCAACGCCGTCAACGTGCTCAACGGCGGCGAGGCCGATCCGAACGCTGCCGCTGCCGGCCGCAAGGCGCTCATGGCCTCACGCCAGAACGCCGTCTTCTCGGTGAGCATGCTCTACTTCATGGTCTTCAGGGGCCACTCTCCCAACTCGGGTACGGTGCTCGAGGGTGGTGCCATGGGTGCGTTCTGGGCGATCACGCTCGTCATCATCGCGGTGCTCGAACTGAACGCGCTCGGCTTGATGCCGTGGAAGACGCAGGCCAACAAGGGCCTCAACGTGCTCTACGACGGCAAGGGTGTGCGCAATCCGCTCATCGCCGCGTTCGGGCTGTGGGTGGTCTTCCTCGTCCTCACCGAGATCTTCTTCAACTAGTCCTGGTCGCCGTTCGGCGACCATCATTCGGTGACGAGCCGCCCCTCGGGGCGGCTCGTTCGCGTCAGCAGCGATGATGCGGGGTCGTGGGCGGCGACGATGGTCACCGTGTTGTGGGAAAATGGCGACATGACTGCAGTCGACGATGCTCGTCCACCGGCAAAGCTCCCGTTCCACATGCGCGGCAACTATGCCCCCGTGATGGACGAGGTCGAGGCGTTCGACCTCCCGGTCATCGGTGCGCTGCCCCCCGACCTGACCGGGCGGTTCTTCCGCAACGGGGCCAACCCGAAGCACGGCCCGACCATGCACTGGTTCGCAGGCGACGGCATGCTGCACGGCGTTCGGCTTCGTGACGGCCGTGCCGAGTGGTACCGCAACCGTTGGGTGCGCACGAAGGCGCTCGACGGGGCGCGGCGTATCGACCCTGCCACCGGTGCGATGGACCTGACGGTGGGCCTGGCCAACACACATGTGTACCGCCACGCCGGCCGGATCTTCGCGCTGGAAGAGGGAAGCTTCCCGAACGAGGTCAGCGACGAACTCGACACGCTCGGCCCCTTCGACTTCGGTGGCCGGCTCCGGACGCCCTTCACGGCGCATCCGCACACGTGTGCCGAGACCGGCGAGATGCACTTCTTCGGTTACGAACTGGTCACGGCCCCGTACGTCACCTATCACGTCGCCGACTCGGCCGGGAACCTCGTGCACAGCCAGCCCATCGACGTGCCGGGGCCGACGATGGTGCACGACTTCGCCATCAGCCGCAACCATGCGATCTTCCTCGACCTGCCGGTCGTGTTCGACATCGGGCTCGCGATGACCGGCACCATGCCATTCCTGTGGGACGAGTCGTACGGGGCCCGTGTCGGCCTGCTCCACCGAGACCGTGCTCGCCAGGGCGAGCAGCCCCGGTGGTTCGACATCGATCTCTGCTACGTGTTCCACATCATGAACGCGTGGGAGAGCGCCGACGGCACCAAGGTGCACCTCGATGCGGGACGTCATGGGTCGATGTGGCAGGGAAGTCCCGACGCATTCGAGCCGTGCTTCCTGCACCGGTTCACCTTCGACCTCGAGACGGGTGCGGTCACCGAGGAGCAACTCGACGACGTCTCGCACGGGTTTCCGCGCATCGACGACCGGCGCACCGGGCTGCCCAATCGAGTGGGCTATGTCGTCGGTCCACGGCCGGGTGCAGCGCAGGTGATGGATGCTGCCAGCACCATCGTGAAGTACGACGTCGTCTCCGGATCACGCGTGATGCACGACTTCGGGCCCACGGTGTTGTGCGGCGAACCGGTCTTCGTGCCGGCCGAAGGGTGCGTGGGCGAGGACGAGGGCTACCTCATGACGTTCACGCACGACAGCGCAACGGGGCGGTCGAGCTTCGTGGTGCTCGACGCGTCAGACCTCAGGTCGGCGCCGATCGCCACCGTGCCGCTTCCCCAGCGGGTGCCCAACGGATTCCACGGGAGCTGGTTCGCCGACGAGTGACGACCGTGGACGAGCCGCGCGATGCCCGGTCACCCGGCAGACAGCGGAGTCGCTTCCGGCCGGTACTCGGTCAGGTCGATCAGGACATCTGCGCCGACGAACTTGGCGAGCACCCCGTCGGCGAGCGAGCAGTACTGCTTGGTCCCACCCGCCACGGGCACATCGACGCACGTTGCGGTGAGGCCCGCGACGTCGATCGTCGATGGGACACCCGCCCCGACACGTGAGGCAGCGTCGCGTCGGAGGCGCTTCGCCATGTCACCGAAGGCGAACTCAGGTGTGACGCCCGTGTTCGACACGGCGGCCGCATCGATGCCCTCTGCGCAGGTCCCTGCGTCGAGTCGGCACGTGCGCGTGCCGCTCGCATCGGTCGTGAAGCGAACCGTGCCGATGGTGACCTCGCGGCCGGATGGGCTGGTGGACTGCGTGACGGAGGCAGCGGTCGTGACTCCACCGAACAGCAGCTGGACGTCGTACGAGGCGGTGAACGTGACGAAGTCGACCTGGTCGTAGAGACCGAGCACGGCGTCGATCGCAGGATCACCGGTGGTGGTGCCGACCACCGTGGGGGTGTCCTCGAAGTACGGGCGCAGCCCGGTGGCGCAACTGGTGGCAGCCAGTGCTGTCGCCGCGAGCATCAGTGTGAGGACCGATCGGCGCATGAACGATGAGCGTACGGCGTGCCACGCTGTGTTGCTCGTTAGCCTCGGGGCCGTGATCAGCCTCGACGCCGCGACCGTGCTGCTGCAGTGGGCCGTCGGCGGGTTGTTCTTCCTGTGGTTCACCACGCGCCGCCGCGAGGTCGGACTCGGCTACGGCTGGCTGCTCCGTGGGACCTATCTCGTCCTGGCGGCCGGGGGGTTCGCCTGCGGTGTCGCCTTCGGGTTCCATCCGGTGCGTGACACTGCGGCGCTGCTGACCGCGGTCGCAGCCCTTGCCGTGTTGGTCGTCTCGGTCGTGCTTCGGCATGCCGGTGTCTCGGGTGCCATCGCCGAGCACGACCGCCGCACGGATCGTGTCGCTGCCATGACCGGGATCGATCGGCGCGTGGATCCATCGTCTGCCCGGCGTGGCCGCGAGTTCCCACCTGCGCTCGATCTCGTTGCGCCCGCCGTCGGTGTGGTCGGGTTGGTGGCAGCGGGTGTCGACGCCGGTGCGGGTGGGGTCGCGAGCGCGGCAGTGGCGCTGCTGCGAACACTCGCCGGCGCGGCCTTCCTCGGTTCCGTGACCGACGCGATGCTGCTCGGACACTGGTACCTGGTGCAGCCCGGGCTTCCACGGCGGCATCTGAACGATCTCGTCCGAGCACTCGGGTGGGTGTGGCCGGTCGAGGTGATCTCGCTCGTACTGCCCACCGGTATGTTCGCCGTGTTCACCGGAGCCGTCGACGATGGATGGAACGGAACGCTCGGTTGGTTCTGGGGAGCGTGCGCACTCACCACCATCGTGTTGGTCGTGGTCACCCGAGCGGCGCTCCGCGAGCGCTCCTATTCGGCGGTGATGGCGGCAACGGGGCTGCTGTACCTTGCGATCCTGACGGCGTTCGGAACCGATCTCGTCGCCCGTGCCGTCCTGGCGGGCTGAGCGGCGAGGCGATTACCCAGGGCGAGCGCGTGACCGGGCGAACGACGGTCAGGGTCGCCGGACGCGAGCTCGGTCTGTCGAACCTCGAACGGGTCATGTACCCCGGTGACGACCGCGAGCCCGCCGTGACCAAGGCCGAGCTGGTTGCGCACGGCCATCGGGCCCGGTGATCGTGACGGTGACGTCGGGTACTGCCGGATCGACGAACCTGCCGCACTCGTCTGGGCCGCCAATCGTGCTGCGCTCGAGATCCACGTGCCGATGGCGATCGCGAACGACCTGGACACGCCGAGATCGGTCGTGTTCGATCTCGACCCGGGAGTGCCTGCTGCACTGCGCGAGTGCTGTGCGCTCGAGTCGGTGGGTCTCGACGCGTACGCCAAGACATCCGGCTCGAAAGGCCTGCAGGTGTAGGTGCCGCTCAACACTCCCGGCTCGCACCGTGACGCTGCCTCGTTCGCGCTCGCCGTCGGGCAGCTGCTCGAGCGGGACGATCCGCGCCGGGTGACGACGACGATGGCGAAGGTCGAACGACCGGGGAAGGTGTTCATCGACTGGAGCCAGAATGCTCGCCACAAGACGACCATCGGTGTGTACTCGTTGCGAGCCAGGACCCGGCCGTGGGCGAGCTCGCCCGTCTCGTGGGGCGAGGTCGAGCGGTGTGCCGAGGGCACTCGCGACCTTCGCTTCGAGCCGGCCGATGTGCTCGCCCGCGTGATGGAGCACGGTGATCTGTTCGCCGGAGTACTGACCGTCGACCAGCGCCTGCCCACCCCGCCAGGGCGATGAGGGCGGTTCGTCGGTCGTTCGCGGCAGTTCCTACAGTGGGGTGATGAAGCCGATCCCCCGCACCCTGTTCTCCGACGAGCATCACCAGTTCCGTTCGGCATTCCGGAGCTGGCTCGACAACGAAGTCGTTCCGAACCACGAGCAGTGGGAGCGAGATCAGATCACGCCTCGGAGCATCTGGCGCGAAGCCGGTCGACATGGTTTCCTCGGGCTCACGATCCCCGAGACGTACGGCGGTGGCGGTACCGACGACTATCGGTTCGCGGCGATCATGAGCGAGGAGGTCGGCGCGACGGGTGTGATCGGCAGCGCCAACGGGATGACGTTGCACAACGACATCGTCATCCCGTACCTACTGTCGCTGTGCACCGACGAGCAGAAACAGCGATGGCTGCCCGGAATGGTCAGCGGCGAGATCATCGGTGCGCTCGCCATCACCGAGCCCAACACGGGAAGCGATGTTGCCGGCGTGCGGACCACCGCATCGAGGCACGGTGATGTCTACGTCGTCAACGGCGCCAAGACCTTCATCTCGAACGGCATCAACAGCGACCTCGTGATCACGGTCGTGAAGACCGATCCGAGTGCGGGGCACCGTGGCATGAGTTTGCTCGTGCTCGAGCGCGCCATGGCGGGGTTCGAGCGTGGACGCAATCTCGACAAGATGGGCATGCACGCGCAGGACACCGCCGAGCTGTTCTTCACCGATGTCGAGGTGCCTGCGTCGAACCTGCTCGGCGAGGAGGGCAAGGGGTTCTACTACCTCATGCACAACCTGGCGCAGGAACGGCTCGGGATCGCCATCGGCGGAGTAGCCGTTGCCCAGGCGGCGATCGAGTGGACGCTCGACTACACGCGACAGCGGACGGCGTTCGGTCAGTCGATCGCACAGTTCCAGAACACCAAATTCCAGTTGGCCGAGCTGCACACCGAGACGCAGGCGGCGCAGGTGTACGTCGACCGGTGCATCGAGCTGCACTGCGCTGGGCAGCTCGATGCCGACCAGGCTGCAGCGGCGAAGTACCTCTGCACCGATCTGCAGAACCGGGTGGTCGATCGGTGCCTGCAGTTGCACGGGGGCTACGGCTACATGCGTGAGTACCCCATCGCACGTGCATGGGCGGACAGTCGGATCCAGTCGATCTACGGCGGGACCAACGAGATCATGAAAGAGATCGTGGGGCGCAGCCTGGTCGGCTGAGCATCAGCCGGTCGAGCGGGCACTGACCTGGCGGCTCGCCACGAGGCCGAGTGCTGCGCAGCCGAACGACAGGGCGAAGTTGATCGCCAGCGCCCAGCGAAGGGTGATGTCGCCTCGGTCGGCGACGGCCACGACGGCACCACCGATTCCGTACATCATCGAAAAGCCGAGCGCATCGGTGAGGCGGACCTGCCCGCTGACGAGTCCCTCCCGGCCGTCGTCGGCGTACCCCATCGCCACCACTGTGGTGGGGTTGTAGAGCACCCCCATCCCGAAGCCACCAATGGCCCACCCGATGAAGGTGGCCCACAGCGGCCAGGCGCTCCACAACACGGGCGCGACGAGCACCGTGCTCGCTGCGAGCAGCGCGAAACCCGAACCGACCATTCGTTCGGGCCGGGCAGCGGGTCGTCGGGCGGCGATGACCTGCCCACCGGTCCACGACAGGGCGGCGCCGACGATGACGAAACCCTGCACCATCGGTGACGCCCCATGGATCCGGTCGGCGGCGAGGGGGAGGAAACTGTCGACACCGATGAACGTGGCGGCAGCGAGCACCCGCACGGTCAGCACGGCCGGATAGCCGCGTCGTGCGGTGAAGAACCCTCTCGGGAGGAGGCGCCGCAACGAGGGCACGGCGAGCGATCCGCCGATGGCGACGCCGACGATCACCTCCCACGGGGTGCCAGATGCCAGCGCGAGCAGGAGCACCCCCACGCCGATCGCGGCGCCGACCGCGGGCGCGGTCAGACTCGGCGAGTCGTCTGCTCCGGGCACTGCCCGGTGGTGGCGCATCGGGATGCTCGCCACGACGCCGACCGCTACCGCGAGCGGCACGATCATGAAGAACACCCATCGCCAGCCGAACTGCTCGGTGACGATGCCGCTGAACACCGGAGCGACCAGGCTCGGCACCACCCACCCCGCCGACAGGAACACGTACATCATCGGTTGCCGATCGGAGGGGAACGCTCGCTTCACCAGCATGTAGGCGATCGGTGAGAAGCCTCCCGAACCAATGCCCTGGAGTGTTCTGCCCGCCACGACGATCCACATCGAGTTGGCGGCACCGGCGACCAGTAGGCCGATCACGAAGATGCCGATCGACACCAGGAATGTCCGAGTCGGACCCCGACGGTCGGCCACCTGTCCTGCCACGATCAGGGCGACCATGTTGGCGAGGGTGTAGACGGCGAGCGACACACCGTAGAGCGAGTCGCCGCCCAGATCGTCGGTGATGGTCGGCAGAGCCGTGATGAGTGCGGTCGACTCGAACGCCACCAGCACGACGCCGAGCACGAGCCCGACGGCGAGGAGCCGCAGTTCGGTGGTCAGCGGTGTGCGCGTCGGGAGATCGGCACGTCCGTCGACGGCGTCGGTCACGCGGGCGAGCCCGGAGCGACCAGCGCCCAGGGCCGGGTGCGCTCCATGGTGAGCGCTGCATCCAGCAGCAACTGCTCGCTGAAGTGCCGGCCGACGATCTGCAGGCCGATCGGGAGGCCGCCGATCGTTCCTGCCGGCACGGACACGGCGGGGTTGCCGTGCAGGTTCGCCGGGAAGGTCAGGCGGCCGTTGTTGGCCGCGCCGGCGACGACCCCACCGAACTCCGCTGGCAGGGGGCCCTCGGCGTCGAAGGCGACGTCGGGGTTGCTGGCGGTCATGATGAAGTCGACTCCGGCGGAGCGATCGAAGATGGCTGCCATCCGTTCGTTCAGCTCCATCCGTCGCTGCTCGATCTTGGCCCGTGCATCGATGCCGTACCGCTGTGGCGCCGTCTCGAGCCCGAAGCGCATCTCGTGTGTGAGCACGTCGGCACAGCCCGGCCATGCGTCATCGAGCGCGGCGACGATCTCGACCATCCCGCTGATGCTCCATGCTGCACCCATCGAGGGCAGCGAGGTGTCGATGTCGACGCGGCGCATTCCGAGCGTTGCGATGAGGTGGTCGGCGTGCTCGTCGAGTTGCGCCCACATTGCCGGCGACACCACAGCACCACCCCAGTCGGCGACGACTGCCACGCGTGCTCCGCGGAGAGCGTCGACGTGCGAGCCGAGGCCCGTCTCCCAGCCCTCGACCCGGGGCAGGCTGAACTGGTCGCGCGGGTCGTGACCGTTGCAGACGTCGAAGAACCGAGCGGTGTCACGCACGCTGCGCGCCATCGGCCCGACGGTGACCGTGTAGTTGCCGATCACGGCCCTCGGCCCGCGCGGGATTCGGCCGTAGGTGGCCTTCAGCCCGACGAGCCCGGTGAAGCCTGCCGGGATCCGGATGGAGCCGCCGCCGTCACCACCGGTCGCGATCGTGACGAGGCCCCCCGCCACTGCGGCAGCACTTCCACCGGAGGAGCCACCGGGGGTCCTGCCCAGCTGCCACGGGTTGTGGGTGGCGCCGTTGAGGACGGTGCGCGTGAGGTTCACCCCGCCGAACTCGCTGGCAGTGGTGAGACCCATCGGGATGGCGCCGCCCAGATGGCGCATGCGGTCGACCATGAACGAGGTGGTGGTGGCGACTCGGTCGGCGAACACCACGCAGGCGTCGGTGTCGGGCCATCCCTGCACCTGATCGAGTTCCTTCACGCCGAGTGGGACACCGCCGAAGGGTCGGCTCGTGTCGGCAGCACGGGCCGCTGCCTCGGCCTCGTCCCGGGCGAGGAACGAAAAGGCATTGAGCTCGCTCGCTTCGATGGCGTCGAAGCTGGCCCGGAGTTCCTCGAGGGGCGAGCGCCGCCGCGTACGAAACTCCTCGACCAGTGAACATGCATCGCCCAACCACGGAGTATCGACCATGGACTGCGACGCTACCGGTGGGTGGTGCCCCGACATAGAGTCGGCAGGCCATGGACAGTCGCACCTTTCTCGGGCTCCGTCAGAGCCACAACCCGTTTCGATGGCACATCGAGGTCGCCCCCAACGTGCTCACGAGCGGCAGCTTCCTCATGGGTGGTTGCGGTCTCGGTGCAGCGCTCGGCGCGATGGAGGGAACGAGCGGCCGCCAGACGATCTGGGCCACGGCGCAGTACCTGTCCTTCGCCCGACCTGGCGAGGTGGTCGACATCGACGTGACACTCGCTGTCGAGGGTCATCAGATGACCCAGGCACGAGCCGTGTGCCACGTCGGCAACCGGGAGATCCTCACCGTGAACGCCGCGCTCGGAGACCGGCCGATGGACGTGGCGGGGCAGTGGGAGCACATGCCCGACGTGCCGCCGCCGGCCGACTGCAAACGTCGTCGGCACGTCAACCCCATCGAAGGCACGATCAACGAGCATCTCGAGCAGCGTCTGGTCAGCGCTCGCCGTCTGAGCGAGCTCGACGGGACGCCGGGCGAGGGCAGGACGCTGATGTGGTCGCGTCTTCGCGACGTGATCGACGGGGTCGATGCAGCGGCACTGGCGGTGATGGGTGACTTCGTGCCCATGGCCGTCGGTCAGGCCCTCGGGGTCCAAGCAGGTGGGAACAGTCTCGACAACACGCTGCGGGTCGTGCACCTGGTCCCCACCGAGTGGGTGCTGCTCGACATCCGGGTGCACGCCGTCGAGCGGGGGTTCGCCCACGGTCTGGTGCACATGTTCGCCGAGGACGGCACGCTCCTCGCCACCGCCAGCCAGAGCTGCATCGTGCGTTTCTGGAAGAATCGGCAGCGATGAGCTCCGATTCCAGCACGCCCACGTCGTCCACGATCTCGAGTGCGGCCATGCCGGTGCGTCCGGGTATGACCGTGCCGCTTCCCGGCCCGCTGCACAGCCACCGCGCCAAGCTCAACGAGCTGGCGGACATGGGCTACACCGACATCTGGTCGGCCGAGGCCGACGGGGCCGATGCATTCACCCCGCTCGCGCTCGCCTCGGCGTGGGAGCCCCGGCTCCGGCTCGGCACGGCGATCGTGCCGGCGTACACCAGGTCTCCCGCATGCATGGCCCAGTCGGTCGCGTCGCTCGCCGACGCTGCCCCCGGGCGCTTCGCCATCGGCATCGGCTCGAGCAGCAACGTCATCGTCGAGCGTTGGAACGGCGTGCCGTTCGTCGAGCCCTACAAGAAGGTCCGCGACGTGGTGCGGTTCCTGCGCGACGCGCTCGGCGGCGAGAAGGTGGCGAAGTCGTACGACACGTTCGAGATCCAGGGATTCCGCCTCGGGATCCGCCCCGAGCAGGCCCCGCCGATCCTCATCGCCGCCCTCCGGGAGGGCATGCTCCGCCTGGCCGCGCGCGAAGGTGACGGAGCGATCATCAACTGGCTGTCGCCGGACGATGTCGCACAGGTGGCCGGCGTGGTCCGTGATGCGGCGGGCGGAACGCCGAAGGAGATCGTCGCCCGGATCTTCTGCTGCCCCAGCGAGAATGCCGACGCGGTGCGTGCCGCTGGTCGCTTCGCCATCGCTGCGTACCTGAACGTGCCCGTGTACGCCGAGTTCCATCGCTGGCTCGGCCGCGGTGACCAACTCCAGCCGATGTGGGACGCATGGCAGGCGGGCGATCGCAAGGCGGCGCTGGCTGCGATTCCCGACGAGGTCGTCGACGCGCTGATCGTCCACGGGTCGCCAGCGCAGTGCCGGGCGACGATCCAACGCTATTTCGACCAGGGCGTCACGACGAGCTCGTTGGCGATCATGCCGTTCGATCCCGAGCTCTCGCACTGGGATGCGGTGAAGGCGCTCGCTCCGAGCGCGCACTGAACGAGCCGGCGCACGGGCCCCGCTCGTCGATCCTCAGGGCGCAGTCGCCTGCGCCAGGCGGTCGCCCGTGGTGTCGACCGCCTGTGACACGGTCAGCGTTCGCGGCCCCATCAGCTTGTTCATGAGGTGCTCGCCGGCGAGGATCGGGGGATAGCGCGGCGGATGGTCGTCGTCGGTGCACGTGGGCAGGCACTCGACGAGGGCGTCGTGGTTGCCGTCGTGGAAGAACGCCACCGACCTGCGTCGCCGGACGCGCTCGGGGTCTCGCCGAGGCGGCAGCACTCGGTGCAGCGTCGATCGCCACCGATCGTTGGTCCAGGTGGCGGTCAGGTCTCCGAGGTTGACGAGCAGGGCTCCCGGGACCGGGACGACGTCGTTCCAACGCCCATCGGGTCCGATGATCTGCAGACCTTCGACGGCGTCGGCGTAGAGCACGGTCACGATCCCGTAGTCGGTGTGTTCGCCCATCCCCACCTGCCCGGGCGCCGGGTCGGGATCGCCCGGAGCGGTTTGGTAGTGGTTCACCCGCAAGGTGTCGGTCGAGTGTGTCGTGTACCGCCGGAAGTACCCGTCGGGCAGATCGAGGGCGACGGCGAAGATGTCGAGCAGCGTGTCGGCGACCGAGCGTGCCGCCGTCATGTAGGCCACCAGCGCACGGCGAAGTTCGGGTAGTCCCTCGGGCCAGATGTTGTCGGCGAAGAGACGATCACGCTCGGCGGCGACGGCTGGGTCGGTGACGTCGACGTGGTCAGGTCCGATGTTGAACGCCTCGAAGAGATCGGCCGGCCGTTCGACCCCGACGCTGTAGGCGAGGCCCTCCTGGCCGCGGGCGGCGTAGCCGCGATTCACCTCGGGCCGTGGCGGAGCACAACGACGCTTCGCCTCGATGGGCAGGTCGAAGAAGGTGGCCGTCGAGGCGAGCATGTCGTCGAGCACCGTTGCATCGATGCCGTGGCCCACGACCTGGAAGAACCCGACGTCGCGGCCGCCCTGGTCGACCACCTGTGCCAGGCTTCGGTCGCCCGCTCGCCAGGCTGCCAGATCGATCACCGGTACACGAGCGTCCATCGCCGTACTGTACCGACGCTCGGTGACGGCCGAACGGTCGGTGACGGCCCGGCCGCGCGCCCCGCCCAACTTCGTGACACCCCCGTGTCATCGTTGGCCACATGACGCTTCACGACCTCCACCACAGCGATGATCGTGCCGCCGGGCGGGAGTCCGGAGACATCCGATCAGACGATCTCGTCGTCGAACTCGTCGAGCAGCTGTCGCTGTTCGTCCGTCCCGAGGTGCCCGAGCGCTTCCGGCTCGACCCGCAGACCTGCGATCGCGGTCGGGCCCAGATCGCTGCGATCCGTCGGCAGCTCGAGGCTCGGGCGGCTCGCCGCCGGACGCTCGACGCTGCTGCCTGAGTGCCGTCAGACGGAGACGACGACGACGCTGCCAATCACGCTCAGTGCAGCCACTGCCGCAGGCGTCGCCCAGCCGTACCAATCGGGCTGGCGCTTCCATTGCGGCGCCAGCATCACGAATCCGCAGATCGCCCCGGCGGCGGCGCCGCCCAGATGCCCTCCGATCGAGATCCCCGGGATCACGAACGTGATGAACAGGTTGAGCAGCAAGGTGGTGCCGAGGCCGGTGCTGAACACGTTGACCCCGCGGCGCTGCAGTCCGACGACGGCGGCGGCCATCAGCCCGAACACCGCACCCGACGCCCCGCCGGTGATGCCGGACGAGTCGAACAACAGCACGCCGAATGACCCGCCCAGGAGGCTGGCGAGGAACAGCAGCGAGTACTCGACCCGGCCGAGTGCTCGTTCGAGGAGTTGGCCGAGTTGATACAGCATGAACATGTTGAACGCCAGGTGCATGACACCGAAGTGCAAGAACCCCGAGGTGACGAGTCGGTACCACTCGTTGCGCCCGTCGACGAGGAAGAAACTGTTGAGCCCGAGATCGAACTGGGCCTTGGTCACCCCGCCGCGACCACTCAGCGACGAACTGTCCGCAACGGTCACGAACACGAAGACGGCGACGTTGATCACGATCAAGGTCGTGGTGATCAACAGGGGCTGGCGGGCGTTCCAGTACCTGGCACGCGTCGCGACGTCGGGTCGGCTTGCTCGTGCGCAGTCGGCGCAGTGCGACCCCACCGCCGCCTGCACGAGACACTCACCGCAGGCCGACTTCCCACAGCGGGTGCAGCTTCGTCCGCTCTCTCGGTCGGGATGCCGGTAGCACCGCGGCATCGCCCGCGGTGCGTCGGCCGGTGTGGCCGACGGTGGCGGGGGTGGAGGGGGCAGCGTCATGTCCGGCAGGCTACTGGCGGTGGCTGGCGTCGGCCCGTGCGCCGCCGCTGTCTTCATCCTGTCCGATGGTGCCTGGGGTGAGATCGATCGTCAACCCTCCCTGGCGGCCGTCGTCCCACCATCGACGAAGCACCGACCAGGCGTAGATGCCGGTCGAGTGTCCATCGCTCCAGTCGATCGACAGTCCCCACGCGCCGCTGAGCTCGGCATGCAGGATCGAGATGTCGGTGCTCATCGCCGGCCTCGGCCAGGCCTGCTCGCCCCGCTCCCGCCAGCCGCGACAGCTGGCACAGGGACAGACGGCGCGGAGTTCGTGGACCGGGAAGACGCAGACGGCACCGTCTTCGAAGGTGATGGTGACCGCTGTGTCACGAACGATGTCGATCTCGCGGGGAGTGGTGCGAGCGTCGCTCATGGCAGCAGCAGGTCGACGACGAATCCGATGATCACGATGCCGATGATGACACCGTTGTACACGGTGTGCGCAGTCGCGGACTCGGCGGTCGCCTCGGCCCGCGATCCGCTCCGACGGAACTCGCGCAGGTACACCCGCATGAAGTAGGCGCCGCCGATGGACAATGCGATCGCGACGCCGATCGGTATGCCGATCACTGCATGGACGGCCCCGAACTGGAGCGTCTTGAGGACCCGCCTGCGTCGGCTCCAGTGTTCGGCTCCGGCACGGAACATGCGCTCTTCGGCGTGAGCGAACAGTGGGAGAGCCGGAACGAGCAGGGCCATGAACACCAGCGGGACGACCCACTCGAGCAGGGTTCCCTCGGTGGCGGTGGTGCTGCCGAACACCGGATTGCCGACACCTCCGAGGGCGCTCCACCATCCCCAGGACATCACGGGAACCTGTACCAGCGCACCAGCCGCGACCAGGACGGCCGTCAGCACCAGCGGGACCGGCCACACGTGACGCCAGCCGATGCGCTGGCGAACGGCCCGTACGACCAGTCGGCCCCGTTGCGTTCGCGAGACTCGGATACCGCCGATCAGGCGGTACACCATGAACGCCAGCACGGCGACGGTGATCACGGTCGTTGCGGTGTCGATGGTCGGCGCGGGCACTCGGGTCGAGTGTACGAAGGGGTCACTGACTAGGGTCCCCGCATGGCCTGGGATTTCGAGACAGAACCTGAGTTCGAAGCAAAGCTCGCCTGGATGCGCGGCTTCGTGCGTGACGAGATCATCCCGCTCGAGACGCTGGCGCACGAGTGGCGCAGCCCCGAGGGCCGCGCCGTGTTCCAACGCATCGCTGCGCCACTCAAGGACGAGGTGAAGCGCCAGGGCCTGTGGGCGGCTCATCTGCCTCCCGACATGGGGGGTCTCGGTTTCGGTCAGGTGAAGCTCGGTCTGATGCACGAGATCCTCGGGCAGTGCGTCTATGCGCCGAGCATCTTCGGCAACAACGCACCCGACAGCGGGAACGCCGAACTCCTTGCGGTGGGCGGGACGCCAGAGCAGCGCGAGCGCTGGATGCAGCCGCTGCTCGACGGCTCGATCCGGAGCTGCTTCTCGATGACCGAACCGGGTGCCGGTGCCGATCCGACGCTGCTCTCGACGACCGCCGAACGTGACGGCGACGAGTGGGTGATCAACGGTCACAAGTGGTTCTCGTCGAATGCTTCGACGAGCGATCTGCTCATCGTGATGGTCAAGACGGGCGATCACGAGATGCCCTACAAGAACTACTCGATGATCCTGGTGCCCCGGCACACTCCGGGTGTCAACATCCTCCGCGACGTCCCGACGATGGGCGAACCCGATCATCGCACCGGAGAGCCCGGTGGTCACGCGGAGATCATCTACGACCACGTGCGGGTGCCGTTCGAGAACATCGTCGGCGGCGAGGCTGGCATCGGCCAAGGCTTCGCGTTGGCCCAGAAGCGGCTCGGTCCGGGGCGAATCCACCATGCGATGCGCTGGCTCGGCCAGAGCCAGCGGGCCTTCGACATGCTGTGCGAGCGAGCGCTCACCCGATACTCGCACGGCTCGATCCTCGCCGAGAAGCAGATGGTGCAGGACTGGATCGCCGAGAGCTACGCAGAGATGCAGGCGGCCCGACTGTTGACGCTTCAGGCGGCGTGGAAGATGGATCAGCTCCACGCTGCCGGTCGTCACTACAGCGACGCGCGCGTCGAGATCGGTGTCATCAAGTTCTGGGGTGCCAAGGTGCTCTACAACGTGATCGACCGAGCCATCCAGATCCACGGCTCGCTCGGGTACACCACGGACCTGCCGCTCGAGTCGATGTACCGGGCGGCACGCGCGGCGCGGATCTATGACGGTCCCGACGAGGTGCACAAGGTGACCGTCGCTCGACAGGTGCTCAAGCGCTACCGGCCGAGCGAGCCCTCTCGAGAGCATGTCCCGACCCGTCGTGGCGAAGCGATCGAGAAGTTCAGCGAGTACCTCGACGGACTTGCGCTGGGCTCGTGATCGGCTCGTGATCGGCCGGTCGGATCAGCCGTTGCCCGAGCGCTGGTAGCGCTGCGCGAACCGGTCGGCCGGTACCGGTTCGCCGAGGAGATTTCCCTGGACCATGTCGCAGCCGAGCATCCGGAGGCGGTGGAGTTGGTCGGCCGAACTCACCCACTCGGCGATGACCTGCATGTCGAGCGCATGAGCGAACTGGATCATCGCCCGAACGATCGGATCGTCGTCGGTGTTCGCCCCAAGGCCTCGCGCCAGTGTGCCGTCGAGCTTGAGCACATCGGCGGACGAAGCGCGCAGCACGGTCAGTGACGAGGCGCCCGACCCGAAGTCGTCGAGGGCGATGCGAACGCCGAACCGCCGTAACGCCTGCAAGGCTCGGGAGGTACCCCCGATCGCCTCGCCGATCGTCGTCTCGGCGATGTCCATCGTCAGCTGATTCGGTGACAGGTCGCACGACCTGATGACCGCGAGGACTCGCTCGACGAACGAGCCCTCCTGCAGTTGACGAGCGGCGATGTTGACGTGGATGGTGAAGGTGCGCTCGACGGTGCCGTCGGCGATCCACGAGGCCGCATCGCTGCAGGCTCGCTCGATCAGCCAGTCGCCGATCGGGACGATGGCACCCGACTCGACGGCCAAATGGATGAACTGCGCCGGCAGGACGGTGCCGCGAGTCGGATGCTCCCACCGGAGCAGGGCCTCGGCGCCGACGATCCGGCCGCTGTGGGCGGCCATGACCGGCTGGTACACGATGCGGAGCTCGTCGTTGGCGAGCGCGCGTTCGAGCTCGGAGGTGAGCTGGCGCTGCTGGGCGGTCTCGGACCGCATGGCCTCGGTGTAGAGCTCGACCCGTGATCGACCCCGTCGTTTGGCCGTGTACATGGCGGCGTCCGCCTGTTGCAGCAGCGCGAGCGCCGCGTCGGGGGAGGTGACGCCATCGAGGTGCAGGGCATCGACGAGGGCGACCCCGACACTGACCGTGATGTCGACCTCGACCCCGCGGATCATCGCTCTGCCCGAGAGCGCCAAGCGCACTCGCTCGGCGACGTCGAGCGCGGCATGTTCGTCGAGTGAACCGTCACACAGCACCACGAACTCGTCGCCGCCGATCCGGGCGATCACGTCGGACGGTCGCGTGGCCGATGCGATTCGATGTGCCACGTGGGTGAGCAGTGCATCGCCGATGTCGTGCCCGGCCGAGTCGTTGACGTCTTTCAGCTTGTCGAGGTCGAGGAAGAGCAGGGCGATCGCCCCGCGACCACCGCGCAGCCCGTCGAGGGCTTCGGCCGTTCGTCGAAGGAGCAGCACCCGGTTCGGAAGACCTGTCAACGCATCGTGAGTGGCTTGGTGCAGCAGTTCGGTCTGCAGATGGTTGCGTGCCGTGACGTCGCGAGCAACCATGCCCCAGTGGTCGACCATGCCCTGGGGGTCTCGCTCGACCACCAGGTCGACGTCGAGCACCCGCTCGATGGCATCGGCCCCGCGGAAGCCGATCTCGCCGTTCCAGCGCGAGGTGACCGTCGAGGTCACGAGGCGGCGAGGCATCTGATCGCGCGCCGTGGTCAACAGTGTCCGGGCCACCGACTCGGTCGCAGGGTCGGTGACCTGATCGGCGACCTGATCGGTGGCCTGATCGAGGCCGAGCAGCGCTCGGGCCGCCTGGTTGAGGTAGACGGGGGCCTCGTCGCGATCGAAGATCGCGACGGCGTCGGCCGATGGGCCGACCAGACCGAGGAGCCGGTCGAGGAGGACACCTCGGTCGACCGTGTTGGTGTCGTCGAGTGCGACGCCCGCGTAGCCGGTCGTCCGACCGAACTGGTCGCGAACCGGACTGGCAGTGATCGTGATCCAACGCTGCGTCCCGTTGCGGCTCCAGACCCGGAAGCCGATCGACACGGGATGCTCGTGCTCGGCGGCCTGGGCCCACAGCGTTTCCGCCTCGGCCCGGTCCGACGGGTGAGCGCTCGACCAGGGTGCGCTGTCGGGCGTTGGGGCGCCGCCGTCTGTGACCAGCTCCCTGAATGCGGTGTTGGCCGCGGTCAGCCGGCCGCGGCGATCCGTCTGGAAAACAGCGACCGGAAGGGCTGACAGCGGCTGCTCACCACCGGCCGGCGGGAGCAGATCGGTCATCCGGCGGTCCCGGTGACCGTGCCGATGATCGACGAGCTGGCGAACGACGACCCTTCGATGAAGGCGCGAAGGTCGGCGGCGGAGGTGCCATCGGCGAGTTCGGTCTGCTGGGCGAGGAAGTGCACGCTGAACTCGTAGCGGTGGGTGTCGCCGGCCGGTGGGCACGGTGCGGCGTAACCCGGGGTTCCGAGGTCGTTGGTCGCGACGATCGCGAACTCGGGGAGTTGGCCTTCGCCGAGTCCGGACGAGAGGGGATCGATGGCCGACACGGCGAAATGGGTGACGCCGGCCGCGTCGGGTTCGGGCGCATCGAGGTCGACCACGAGCACGGCGATCTCGACGGCTTCGAGCGGTGGCTGGGTCCAGGTGAAGGCGGGGGCCACGCCGTCGCCAGCGCACGTGAAGCGGTCGGGGATCGGATCGCCGTCGAGGAACGGCAACGAGACCACGAGTTCGGCGGGCATGGTGGTCTCGGCAGGAAGCGTGTCGACGACTTGAGCCGGGTCGATGGTCGACGGTGGCGCCGTGGTCGATACGCTGGCCGTCTGGTTGGGTCCGGCTGGACGGAGCACTCGACCGTCGTCGTTGCACGCCGTCAGGACGAGCGCAGCGGACACCATCACCCAACCCACTGCCCGGCCACGCATGCTGGCGATCCTAGGCGAGCGGACATCCCGCAGCCCCGGATGGGTGGCTAACGTGGGCCATGTGACCTACTCGCCCCTGTGCATCCTGACCGTGCACGCACACCCTGACGATGAGGCATCGAAGGGAGCGCCGACGCTGGCGATGTACGCAGCGCAGGGCGTGCGGACGGTGCTGGTGTGTTGCACCGGCGGCGAAGAGGGTGATCTGCAGAACCCGCATCTGCGCGAACCTGGCCAGCCCTTCCACGGGCTGACCCCCGATCAGGAGAAGGCGGTGCTCGCCGAGCTGCGTCCCGACGAGCTGCGCCGCTCTGCCGAGATCATCGGCTTCGCCGACGTGGTGATGCTCGGATACCGCGATTCGGGCATGCCCGACAGTGAAGCGAACCAGCACCCCGACAGCTTCCACCGGGCACCGCTCGACGTGGCCGTGGCGAGACTGGTGGGTGTCATTCGCGCCGAACGACCACAGGTGGTGATCACCTACGGTGACGACCAACGCGGGTACCCCCACCCCGATCACCTGAAGGTCCACGCCGTCAGCCTCCCGGCGTTCGACCTGGCCGGCGACCCGGCCTACCGGCCGGACCTGGGCGCTGCGTGGCAGCCGCTCAAGCTCTACTACTCGACCTGGAGTCGCGCCCGACTGGTCGCCATCCACGAAGGCATGCTGCGCCTTCGTGGCGAGTCGCCGTTCGACCAGACGTGGCTCGATCGCCCCGGTCACGATGAGCGGATCACCACCCGACTCGACGTCGGTGAGTACCTGTGGGCGCGAAGCGGGTCGCTGCGCGCTCATGCCACCCAGATCGACCCCACCGAGCCGTGGTGGTTCGGGCTCGATGATCAACAGCTGGCAGACGTCTTCCCCTACGAGGAGTGGATCCTGGCCAGGTCGCTCGTCGGCATGCCGGCGGCCGGCGACACCGAGACCGATCTGTTCGCGGGCATCCGCCACGCCGTCGAGGTCGAACGATGAGCAGCGTGGACGGCACCGCACAGTACCGAGTGGTCTTCGGCAAGAACGACGAGGCTGTCGAAGGCCCCGACGAGGCGGATGTCGTCGTCACCGTCGGCGTCGCCGACTCGTCGCTCGATCCGACCGTCGCATTCATGCAGGGCAAGCTCAAGGCCACCGGCAGCACGGGTGTCCTCTTCGACGTCCTGCGCAGCGGCGCAGCTGCCGCAGCGATCAGTCGGCTCGCATCGCGTCCCTGAGCACCCGGTAGCCGATCAACACGGCGCCGCTGTCGTCGATCAACGTTCGCAGCGTCGTGTCCTCGGTCGCCAGGCGAAGGTCTTCGACCCAGCCTTCTGCCTGACCCGTCAGGGCTCGCACTTCGGGCGTGTCGATGGCTGGCTGGATGTGGATCTCGGTGACGCCTGGCTGAAGACGGCGGACGGCGTCGTAGACCCGCTCGGTGCTGCCGGCCCGCCAGTCGTGGTCGAAGTGGTCGGGGAAGATCACGCCCTCGTCGCTGGCCAGTTGCCGGAACGGGAACCCGGCCTGGTCGGTACTGATCGTCGACGGCAGTCGCACGGGAAGCCGGAACTCGACGGCGAGTTCCATGTACACGTCGAAGAATTCGGGACGGAGGGTGATCGACGACAGATGCGGTGCGAGGTGGGTGACGTCGATGCCCCAGGCCAGCGCTCGCTCGATCTGGGCGCGGCACTCTCGGAGCACCTCGGTCGGGTCGGCGTGCTCCCACAGGTCGTGCAGGTCGCGGGGAAAGCCCCCTTCGCCCGACAGCAGGGATGGCGCGTAGGTGATGGGCCCGAAGCGGTAGTTGTCGTGCTCGCAGTTGAGCGTGAGGTGCACACCGAGATCGTCGCCGTGGTACGCGTCGGCAGCGTGGCGGGCCCAGGGGGCGGGCACCATGATCGACGCGCAGGTGGCGACACCGTGACGCATCGCCCGGTACACACCCTCGTTGGCTGCGTGGCACGAGCCCAGGTCGTCGCAGGAGATGATCAGGAGTTTGGAGTCGGCGGGGTGCCCGAGTCGTTCGGCGAGCGTCGGCATCGCCGTCGACCTTACCCGGCGCACGCCCCCCACAGGCCGAGACTGCGCCGTTGCGCCGATGAGGCGGCGGCGACGAACGCTCGGGAGTGGGTGGTGTTGGGCGGGAAGGTGAGCACGGTCGCGTACCCCTCGTCGACCAGCGCGAGGTTGACGAACAGGCCGTCGGACGCCCGGTAGACGTAGGCGAGCAGTCGTCCGTAGTGATCACGCGCCTCGAGGTCACGAACGAGCGACACCCGGGTTCCGGGTGGCAGCAGCTGGCGCGTCCGTTCCGATGCCTCCGGGCCGAAGCATTCGACGGGCGAGTTCGGGCGCACCGTCTCGGGCGTGTCGATCCCGATCAGGCGAACCGGTTCGGTCTGCCCGTCGATCCTCACGCTCAGCGTGTCGCCGTCGACGACATCGGCCACCACGGCATTCGCGGCGACCGTCTCACCCTCGACACGCGCGAGTGGTGCATCGGCACAGGCGGTCAGGCAGACCGCCAGAAAAACAGCGAGGCACCGCACCCCGACGTTCTATCGTCGTGGTGCGGTGCCCGCAGCGCGTCTCAGAGACGTTCGATGATGGTGCCGGTCCCCAGACCGCCGCCGCAGCACATCGACACGAGCCCGTACCGTCCACCGGTGCGCTCGAGTTCGTAGAGGGCCTTGGTCATGAGGAACGCCCCGGTGCCGCCGAGCGGGTGGCCGAGGGCGATCGCGCCGCCGTTGGGGTTGGTCTTGGCGAGATCGGCGCCGACCTCCTTGGCCCATGCGAGCACGACCGAGGCGAACGCCTCGTTGATCTCGAAGGTGTCGATGTCGTCGATCGACAGGCCGGTCCGTGCGAGGAGACGCTGCGTGGCGTCGATCGGGCCGGTGAGCATGAGCACCGGATCGACCCCGACGAGGCAGGTGTCGACGATGCGGGCCCGCGGGGTGAGGCCGAGCGCGGCTGCCCGCTCCTCGGTCATCAACATCACCGCAGCAGCGCCGTCGGAGATCTGGCTCGAGTTGCCGGCGGTGTGGACACCGTTCTCGCGTGCGACGGGCTTCAACGTGGCGAGCTTGTCGAGCGTGGTCTCGCGCAGGCCCTCGTCACGGCTGATCGTGCGGGTTCCGACGACGTTGCCCTCGGCGTCGACATCGGGTGACTCGACGGTGATGTACTGACCGGCGAAGCGATCCTCGGCCCAGGCCTGCGCGGCCCGCTGCTGGCTGGCGAAGCCGAATGCGTCGGTGTCGTCACGGGTGATGCCCCACTTGTCGGCGATGCGCTCGGCACCTTCGAACTGCGACGTCATCTCGTACTGCTCGAAGTAGGTCTTCGGGATCGGCACGCCGAGACCCAGGTTCTTGTTGCCGTTGCTGCCGATCGGGATGCGACTCATCACTTCGACACCGCACGCGATCGCGCTGTCGACGACGCCGCTGCCGACCAGTGCGGTGGCGAGGTTGGTCGCCTGCTGGCTGCTGCCGCACTGGGTGTCGACGGTGGTGGCCGCGACCGTGAGCGGGAGGCCTGCGCTCAGCCAGGCGGTGCGTGTGATGTTGAAGGCCTGCTCGCCGACCTGGCTGACGCAGCCGCCGACGACCTGGCCGATGTCGGCGGGGTCGACGCCGGTTCGTTCGATGATGGCCTTCTGGACCTTCGAGAGGACCTCAGCCGGGTGAAGGGTGGACAGGCCACCGTTGCGCTTGCCGATGGGAGTGCGGACGGCGTCCACGATCACGATGTTGGTCATGGCGTGATCCTATGGTGGGCGGCGTGTCCGACTTCAGTCCTGCGCTCACCCCTCCCGACGAGATCGCCGCCCATCGATACATCCACGTGATCGGTACGTCGGTGTTCGTCTCCGATCGTGTCGAGATCGACGACGCCGCTCGTCACTTCATCGGTGTGCACGCCGGCGAGGCGGTGTGGGCGGTCGACGTACCTCACGGCGAGGACCCGTCGTTCGGAGCAGCACTCGATCTGTATTCGTACTTCGGTCGAGCGAGCGAGCTCGAGTGGGCGATCGCCGGCCGGGCGGTGCAGGTGGCCGAGTGGGCACGAACCCATCGCTTCTGCGGTCGGTGTGGCACGCCGACCGAACCGTCGGCCAACGATCGCTCGATGCGTTGTCCGGCCTGCGGACTGCTCGCCTACCCACGTCTCGCACCGGCGATGATCACCCTCGTCACCCGTGGCGAGCCGGGCCCCGATCAAGAGGCACTCCTCGCACGTGGCGTGCAGTTCCGGGCGCCGATGTACAGCTGCCTCGCCGGGTTCGTCGAGCCGGGCGAGTCGCTCGAGCAGTCGGTCGTGCGCGAGGTGCGCGAAGAGGTGGGCGTCGACGTGGTCAACCCGCGGTACTGGGGGAGCCAACCCTGGCCCTTCCCGCACAGCCTCATGCTCGGCTTCCGGGCCGACTGGTCGAGCGGCGAGATCGTGTGCGATCCGGCCGAGATCCTCGATGCACAGTGGTACCGCAAGGACAGTCTTCCCAGCATCCCTCCACGCATCTCGATCGCGCGGAAGTTGATCGATGCGTGGCTGACCGAGTGACTGTGCCTCAGCGCGGGGCGAGGCGCTCGGCGAACCAGTCGAGGATGATCTCGGCGCGCTGAACCCGGTGGATCGGCGAGCCGCTGCGGCTCAGTTCGTGGCCCTCGCCGGGGAATCGGTAGAAGGTGACATCGCGGCCGAGCAGACGCAGCGCCATGAACAGTTCCTCCGCTTGGTTGATCGGGCAGCGGAGGTCGTTCTCGCTGTGGATCAGGAGCATCGGCACCTGGATGTCGCGAGCCCAGCGGACGGGTGATATGGCCTCGTAGACGCCCGGGTCGTCGAGGTGCGACGGCCCGATCTCGACCCTGAAGATCGAGCCGATGTCGCTCGACCACTCTTCGCTGAGCATGTTGTTGACGGCACGTTCGCTGCAGATGGCGCGGAAGCGCTCACCATGACGTGCCGCCAGCCAGGTGGCCATGAAACCGCCGTAACTGCCCCCCAACATCCCCACCCGAGCCGGATCGCAGAACGGGTACCGCCCGAGTGCGTGGTCGAGCACGGCCAGGACGTCATCGACATCGACCCCGCCCCAACCCGATCCGGGTGCTCGGTGATGGGACGGGCCCATGATCGCCTGGCCCCACGACTGCTCGCGGCCCGACGAGCCGCGCGGGTTGCACATGAGCACGACGAACCCTGCCGCTGCCTGTATCTGGGCTTCGTCGAACATGGTCTCGCCGTACTGGGTGTGAGGCCCTCCGTGGACGTTCAACAGCACCGGGTAGCGCGTCGCTTCGTCGAACGTCGCCGGACGCATGATCCAGGCGTCGATGGTGGCGGTGCCATCCGCGGTCGGCACCGCGAACCGCTCCCAGCCTTGCGGTCCGACGGCCGTGCGATAGCGATCGGCGAACGACGTGAGCCGCGCGAGCGAACCGTTGCGTACGACGAACACGTCGCTCACCTCGTCGACTGCCCCGGCGACGACCACGACGGTGCCGCCGGCGGCGTCGAAGCCCTTCACGGTGAGTGGTCCATCGGTGAGTCGCTCTGGCGGCGACCCGTCGGCGTGGACCCGCCAGAGGTGTGTCTCGCCGGCGTCTTCGGCGGTGGCGAGCAACGAACCGTCCGGCTGCCACACCGGTGGGCGCGTACCGGCAGTTGGTTCGAAGGTCCGGTCGAGACCGCGGGAGATCCACCGATGTGCCTCGGCTGGTGCAGACAGCGCGAGCAGGCCGACCGCGACGTTCTGCGGATAGGTGCTCGGGTCGTCGAACCCGAGGAATGCCACCGTCGTCCCGTCGGGCGAGACCGACGCATTGCCATGGACGCCGGTGTGCGCCGTCAGCGCCGTCACCGCGGCGTCGGCCGGCGCGTCGACACTGATCCGATAGAGATCGGCAGCGAAGTCGAGATCCCATGTGTCGTGGCGCTGGGCGGCGGTGACGATCGCCGACGAGTCGGGGGTCCAGCTCACTCCGGTGTGCTGGTGTTCGCCCGGCGTGAGATTGCGCGGCGGCTCGGTCCCGTCGGTGCGAACGACGTACACATGGGACGGGCGGTCGACGATCCACCCCTCGTCGTCGAGCCGCGAGAAGAACCGCTCGATCTTGCGCGGTGGCTGCCAGCGCTCGTCCGGTGCGGCGTAGCGCGGATGCCGGGTCCTGCTGAGGAAGGCGATCATCGTGGCGTCGGGGCTCCAGGTCGGCGAGTCGACGCCGTCGACCATGGTCGCGATCGTGCGTAGCTCGCCGGGGTGCCCGATCGGTAGCACGTGCAGGGTCGACTCGCCGGGCTTCTCGCTCCGGTCCGATGCGAAGGCCAACCACGAACCGTCCGGGCTCCACGACGGCTGTGAGTCGTGGGCACCACTGGTCACCGGATGCGGCGCGAGCGAACCGTCGGTCGCGGCGAGCCACACCTGCGAAGTGGTTGCGTTGGTGGTCAGGTCGACACGAGCGACGCAGAACGCCACCAGCGAGCCGTCCGGCGACACGACCGGGCTGCTGGCCTGGACGACGGAGCCGATGAACCGCTCGGCGATGCGCCGGTGCGCCCCGACCGGTTCGGTCGGTTCGATCGGCGGTGGGGTGCTGGCGGTCGTCGCCACAGCGGCGGCTACTCGGCCAGCCCGACCGGGCGCTCGTCGACGATCTGGTCGAGGTACTCGCTGAGGCCGTATCCGACCTTGCCCGCGTAGGGGCCCGAATCGACGGTCCAGCGGGTCATGCCTTCGCTGATGCGAGTCATCAGCCAGTTGCCGTCCGGGTCCTGGCGGCGATTGCGGAGCGGGATGAGGTCCATCACCTCGCCGCGGAACGTCCACTCTCGCCCCGACCTCGATGACCGGAGCACGCCGGTGATGCGGTCGTGGTAGTGCTCGTCGCCTCGTGTCTCGGTCGAGAGGGTGACGTCGTCGCAGTAGTGCATCTGGCCCTGCTCCCACACGAAGCCGCCGCGGGTTCCCGGGCCGTCCTTCTTCGCCACCCGGCTGGCCATGAAGCCGAAGTCGGCGTCGACGTTGGCCGTCAGCCAGCGGTAGTACCACGGGGCCTGCCAATAGCGCGGTCCCCACGAGTGGTCGCGCAAGCCATGGCCCGAGATCTCCCACTCGCGCTCGCCGACGCGGATGGTTCCGCTCGCTGCGATCAACTGCTCGTAGTGGCCCTTGGCGAACTCTTCACCGGGTGCCTCGTGGGGTGTGTCGGGCTCGCCGCCGAACATGCTCGGGCGACCCTGGCCGGTGAAGGTGAGGTGCACCTCGCATTCGGCGTACGGGTTGTTCGTGAACGCCTGCTTGGGGTCGGCCATCTGCTCGGGCTCGTCGAGGAGCACGACCTTGCCGGTGTAGTCGATCCGCAGTTCCTCGAACGGGGTCACCATGGTCCATGTCAGGCCGCCGGCGTCGAAGCGATCGTTGTTGTCGATCGCCGGTCGCTTGTACATGAAGCCGACGCTGCGTCGCTCGCCCTCGGCATCGGGTGGCAGGTAGAGACAGACCGTCATCTCGGCGTAGCCCTCGTTGGCCCGGTTGCCGATGCGGAACCAGCCGCCGACCTGTTGCACGGGGTCGAAGCAGTTGATGTACATGGACTCGTTGAAGTTCGGCTCGGGGCCGAGTTCGTGCATGTATTCGTCGGATGGATCGAGGCGTACTCCCATGGACGGCACGGTAGCGAACCGGCCCGACCTGATCGCTAGCGAGCGCCGACGCGGCCTCGCAGCACCCGTGTCACCACAACTCGAGTTGTTCCCACGTGGTGGCCACCTCGTTCACCAGTTGCCACGTCAGCCGCCCGCGCTGACCGGGTCGCCGGACCTCGACGGCATCCGGCCGAAGGTTTCGTGCGGATCCCTCGGAGTCGAACAGTTTGATGCTCCCGTCCGACGCCACGCCGGCCACGCGGCCGATGACGAAACGGCGGGTCCCTGCGCGTCGGAACCGGATCGGCTCGCCGATGCGCAGTCCGAGTCGCTCGAGGACCTGCGGGTCGGTCACCCGAGCATCCGTGCCTGCAGTTTGCGCATGCCGGCGAGCCAGCGGTCGTGGTCGGCAGCCTTGCGTTGGAGGAACATGTGCACTTCGGGGTGGGGAAGGATCAGGAAGCGCTCGTCGGTGATGGCCTCGATGACCACCTCGGCAACGTCGGCCGGCTCGAGCACCTGGCCCGATGCCTTGACCACCTCTGCCCCGAGTCCCTCGACGCCGGCGACCCCGAGCCCACCGTTGAGCATGTTGGTGTTGACGCCCTGGGGGCACAGGCAACTGACGCGCAGGCCGCGATCGCCGTAGGTGATGCTGAGCCACTCGGCGAATGCGACGGCAGCGTGCTTGGTGAGGGTGTACGGGGCCGAGCCGATCTGGGCGAGCAGTCCTGCTGCCGATGCGGTCGAGCAGAAGTACCCCTCGCCGCGCTCGAGCCAGCCGGGCACGAGGTGCTTGGCGGCCCAGCGGTGTGCATGGGTGTTGACGTTGAAGGCGGTCTCCCAGACCTCTTCGGGTGTGTCGAGCAGCGTGCCCATACCGACACCGGCGTTGGCGAAGAACAGGTCGATGGGGCCGAAGGTTCCCTCGGCGGCGCGGATGAGGTCGATGTTGCCCTGTTCGCTCCCCACATCGGCGGTCAACCCGAGCGCCGAACCCGGCCGGAGCGCCTCGAGCGCTACGGCCACCCGTTCGGCGCCTGCGCCGTCGAGATCGGCGACGACGACGCGCGCGCCCGCGGCGTGCATGCGCTCTGCAATCGCTCGGCCGATGCCCCCAGCGGCCCCGGTCACCACCACATGACGTCCAACGAGTTCCATGGAGTGATCGTAGGCAGCGTCGGGCACGATGACGCGCGTTGCAGGTACGATGCCACTGCGCTGTCACACCGGCTGTGTACGGTTCAGGCAGAGCACGGGGTCCACCCGGGCAGATCCCTCGAGCAGGGCAAGGAGACACCACGATGACCGACACCCACGACGCCGTCATCCACGAGGCGCTCACCGTCATTGACCGGGCACTCTCGCAGATGATGTCGCGCGAGCTGGTGAGTTCGGGCGAGGTGACGGACGTGCTGCTCGATGTTCGTTCGTTGCTCACGCTGCCGGCAGCGGCGACCGTCGCCGCCGAGCCGGCCACCGCGTCGTCCTGACCGCTGGCTCCGATCCGTCACGCGGTCGGAGCGCTCAGGCCGACAGCAGGTCCTGAAATGCTCGTTCCATGCACCGACGAAGGAGTTCGGGCTCGGTCACGGCCGCCCGGTCGAGGTTGATCCCCATGTCGAGACTGTGGTTGTACGAGAGCAGGGTCAGGTTGAACGCGACGCCCAGCAACGGACCCACCGGGTAGTTCTCGAGCACCTCGGCTCCGGCGATGTACAGGGGCAGGGGGGCACCGCGGACGTTGGAGGTCGCGAAGTCGACGGTCTGTGCCTGCTGACGCGCGATACGGGTGATCAGCGACGTCGGCAGCGTTGCCGCCACCGCTGCGAGCGCATCGAGCGAGCCCGAGCGTGTCGCCTCGCGAGCAGCGCCCGTGGCGGCATGGATCGCGGCGAAGCGATCGGCGATGTCCATGTCGCCCGTCGGCACGAGCATCTTCGCCAACGAGAACGCGTTCGACCCGGAGCCGTCCGTACGGGTGCTGACGGCCATGCTCGCTCGGAGCTGGTCGACCGGCGCACCCAACTGCTCGTGATATCTGGCCGCTGCTTCCGTCGCGGCGGTGAGGAACGCCGTGTTGAGCGTTCCGCCGAGCCGCTTCGCCGCGGCCCGGGTCTCGTCGAACGGTGCACGGAGCACTTCGATGCGCCGCAGCAGCGATCGGTCGGTCCACAGTGGCGAATGCGCTCGCTCGGTGTCGCCCAGCTGCGAGAGGATGCCGCGAATCGTGTCGGCAGCCGCAGTCCCGGCGCTCGGGATGCCGGCGGGGTCGGCGAGCAGGTCGCGCACCTGGCGAAGGATGCCGAGCGGCATGCGCACGCTGTTGCCGACGAGGTCGCGCAGTACGTCGTGATTGACGACGGGTTCGCTGGGCTGCGCGACGTGGTCGAGCATCGCCCGATCGAGCGGCGGCGGCTCGGGCGCATCACGATCGAAATCGAGGAACTGCAGCGAGATCTGCACACTCGTCTCGCCATCGGCGATGGTGTGGTGCAACTTCTCGATCAGTGCCGACTTGCCGCCGCGCAGCCCGTCGACCACCACGAACTGCCAGAGCGGCCGGGTGCGTTCGAACGGATCACAGGCGACCAGGCTGGCCAGATCGAGCAGTTGGCGCAGTGAGCCCGGTTTGGGGAGCGCCACGTGACGAACGTGGTAGGCGAGGTCGAAGTGCGGGTCATCGACCCAGAGTGGAGCACCAAGGTTGACCGGGGTCGGTTGGACGCGCTGTCGAAGCCGTGTGACCACCTGCGTCGCTCGGTCGAGGCGTCGCATCAGACGGTCGAAGTCGGGTCGTCGATCGAGCACCGTGACGTTCGCGAACGTGCTCGACAGGTGCGGGTCCTTCTCGAGGCGCCACATCAGACCCTCGGCGTCGCTCATGGTCGGGTCGAACCGCAGCGTGTCGGACATGACGCGAGGTTAGTGGGCGCTTCGGTGTCCCTGCCTCAGGCGAGCAGCTGGCCGGCACCGAGGCCGAGGGCGACACCTGCCAGCGCAAGGCCGACGACCATGCCGCCGACCACGTCGGAGGGATGGTGGATTCGGACCACGGCGCGGCTGGCGCCGATGACCAGCGCGATGACGAACCACAACGGTGCCGTGACCCAACCGACCCAGACGCTGAGGAGCACGGCGGCGAACACGGCGGACGACGCGTGCCCACTCGGGAAGCTCGAGGTGCGCGGACGTCGGACAGGAAAGCGCGGGTCGCCGGTCTCGGTGGGTCGCGCTCGACGGAAGCACCGCTTGATCACCTGGTTGACGACGAGGCTCTCGGCGCCGATGAGGATGCTGAACCACACCATGGCCCGTGGATCGCCGATGATGATCAGGCCGGTGACCAGGCCGATCGCATGCCAAACGGCGCTGAAGTCGCCGACCGTGCTGGCGACATGGAAGATGCGATCGACGCCACGTCGCGATCGCCACGGTTCGAGTGCCGCATCGACACGCAGGTCGAAGGAGGCAACGGACCGCATCATGTCGACTGAGGGTGGACGAGGGCGAGTGGCGCCTCGACCGCAGCGCGCTCTGGGTCTCCGCCGAATGCCGGACACCACTGCTGGAACGAGCAGTACGAACAGAGTGGACCCTGTCGGGGGCGGAACTCGCCGGTGGTGCAGGCACGTTCGACGGCCTTCCACACAGCCGTGGCCCGCGTGGTGATGAACCGGACGGACTGCTCGGTCGGACGCGCCGTGATGATCTCGCCCGAGCGGAGGTACATGAGGCGGATCGCCGCCGGTCTGCGCCCGAGCGTTGCCTCGCACAGGAACGAGTAGAAGTGAACACCGCTGAGGCGGGCTTGCTCGTGCTGCCTGCCCGGGGCGCGTCCGGTCTTGTAGTCGGTGACGACCAGTTCTCCGTCATCGTCGAGGTCGAGGCGGTCGATGATGCCGCGCAGCGTGAGGTCGCCGACGGCGGCCTCGAGGCGGAGTTCGAGCCCGATGTCGCGCACCTGCGTCGGGTCTTCGATGCGCAGGTACGCCTCGACCAGGCTCCATGCATCGGCGTGGAACGCCTCTCGATCGGCCGGGCTCAGGCCGAGCAGCGTGAACTCGGGATCGATGTCGTACTCGGCCACCGCTCGATCGAACGAGTGGCGAACGACCTCGCCGTGACGCAGATGGCGAGGCTGGGTGAAGAGCAACTCGAGTGCGCGGTGGACGAGAGAACCCTTCGTCGCATGCGGCCCCGGCCGCTCGGGCAGCTGTTCGATGCTGGCGAACCGGAAGGCGAGCGGACACGACGTGAAGGACTCGACCCGACTGGGCGACAGGCTGGTGGGGACCGGATACGTCACGTCGACCAGTGTAGGAAGGGGGCGCGCGGCGCGGGTTCGCTCACGTGTCGGTGCAGAAGTCGGCGATCAGATCGGCGATCTCGCGTGGGTGAGTCATCGGTGCGAAGTGGTCGAACTGAGGGAGTTCGAGGGAGTCGGCTTTGGCGAGTCGCTCGGCGACCCCGCCGGCGACTGCCGACGGCTGGAGTGCCGAGACCGCTCCGGCCACCACGAGCGTCGGGGTGCCGATGCTCGGCAGGACATCCCAGGTGTGGTGGGCCCCTCCCATCTCGAACGTCGCTGCCTCGGTCTCGGGCCGGCACTTGAGATGGATCTGTCCATCATCGCCCTCGGCGAAGCCGAACCGTACGTAGGCGTCGAGTGCCTCGGGAGTGAACCAGCCGAGCGGGGGCTTGGACGCATAGTTGGCGATCGCCTCGTCGAAGGACCCGAACGTGGCCCGACGGCGCCGAGCCCCGGCCGCGAGCGGATTGCCGCCTTCGTGTCGGGGGCCATCCGTGGGGAACACGATCGGTTCGAACAACACGAGCCGCCGGAACAGGTCCGGCTGCCGGTGGGCTGCCATCAGCAGGCACGCGCCACCCATCGAGTGGCCGAAGGCGACCACCGGCCCGCCGAGCGACGCGGCCATCGCCACGGCGTCATCGCCGTACCGCTCCCAGTCGACCGGCTGCTCGGGGGCAGGGGTGTCACCGTGCCCGCGGTAGTCGAACGACACGGAGTGGAAACGAGTGGCCAGGTGCGTCGCGAGAGGCAGGTAGCACCGACCGTGGAACCCGGTCGCATGGCTGACGAGCAGAACCGGCCCCTCGCCGCCGAGGTCGTGCACGGCGAGTTCGACGCCGTCGGTGGATCGCACGGTCATGCCGCTGCCCGACGTCGCCGTCGCCGACGCGACCACAGGGAGATCAGGCGGTCGAGCAGGGCCCCGATCAACGCAGCCACCGACAGCGACCAGCGGATGGTCGTGTCCCAGGTGAACCCGAGGAACTCGATCGTGATCGGCCCGCTGTTCTGCCAGAAGAACGTCAGCGCGGCTGCAGCGACGACCACGATGCCGACGAGCGACGGACTGATGCCTCGCCTCGGCGTCTTGGCATCGTCGACGGAGTCTCCACCGGCCATGATGGAGCTCAACCCTTCGGCTCTCGGGGAAGACCGAGCAGTCGCTCGCCGATGATGTTGCGCTGCACCTGGCTCGTGCCGCCGGCGATCCGGCCGCCGGGGGCTGCGAGCATGCCGTAGGCGTCGGGTCCGTCGACGAGAGCGTCGGGGCCCGCGAGGTCACCGCGGAGCATCGACACGTCGAACATCATCTCGGTGATGCCGAGCTTCATCAGTGATGCAGCCGTCGAGGCGATCGGGCCCTGGCGCTGCGCCATGGCCTTGTAGCTGGTACCGCGGCTGAGCAGGTCGGCAAGACGCTGGCGGGCCACCGGGTCGAGGTCGCGGCCTTCAGCGAGGCGCGCCATCGACTCGAGTCGGCGTTCGAGGCCGATGATGCTGGTGCCGATGTGGCCTCGCTCGCTCGTCAGCACTGCCATCCCGACGCCCCACCCACCATGGAGCGGACCGAGCAACTGCTCGGCGGGCAACTCGACATCGGTGAAGAACACCTCGTCGAACTCCGCCTCGCCGGTCATCTGTTTCAACGGACGGATCTCGATGCCCGGCAGGTCCATCGGGCAGAGGAAGAACGAGATGCCCTCGTGCTTGGGTGCCTCGAGGTCGGTGCGTGCCATGAGGATGCCCCAGTCGCTGTACCGACCGCCGCTGCACCAGACCTTCTGCCCGTTCACGATGAAGCGGTCGCCGTCGCGCTCGGCGCGTGTGGTGAGCCCACCGAGGTCGCTCCCCGCGCCGGGCTCGCTGAACAACTGGCACCACACCCGCTCGGCTGCAAGCGTGGGTCGCAGGTGTTCGGCCTGCTGCTCGGCCGTTCCGAAGCGCAGCACGGCACCGCCGGTGAGCACCAGACCGACCATGTTGAGCACGGGGGGAACGCCCGCCAGCGCACACTCGAGCATCCAGACCGAGTTGTGCTCGGCGGTCAGACCTCGGCCGCCGAACTCGACGGGCCAGTGGATACCGGCGAACCCGGCTGCCGCAAGGCGGCGTTGCCAGTCGATTCCGTGACCGATGAGGTCAGGAGGGCAGATGGCGCCGTAGTCGCGCGGTGCGCCGGCCTTGTTGTCGGCCAGCCACGCGCGGGCGGAGTTCTGGAAGTCCTCGACGGAGATCACGTCTGGACCGTACCGATCGACGGCCTCAGCGGAAGAACGGGAGGAACAGGGCCGTCTCTTCGGCGAGGTTGTTCGGCACGGCGTAGCCCGCCTGATCGGTGACCGTGGCCCAGTTGTCGCGCAGGTCCTCGGGCGAGAGGTCGGCCTTGTAGTAGCCCTGGGTCTCTCCGATGAAGACGTGGGCGACACGCCCACCCCCGACCGAGAACACCTGACCGCTGACGGGGCAGTCCTCGTGGGCGAGGTAGGTGACGATCGGCGAGACGAGGGCCGGATCGAGCTTGTCACCGAGCGCGCCCATGATCGTCTCGGTCATCCGGGTGAGCGCCAGCGGAGCGATGGCATTCGCCTTCACGTTGTACTTGGCGCCTTCGACAGCGAGAACCCGGGTGAAGCCGACGAGGCCCATCTTCGCCGCGCCGTAGTTGGTCTGGCCGAAGTTGCCGAACACGCCGGCCGCGGACGATGTCGAGATGATGCGCCCGTAGCCCTTGTCGCGCATGATCTGCCATGCCGGCCGGGTGACGTTGAAGGCGCCCTTCAGGTGCACGTCGAGCACGGGGTCGAGCAGCTCCGGCTCCATGTTGTGGAAGGCCTTGTCGCGCAAGATGCCGGCGTTGTTGATGACGATGTCGACCGTGCCGTAGGCGTCGACGGCAGTCTGGACGATCGCCTTGCCACCCTCGGGCGAGGCGACGCTGTTGGTGTCGGCCACGGCGTCTCCGCCGAGCGCCTTGATCTCGTCGACCACTCGCTCGGCTGCACCCTTGTCGCTCCCGGTGCCGTCGACCGAGCCGCCGAGGTCGTTGATGACGACGAGTGCGCCGCGTGAGGCGAGCAGGAGCGCGTGCTGCCTACCGAGACCGCCGCCCGCACCGGTGATGATTGCTACCTTGCCGTCGAATCCGAGATCGCTCATGACCCGGACGCTAACGGTGTTCTCGACGCCTCGGCGAACTCAGTTGGCGTGCAACTGGGCGTTCAGACCCTCCCACGAAGCGGCTCGTGGGAGCGCCTCGACGGCGCCCGTCTGGCTGTTGCGCCGGTACAGCAGGCCGCTCGCGCCGCTCAACTGACGGCCCTTGACGACGTCGATGCCGTCGGGGCCGTGGACGCCGACGAGCGTGCCACCGGTGACGTAGAGGCCGGCCTCGACGATGCAGTCGTCGCCGAGGCTGATCCCGATGCCGGCTTCGGCACCGAGCAGGCAGCGCTCGCCGATCGTCACCTGCTCTTTGCCGCCACCCGAGAGGGTCCCCATGATCGAGGCCCCGCCCCCGATGTCGCTGCCGTCACCGACGACCACGCCGGCCGAGATGCGACCCTCGACCATCGACGTTCCGAGGGTTCCAGCGTTGAAGTTGACGAACCCCTCGTGCATCACCGTGGTGCCGGGGGCGAGATGGGCGCCGAGCCGAACCCGGTCGGCGTCGGCGATGCGCACGCCTGACGGTACGACGTAGTCGGTCATCCGCGGGAACTTGTCGACCCCGTGAACGGTGAGCAACTCACCGGAGCGACGCAGCGACCACCGCAGGTCGTCCACCCGGTCGATCGGCACCGGGCCGAGGTTGGTCCATGCCACGTTGGCGAGGATGCCGAAGATCCCGTCGAGGTTCTGCACTCGTGGGCGCACGAGTCGGGCCGAGAGCAGGTGGAGCCGGAGGTAGACGTCGCTCGCCGACGTCGCCGCGACCGACGTGTCGATCGAGACGTCGACCGAGCGCACCGTGACACCGCGTCGCTCGTCGCGGCGCTCGGCGCTCGCCCAGTCGCGCGCTGACGCTTCGGGCAGCGCACCCCAGCCCAACTCGCCGAACCAGGTGTCGAGCACCGTTCCGTCGTCGCTGATCGTGGCGAGGCCTCGGCCCCACGCTCGGGTTTCGATGTCGTGTTGACTCATTCCCAGACCTCCGGTCTCAGTGTGGGGAACAGGATGACTTCCTTGATCGAGTGCGCTCCGGCGAGCAGCATGACCACTCGGTCCATGCCGATGCCCAGGCCGCCGGTGGGGGGCATGCCGTACTCGAGCGCCCGGAGGTAGTCCTCGTCGACCGTGCCGCGCTCGGCGTCGCCGGCGTCCTTGGCGGCCTGCTCGTGTTCGAAACGTAGACGTTGTTCGACCGGGTCGTTGAGCTCGCTGTAGCCGTTGGCAAGCTCTCGCCCGCCGACGAAGAGCTCGAAGCGCTCGGTGAGGAAGGGGTCCTCGCGGTCGGTCCGCGCGAGGGGCGAGATCTCGACCGGGTGGCCGGTCACGAAGGTCGGTGCGATCAACGTGTGTTCGGCGGTCGCCTCGAACAGTTCCTCGATGATCTTGCCCGAACCCCACCGCGGGTGGCAGCTGACCCCGTGGAGCGCAGCAAGTGCTCGCAACTCGTCGACGGGCTGCGAGGGGTGGACCTCGACGCCGGTCGCATCGCGGACCAGGTCGATCATCCGGACCCGGCGCCACGGCTGGGCCAGGTCGACCGTCTCGACCGCACCACCCGGGCCATGGACCGTGACGACGGCGCTGCCGGTCGCGTCGAGCGCAGCGTTCGTGATGAGCGTCTCGGTGATGTCGATCATCTCGGTGTAGTCGGCGAACGCCTGATAGAGCTCCATCATGGTGAACTCGGGGTTGTGGCGTGGGCTGATTCCCTCGTTGCGGAAGATGCGGCCGATCTCGAACACCCGCTCGAGGCCACCCACGATGAGTCGCTTCAGGTGCAGCTCGAGGGCGATGCGCAGGTAGAGCTGCATGTCGAGGGTGTTGTGGTGGGTCAGGAACGGCCGGGCGTGGGCTCCACCGGCCTCGGCATGGAGCACCGGGGTCTCGACCTCGATGAAGCCTCGCTCGTGCAGCGTTCGCCGGAAGCTGGCGATCGTCTCGTGCCGAACGCGGAAGGTGCGCCGCGCCTCGTCGTTGACGATGAGGTCGGCGTAGCGCTGACGGAACCTCGTATCGGTGTCGCTCAATCCGTGCCACTTGTCGGGCATCGGCCGAACAGCCTTCGACAGCAACTCGAAACGGTCGACCTTGACGCTCAGCTCGCCCTTGCGGGTCGTCATCACGGTGCCGTGAACGCCGACCCAGTCGCCGAGATCGAGGTCGGCGAACTCGGCGAACGGCTCGTCACCGACGGCTCCGCGCGAGACGAACAGTTGGATGTCGCCGGTGCGGTCGCGCATCGTCGCGAAGGCCAGCTTCCCCTGCTGGCGGATGAGCATGACGCGACCGGCAAGGCTGACCGCGTGGTCGGTCTCGGTCCCCGGTTCGAGCTGCCCGTGCAGGGCACGGACCTCGGCCAACGAATGGCTCCGGTCGAAGCGGTACGGGTACGGATTGATGCCCTGCTGACGAAGGTCGTCGAGCTTGGACAGCCGTTTCGACTTCTCGGCGGCCAAACCGCGCGCCGTCGACATCGCGTCGACTGACTCGGCCGTCGTCACGTCGTCGTCGGTACGGGGATCCGGTGCTTCGCTCACAATCGCATGACGGTACCGGATGCTCGGGCCCCAGCGCCCGGCCATCCGCTGACTGATACCGTCGTGGTGATGCCGGAC
>JBDKIV010000244.1:0-5220 GCA_039796935.1 Actinomycetota bacterium | reverse complement strand
GATGCTCTGCCGCGCGGAGGCTGTGCGTGATGCGGGAGGATTCGATCCCTCATTGCGATTCGGCGAGGACGTCGACCTGGTGTGGCGACTCGTCTCTCGGGGGTGGCGCTGCCGTTACGAGCCACGGTGCACCGCCCGCCATCGCACACGGCCGACCCTCGGCCGTTGGATCGCACAACGATTCCGGTACGGCACGTCGGCCGCCCCGCTCGCCGCCCGCCACCCGGGAGCACTTGCGCCGGTCAGGATGAGTCCCTGGAGCCTCGCCACCTGGGTCGCTCCGGTGATCGGCGTGCCGCTCGTCGGGCCGTTGCTCGGCGGACTCGCCGGCGCCACGATCGGGATCGGGACGGCGGCCGCCCTGGTGCGCAAGCTTCCGTCGGTTCCGGCACGCGAGTCGTTGCGGCTCGCCGGTCTCGGCCACCTCGCCGCCGGACGAATGCTGGCATCGACGCTGACCCGGGTCTGGTGGCCGGTCGCGCTGCTGGCTGCGCTCGTGTCGCGTCGGGCGCGACGTGTGCTGGCGACGGTGGTCGGGCTGTCACTCGCACTCGACCTCGTCCGCGACCGCCCCGCCCTCGACCCTGCGCGCACCGCCCTGCTGGCCGTCGCCGACGACCTGGCGTACGGTGCCGGCGTCTGGGCCGGTTCGTGGCGCGAGCGACGCACCGACGCACTGCTGCCGACGCTCGAGCCGTGGCCGCCCCGGGTACCCTCGGGCTGATGCGGTTCGCGTTCGACAACTCCTTCGTGCGCGACCTGGCTGGTCTGTGCACGCCGTGGCAGCCGGCCGGCTCGCCCGATCCGACGCTCCTCGTGCTCAACGACGCGCTGGCGGTCGAGTTGGGCCTCGATCCCGACGAACTCCGTGGTCCCGACGGGGTCGCTGTGCTTGCCGGTTCTGTCGTCCCCGAGGGTGCTGCGGCGGTCGCTCAGGTCTATGCGGGCCATCAGTTCGGCAACTACTCACCGCGCCTCGGTGACGGCCGCGCGCTGCTGCTCGGCGAAGTCGTCGACGTGGAGGGTCGGCGTCGGGATCTGCACATGAAGGGTTCGGGCCGAACCCCGTTCGCCCGTGGCGGCGACGGCAAGGCGGCCGTCGGCCCGATGCTTCGCGAATACCTGATCGGCGAGGCGATGCATGCGCTCGGCGTGCCGACGACCCGGGCCCTCGCCGTGGTGGCCACGGGCGAACACGTCATCCGCGACAGCGTGCTGCCGGGCGCCGTGCTCACTCGGGTCGCCGCCAGTCACCTGCGGGTCGGCATGTTCCAGTTCGCCGCGTCGACGGGTGACCTCGAGTTACTGCGACGCCTGGCCGACCATGCGATCCGTCGTCATCATCCCGGTGCACTCGAGTCGGACCAGCCGTACCTCGCGTTGCTCGAGTCGGTCATCGACGCCCAGGCCTCGCTGATCGCTCGCTGGATGTCGGTCGGATTCATCCACGGTGTGATGAACACCGACAACATGACGATCTCGGGCGAGACCATCGACTACGGACCCTGCGCCTTCATCGACGCCTACGACCCTGCGACCGTCTTCAGCTCGATCGACCACGGTGGTCGATATGCGTTCGGCAATCAGGCGCGAATCGCCCAGTGGAACCTGGCTCGCTTGGCCGAAGCGCTCCTGCCGCTGTTGGCCGATGACACCCAGGTGGCGGTCGAACGGGCGACCGTACTGCTCGAAGGCTTCACCGATCGCTACGACCGCCACTGGTCGACGGGACTGCGCGCAAAGCTCGGGGTCGTCGGTGACGAACGTGCGGCAGCGCTGCACCTCGACCCGGGCTTCGCGGGCGAGGTCGACGACCTGACCGACCGCCTCTTCGGCATGATGCAGTTGCAGCGAGTCGACATGACGCTCTGTTTCCGGGCACTCGGGCAGGCAGCACGCGGCGATCTCGCCCCGGTACGGGCGCTGTTCGCCGAACCGCAGAGCTTCGACATCTGGTCGGGCGACTGGCTCCGTCTGGTGGCCGCCGGTGGTCGGGCGCTGGCCGAGGTGGCCGACGAGATGGATCGCGTCAACCCCGTCTACATCCCGCGCAATCACCTGGTGGAGGAAGCCCTCGACGCAGCCACCGCCGGCGACATCTCGCTCGTCGAACGGCTGACGTCGGTCATCCGGTCGCCGTTCGTCGTCCAGTCGGGCTGCGACCGGTACGCGCTGGCCGCTCCGCCCGAGTTCTTCCCGTATCGGACGTTCTGCGGCACGTAGGACCGTCAGCCCTGCTGACGTTGCAACTGCAGTTGTTCGAGTCGGGGCCGGATGTCGTTGCACGACTCGCAGACGTCTGCCGGGATCACACCCCAGCGCATCAGTCGGTTGAACACGATGCACCCGAGACACACCGCGAACACCGCCTCGAGCGACGCCGCCACGAGGAGGCCGGCGATCAGGACGACGGCGACCGCGTCGGCGCCCGCGAGTTCGGCGACCAGAGCGCCGGCACTGAAGGCCAGTCCGACACCCTGGGCGAAACGCTTGGGGGGCCCCGGGACCAGTCGGTGCGCACGGACGAGCCGAGGAGTGATCACCTGGGTCGCCAGTCGGCCGAGCGGACTGAATCGCGGCCCGCAGCACACCCGGGCGAGGAAGCCGTACGCCAGCGGGACGAGCACCCACCACTCACGAACGACGAGGAACGCCGCCGACTGGAGGACCGCACCGGCTGCAACCAGCCGGGCCGAGGTCTCGTTGACCGGATTGGGGAAGTCGAACACGCGTGGCTTCGTGGCTGCGGAGGCGGACGCTGACATGGGCCGGGACACTACGCTCGGTATTCCCGACCTTGCAAGTCGGCTTTGTCGACATTCGGGCACCGGGACGACCGGCGGCACGGAGGCGGGCCGCGCGCACGACTACCGTGGCCACCGATGACGTTGCGCCTCACCATCGACCGTGTGCCGTGGGGGCGTCATGTCGACTCCTTCCGGGCCTCCGTACCCCACCTGGTGCCCGTCGTGAAGGGCAACGGCTACGGATTCGGACGGCGACAACTGGCCGCAGTTGCCGCGTCGTGGGCCGACACGATCGCCGTCGGCACGTTGTACGAAGCCGCCGACCTCCACGACCTCGGTGTGTCGACCATCGTCTCGCTCACACCGGCACTCGATGTGCCACACGACCTGCCGCCCGCCACCGTGCCCACCGTCGCCGGCCCGTCACACGTGAGGGCGCTCCGTCGTGCCGGGTGGCGGGGCAGGGTCGCCGTCAAGCTGGCCTCGTCGATGCACCGCTACGGAGTCACCCGAGACCGGCTCGACGAACTGGCCGAGCAGATCCGCTCCAGCGGCTGCGAGCCGGCGCTGTACGTCATCCACCCACCGCTCGCCGTCGACGACCGCTCCGACTCGGACGCCGCTGCCGAGATCGAGGCCTGGCTCGAGCTCCTCGACCCCTCGTTGCCGATCTCGGTCAGCCACGTGTCGCCAGAGGCACTCAGCAGCCTCGCACAGCGCTGGCCCGGGTACCGCTGGAACCTTCGATCGGGCACGGCACTGTGGCACGGCGACAAGTCGTTCCTGAGACTCGACGCCGATGTGATCGACATCGATGACCGTCGCGCCGGCGACCGTGCCGGTTACCGAGGCGTTCGCCTCGAGACCGATGCGCGGCTGACCATGATCGGAGCCGGCTCTGCTCATGGGGTCGC
Organism: Actinomycetota bacterium; assembly: GCA_039796935.1. Classification (GTDB taxonomy): domain Bacteria; phylum Actinomycetota; class Acidimicrobiia; order Acidimicrobiales; family Ilumatobacteraceae; genus VFMC01. The sequence continues at coordinate 1,559 of JBDKIV010000244.1, read as the reverse complement.
TCCACTCGTCGACGGCAGGAGTCCGTTCCACTTCGGCCGACGGCGGCTCGCGCTCCTCGAGCCGCCGCACATGCACACGTCGATGGCCGTCGTGCCTCCCGATCAACCCCAGCCCGACATCGGGGACCGTGTCGACGTGCAACGACCCCTGATCACTGCGCATCCCGACCTCGTCGTGTGGAGATGAACGCGCCCGACATGGCCCGAACCGTCGACGCGCCCGGTCGAGCGGGACCCTCGACACGGTACGTCGGGCCGGATGTCACCCGGGCGTTGGCACTCTTCGGCGTGATCGCCATCAACTACCACGGCTACCTCAACGCCGCGGGAGCGATCGCCGGCCCGGGCAGTTCGTGGGCGGAGCGACTGTTCGATCCCTGGACAGGGGTCCTCGCCACGCGGTTCGCCGCCACCTTCATGTTCGTAGCGGGGGTCGGCATATCGCTCCTGACCAGACGCAGCACCACGACCACCGACGACACGACCCGACGGCAGCTGGTGATCGACGACCGATGGCGTCTCGTTCGACGCGGCACCCTGCTGTACGCCGGCGGCTTCGTCCTCGACTGGATCTGGCCCGGCACGATCCTGCTGTTCTACGGAGCGACGTTCGTGCTCGCTGCTGCGCTGTTCGCCCTGCGGACCCGTTGGCTCGCGCTCATCGGCGCGGCATCAGCCGTCACAGCCGCAGGCATCCAGTGGTGGATCGTCGAACAGCGACTCGACGGGGTGGACGTGTCGTGGTTGACCGATCCGGCGACGACACTCACCCGGTCGCCACGGGGCCTGCTGCTCGACACGTTCGTCAACGGCACCCACCCCCTCCTGCCGTGGTTGGCATTCGCGTGCGCCGGGATGATCGTGGGCCGACACCTGCACTCGTGGCACATGTTGTCGCTGGCGGCCGCCGGAGCGGTGCTGACGACGACGTCCTACTTCGTCCACGAGGTCGGCACCGCCACCGGGACCATCGGACCCGTTCGAGCGACGCTGCTGTCGACACGACCGTGGGACCGTGGCCTGCTCTACACGATCGGCACTCTCGGCTCGGCGATGGCTGCGTTCGGCCTCGTCTCGTGGGTGGCCGAACGAACCCGATCGACGCGCGCGACCCGCATCCTCCAGATCGCAGGGCAGAGCACGCTGTCGATCTACATCGCACACGTGTTGATCTTCCGGGCACTGGTCGATCGGGGTGGATGGGTCACCTCGACCGGACTCGACACGGCACTGACGTTCGCGGTGATCGTGTACGCCGCCTGCACCGTCCTGGCCGTGGTCGTGGTGCGCAGCAGGGGAACACTCCTCCCCCTCGAACTCTGGTATCGACGCTTCGGCGAGTGACGCAGGAGGCCGGACGCCCAGTCACGCCGAGGGCGAGGGGGCCTGGCCGCTGCGTTGGCCGGACGACTCATCGACGGCGAGTTGCGTCGCCCGCCTGGCTCGTCGCATCCCGCGCAGGCCCACGGCGCCCGCACCGATCAGAGGGCCATGATCGCCGAGCCGAGCCGGTGTGATGCGGGCTGCTCGGCTGTAACCGATGCGGGCATGGCGATCGA
>JBDKIV010000243.1:0-4604 GCA_039796935.1 Actinomycetota bacterium | reverse complement strand
GACGCGATGTCCCGTCGCCCACCCGCTCGCCGTTGAACAGCATCGGCGCCTCGTCTTTTTCTCCTTCGCCGATGACCACGACGCCGTCCATCGGGACCGAGGCGAGCACGGTGCGCATGGCGTCGACGGCGGCACCGTCGGCACCGAGTTTGTCACCGCGGCCCACCCATCGGGACGCCGCCAGGGCAGCGCTCTCGGTGGTGGGGACGAGGTCGAGTGCGAGGTTGCGGTCGGGAGCTGCAGTCATCGACCGCAACCGTACCCGGTCCACTGCGTCGTACATGCCTCGCCGTGCTGTCGCGAGCGCGTTCTTCGTCCCCCGCCCGGCGGGCTGCACCGTGCCGGGCCGCTATCGTCCGGCCGATGGCACCCGTACCGATCGAGGCGTGCGTCGCTGTCCGTGACATCACCGAGCCCCGTCTGTCGATGGACCGCTCGTCGGTGGGCTATGTGTCGTCGGTTTCCGGCCGGACCGACATCGTCGTGCAGGCCATCGACGCGACCGGTGCGCCGATCGGATTGCCTCGGACGGTCACCGACCAGCCGATGCCTCGAGCGGGACGAGGCCACGGTGGAGGATGCTGGTGCTGGTCGGCCGATGCAGCAGCGATCGTCTACGCCGCGGTCGACGGTGACCTGTGGTGGCAGCCGATCGACGGCGCTACGCCGACTCGCCTGACCAGGGTGGGCGAGGGACGGGCTGCCCAAGCGCCCGCGGTGTCGAGCGACGGACGGTTCGTCGCCCACGTGATCGATCAGACCGAGGTGTGGAGTGTGTCGCTGGCCGACCGAGTCGCCACCAGGCTCGACGACGGCCTGGCCGACTTCTGCTTCGACCCTGCGGTGGCTCCCGGTGGCGACCGGGTGGCGTGGCTCGAATGGGACATTCCCGACATGCCGTGGGACGCAGCCAGGATCGCGGTGAGGACGCTCGCTGATGCGCACCTCGTGCGGCATCGGCCGGCACACAGCGTGCAGCAGCCGCGCTGGATGCCGGACGGCTCGATGCTGTCGGTTCGTGACGACCGTGGATGGCTGAACGTCTGGACCGAGGATGCACCGCTGCTCGACGAACCGATCGAACACGCCGGACCCACGTGGGGACTCGGGCAGCGTTCGTACGTCGCCTCTCCCACGGGTGAACGCGTTGCCTTCACGCGTAACGAGGGTGGGTTCGGCCGACTCTGCGTGTTCGACCGGGCGGACGGTTCCGTGACCGAACTGGGGCGTGGGGTCCATGGGCAGATCTCGTGGGAGGGCAACCTCATCGCGGCGCTTCGCAGTGGGGCCCGGACCCCGCCCGAGGTGGTCGTGTACGACCTGTCCTGCCGGCCTCCACGTCGATCGACAGTGGCGATCGCGCCGACCGCTGGCTGGGACCGCGCACAGTTGGTCGAACCGGAACTCCTCGAGGCGTCGGCCTCGGACGGGGTGGTGATTCCGTTTCGCTGGTATCCGGCAGGTAGCACCGAATCGGGCCGGTCGGCGGCATCGCGGACCATCTGTTGGATCCACGGGGGTCCGACCGACCAGTGGCAGGTCACGTTCATGCCGCGGATCGAGTACTTCCGGTCTCGGGGCTGGAACATCGTGGTGCCCGATCACCGTGGATCGACCGGACACGGGCGCGAGTTCCAGCAGGCGCTCGAGGGGCGCTGGGGGGAGGCCGACTCCGACGACGTGGCCGCGGTCCTTCGTTCGCTCCATCGGGCTGGCACGACAGAGCCGGGGCGAACCGTGCTGATGGGTGGCTCGGCCGGTGGTTTCACCGCCCTCGGTGTCGTGGCGCGTCACCCGGGGCTGGTTCGAGCAGTGTCCGTCTCGTACCCGGTCACCGATCTCGTCGACCTCGAACGACGGAGCCACCGCTTCGAGCGGCACAGCGTGTGGCGGCTCGTTGCCCGTCCGGGCGAGACGGCCGCCGGTGACCGACGCCTGCGCGAGCGTTCTCCGGTGCAGCTCGCTTCGCTGATCTCCGTACCGATCGCCCTGGCCCACGGCAGCGACGACCCGGTGGTGCCCGTCGACCAGAGCCGCGAGTTGGCCGATCGGATCGTGGCTGCCGGCGGTCGTGTCGACCTCGTCGTGTACGACGGGGAGGGGCACGGGTTCCGCTCGCCCGAGCACCAGCGAGACGACTACCGACGAACCGAGGCGTTCCTCGAGTTCCACGTGCCTGCCGAGCCGCTTCAGGGGTAGCGTCGGGGTCTCGCCGATTGATGGGATATCGATGACCGACTGGAACCCCGACGACCCGGAAGCGATCCGAGTCCACTACGACCTGTCGGCATGGAACTTCGACCAACAGGCCGAGCTGGCCGCAGCCCTGGCCGACGCCGAACTACCGCACGGTTGGGACGGTTCCGAGCTCGTGGTGCCCGACGAGGTCGAAGACGATGTCGACGCCGTCATCGCCGAGATCGAACGGCGGTTGGGGATCGTCGATGCGCTGCCGTCCGGCGACGGGGTCGGGTCGGCGACACGGATCGACCTCGACGAGGCGGCGCCGATCACCGAGTACGACCTCGGCGACTCGACACCGCTCGAACTGCAGGCGGTCGACCACGCCCTGACCGATGCGCAGATCCCGTTCCGCTGGGACGGTGCCACGCTGCTCGTCGGGACGGCCGACGAGGCCGTGGTCGAGGCGTTGCTCGACGAGATCGAGCGCGGTGAGTATCCCGACGTGCTCGATCCCCGTGACGACACTGCGTCGTCACCCGAATCGCTCACGGCCATGTTCTTGGCGGCGGAGCGCCTCCGCCGCGAGCCGCGCGATCCCGATGGCCTCGACCACCTGGTGCAGGTGGGTGGAGTCGATCCCGAACGTCCTCCGTACGGCGTCACTCCGCGAGTGTGGATGCAGGCGTGTGCCCTGGTCGATCGGGTCGCCGATGCGCTCGCCGCCGATGCCGGCCCGGACGACGAGACGGCGATGTCTGCGGCCGACGACCTCTACGAGTTGCTGAGACCTCACGTCTGAGGCCGTCCGTGCTGCTGGCTGAGCTCCAGGTGTGGCACTCGAGGCCCACCACGCCGACGCGCCGGGTCGCGCTCGGCCATCTCGTGCTCCCCGTCGACCCAGCACCCGGTTTCGGGGGGCTGCTCCTCGGTGCCGTGATGGCGGCGCACCTTCCCGAGATCGACGCCGATCTGGTCGCCGACGTGCACCGTCTGCTCGACCAGGTCGATCGAGGTGGGCGGATCACCCAGCCCCGTCTCCGACACCGCTACCAGGTCGACCGTCACGGCCTGGCAACGAGTGTGCATCGGCTCGAGGGCGACGGCGACAGCGTCCGGTTCGACCTGGCCCCCAATGCCAGTCCGCTCGCACAGGTGCTCGGCGCGATCTATGCCGTCGAGCGTCTCGATCACGATGCACGACGGCACCTCGTCCCGACGTTGCATCGCGCCATGCGTTGGAGGGGGCCCATCGGGCCGTCGTTCATCGCCAATCTGGCGGGTTCGTCGGCGGTGTCGCTCGCTGCCATGGCCGACCCCCGTGCCTGGGCGCTCGAGTTGCTCGGGTTTCCGCTCGGGACCTCCAGCGTGTCGAGGAAGGACGTGACGGCCCGGTACCGAGCAGCGCTGCGCCGGGTGCACCCGGACCACGGGGGAGACGGCCGGTTGGCGAGCACGGCGATCGCCGAACTCGGTGAGGCACGGAAGATCCTCAGCGCGTGACCCGTCGGCGTCACCCGAAGCTCCTCCTGTTCCCCGGGGCGGGCTCGTCGAGCAGTCATCCGAGCCTCGTGGCGATCGAGCGGGCGGTCGGCGCCGGTTCGTGCGTCCGGGCGGATTTTCCGTACCGACTGGCGGGACGTCGGATCCCCGATCGAGCGCCGGTGCTCGTCGACGCCGTTGTCGAGCGGGCGAATGCGATGGGATCGGGGCCGTTTGTGCTCGGCGGTCGTTCGATGGGTGGCCGGATGTGCTCGATGGCCGTCGCCGACGGTCTGATTCCACGCGCCATCGGACTGGTGATGGTCTCGTATCCGCTCCACCCGCCGCGCCGTCCCGACACGCTCCGGGTCGACCACTTTCCTCGGCTCCACGTGCCGTGCCTGTTCGTCCACGGGACGAACGACCAGTTCGGCAGCCCCGACGAACTCGAGGCCTGGACGGCGACGATCCCTGCATCGGTCACGCACGTGTGGATCGAGCGCGGACGTCACGAACTCCGTGGAGCGGACGAGCAGGTGGCCGGGTCGATCGCCGGGTGGCTCAAGCGTCTTCCGGGTTGATGTCCTCGAGGCTGCGGTGTGCCGTCTCGGGGTAGGTGACGAGCACGACGGCAGCGGTCACCACCTGTGCTGCAGCGAGGACCATCATGGTCTGGCCGTACGACCACCCTGCGTCGAGCAGCGCGCCTGCGACGATCAGGCCGACGCTGCCGCCCAGCAGGGCCAGCGCGGCGATGAGCCCACCGGCCATGCCGCGACGGCCGGTCGGGAACAACTCGGTCCGGTACACGGAGAAGGCAGGGAATGACATGCCCGCCACCAGGCCGCCGACGAATGCCGATGCCCACATCGCCCAGCCGCCCACGGCGAACGAGGTGACGATGCCGAGGGTCGCGACCGGGATCCCACCTGCCAGCACAC
>JBDKIV010000242.1:0-11714 GCA_039796935.1 Actinomycetota bacterium | reverse complement strand
CTTCGGTCGTGCTGCGCTGACGACACTGATCAGCGTGCTCTTGCCGACATTCGGAAATCCGACCAGCGCCACGTCGGCCATCAACTTGAGTTCGAGGCGGAGCCACTGCTCGTCGCCGTGCTCACCCTGTTCGGCGAACGTGGGGGCACGACGCTTGTTCGACCAGAACTTCGCATTGCCGCGGCCGCCACGGCCACCGGCGGCAGCCAACCATCGGTCGCCGTGATTGGCGAGATCGGCGAGCAGTTCGCCGGAGTACATGTCGTAGGCAACGGTTCCCTCGGGCACCGGCACCTCGAGGGCCTCGCCGCGCCGGCCGTGCTGATCCTTGCCCTTGCCGTGCACGCCATTGGCTGCTCGACGGTGGGGATGGTCACGGAATGCGATGAGCGACGACACGTTGCGGTCGGCGACCAGCCATACGTCGCCACCGTCGCCACCGTCGCCCCCGTTCGGGCCGCCGAATGCCACGGGACCCTCGCGTCGGAACGAGACGCAGCCCGCACCGCCGTCGCCCGCCCGGACATTCAGTTGGACCTCGTCGACGAACTCGCTCATAGTGACCTTGCGAGGCTACCGGTACGGCATGGCACCCATTCGGTACCCTCTTGGCCATGAGCACCGAGCGTCAGATCGAGTGGGCGGGCACGATGCGCGGCCACCGTCTCGACGAAGGCATCGTGCTCGCCCACCGTCATGGTCCTCCCCCTCGTGTCGAACCGCGGTTGCTCGCTCGCGAGCAGCGCGAAGCACTCGAGCAGACAACGTTGGCCGAGGGGGCGACGCTGTCGTTCGGGGGCGGCGATCGACGCGTCGAGGAGGCACCCGACCCGCTCCGGACCTGTTTCGAGCGTGACCGCGACCGGATCCTGCATTCGACGGCGTTCCGTCGCCTCGCTGGCAAGACGCAGGTCTTCGTCTTTCCCGCCGACCATCAGCGGACTCGGCTCACCCATGCGCTCGAGGTCGCACAGGTCGCCACCGCCGTCTCTCGAGCCGTGGGACTCAACGTTGCCCTCACCGAGGCGATCGCGCTCGGGCACGACTGCGGTCACGGGCCTGGCGGACACGCGAGCGAGGATGCGTTCGACCCGTACATCCCCGAGGGGTACCACCACGCTGTCTGGGGTGCCGAGGTCGTGCTGCAGCCACTCAACCTCTGCGCCGAGACCATCGACGGCATCCGTAACCACTCGTGGTCGCTCCCGACGCCCATGACCCCCGAAGGAGCTGTCGTCAGCTGGGCCGATCGGTACGCGTACTGCGCCCACGACCTCGAAGATGCCGTGGGCGCAGGCATCGTCTCGATCGATGATCTGCCTCGATCGGTCACACAGGTCCTGGGCGTCACCCGGCCTCGACAGTTGCGAGCCCTCATCGGGGCTCTGGTCCGTTCGATCAGCGAGCGAGGGATCATCGGCATCGATGCCCGACATGCCGAGGCATTGGCCGATCTTCGGTCGTTCAACTACGAACGGATCTACAAGCGACCCGCCTCGATCGAGCAGGGTGCAGCGGTGATCGCCGTCCTTCGTGCGCTCGTCGACCACCTGGTCGAACACCCCCGGCACCTCGGCCTCGACCCCGATCTCGACGACGACCAACGAGTTCGGGCCGTCGTGACCTACGTGGCAGGAATGACCGACCGCTTCGCCTTCCAGACCGCACTCGACGTCCTCGGCTGGCCGGCCGATCGGCTCCCTCGAGGTATCGACAGCCCCGTTCGACGGCTCTGATCAGCCACGGGCCGCCCTCACTCGAAGAACGCCCCGACCGAGCAGTGGTCGGTCAGGCACACCGCAGATGCATCGTCGCCGCGAAACAGCAGCCACACCACATCGCCGTGGTGGACCACCGTCAGGTCGATCGACTCTCCGGTCGCTGCCCAGTCGGCGAAGGGGTCGACCGGCCCGGGTGGCAGTCGATCGCCGGCAAGTGCGAACGACACGGGACCGCACCGGTCACGGATCGGATGATCGATCACGCCATCCACGACGATGCGATCGTCCTCTCGCTCGGCGAACACCACGGTCAGCGAACACCTGAACTCGCTCATGCAACCCCATACCCAGGCCGGCCCGGGGTGAATCCTTCGCTCGGCCGCCGAAGGGTTCAGAGGCGTTGTATGCGGCTTCGAACCACCGGCCGTTGCACGCGAGCACGAGATCCGAAGGAGTACGCAGCCCTCAACGATGCGGCCGCACGATGCAGTCCCGCCTCGTTCCTCGCATGGACCGTCGCCAACGGACGGGCGCTGTCGACGCGCGAACCGATCGGGGCGAGGGCGGTCAGGCCGACCGCGTGATCGATCGAATCCTGTGGCCGTGATCGACCGCCACCCAACTCCACCACGGCGAGACCGACCAGACGCGTGTCGATCCGAGTCACCACCCGGCCGCGCGGAGAACCGTCGACATCCTCGGCAGCGGCATACACATCGGCGACGAGCGGGGCGCGCTCGAGATGCCGCCACGGACTCGTCACCAGGTCCCGTGGACCACCGAGCGTCCGGACCATCGCGCCGAACCGCTCGGCTGCGCGTCCGTCGTCGAGGACCTGCTGAGCCGCTGTCCGGCCCAGCTCGACACTCGCCGCGAGTCCGCCCAGGACGAGCATCTCTGCTGCCAGCGCCACCACCAGGTCGTGCATGCGTGGTTCGCGGCGAATCCCGGTCAGGTATTCGATCGCAGAGGCAACCTCGAGTGCGTTGCCCGCCGTGTCCGACAGCGGCTGGTCCATGTCGGTGATCAACGCGGTCGTCGGCGTGCCCGCTCCGGCGGCGACATCGGCGATGCTCGCTGCCAGCCGACTCGCGTCGGGCAGTGTCTGCATGAAGGCTCCGTTGCCGAACTTGACGTCCATCACGAGGGCGTCGAGACCGGCGGCAAGCTTCTTCGACAGGATCGACGCCGTGATGAGCGGAATGCTCTCGACCGTCGCCGTGACGTCGCGGATCGCGTACAGCCGCTTGTCGGCGGGGGCGAGATCGGAGGTCTGACCGATGACCGCGCAGCCGACCTTGCGCACCACCCGCTGGAACTCCGACATCGTGGGCGTCGCGCGGTAGCCCGGGATCGACTCGAACTTGTCGTAGGTACCACCGGTGTGGCCGAGTCCCCGCCCCGAGATCATCGGGACGAAGCCGCCACAGGCGGCCACGATCGGCGCCAGCATGAGGCTGACGGTGTCCCCCACCCCGCCGGTCGAGTGCTTGTCGACCACCGGCCCGTCGAGATCCCAGGTCAGTTGCCTACCGCTGCGCGTCATCGCCCGGGTCAGCGCAACGGCTTCGTCGACATCCATCCCGCGGAAGTACACCGCCATGGCGAATGCGCCCGCCTGAGCATCTGCCACCGAGCCGGAAGTGAGCCCATCGACGAACGCTCCGATCTGATCGGCCGACAGACGACCACCATCTCTCTTCACGCGGATGATCTCTTGCGGCAACATGATCAGTAGCCGTCCCCCACAGCGCCCGGATCGAATCCGTCCCCGGCACCCTCGATGGCCGACTCGAGTGCATCGAGCAGGCCGCTCGCCCCGAATCGAAAGGTCTCCGGCGTCGCCCAAGACGCGCCCATCACGTCATCGGCGATCGCGAGATAGGCACGGGCGTCATCGAGCGTGCGGATCCCTCCCGACGGTTTGATGCCGACAGCACGCCCCGAACCGCGGATCACCTCGAGCATCGTTCGGACGGCGTCGGGTGTCGCCGAGACCGAGGTCTTCCCGGTGGAGGTCTTCACGAAGTCGGCGCCATGGTCGATCGCCAACACCGTTGCTCGAGCGATCGAGTCGCGGTCGGGATGGGCCCCCGTCTCGAGGATCACCTTCAGCCGAGCAGGTCCGACCACACATGCCCGCACCCTGTCGAGAACCGTCACGACCACGTCGTCATGCCCTGCGAGGAAAGCTCGGTACGGCATGACCAGATCGATCTCATCGGCTCCGGCGGCGAGCGCCGCACGCGTCTCGGCCACCACGAGGTCGGCGTCGCTGCCACCGTCCGGGAAGTTGACCACCGTCGCCACTCGGACGCCGCTGCTCGCCAGCAACGCTTTGGCCTGGGCGACGAACCGGGGCCACACGCACACTGCCGCCGTCGACCCGTGTGAACCGGTCGCGCGGCGGCAGAGTTGAGTGATGGCCTCGGCGGTCGGGGCCTCACCGAGATCGGTGAGGTCGACGAGTGCCAGGACCCGGCGAGCGTCGCTCGCAACGGGCATGTCGACCCGGTTCAGGCCGACGGGATGACGTCGACGACCTTGCGTCCTTTGCGCTCACCGAACGACACCGAGCCGTCGACGAGGGCGAACAGCGTGTCGTCGCCACCGATACCGACATTCTTGCCGGGATGGAACTTGGTGCCGCGCTGGCGCACGATGATGGTTCCAGCGGTCAGCGACGACCCCCCGAACACCTTCACACCGAGACGCTGAGCGTTGGAGTCACGTCCGTTGCGGGTTGACCCGCCACCTTTGGTCTTCGACATTTCGGTCAGCCCTTCTTGATCGAGGTGATCTCGACGACGGTGTATTGCTGGCGGTGGCCGTAACGACGGCGCTGGTTGGTGCGACGCTTGTACGTGAACCCGTCGATCTTGGGACCCTTGGCGAGACCCACGACCTTCGCGGTGACCGAAGCACCACGCAGTTCATCGGGGGTTGCCAGGACGGTGTCGCCGTCGACCACCAAGACGGGGGTGAGTGCCAGTTCGGCACCCTGGTCGGCGTCGAGCAGATCGACATGGATCTGCTGACCTTCGGTGACACGGGCCTGCTTGTTGCCGGATTCGATGACTGCATACATAGCGACTTGCGATCCTATCGGTTCGAGGGCCTCAGCCCAACTGGTGTGCCTTCGTCAGCGCCGGGTCGGCCGGCCTGTTCGTCGTGGTTCGACCTCGTCAGCCGAGGAGTGCGTGATCGACGACGACGCCGCGTCCTTCGCAGTTCGGACAATGCTCGGCGAAGTTGGTGAGGAGTCCCTCACCGATCCGCTTGCGAGTCATCTCGACCAGACCGAGATCGGAGATGTCGAACACCTGCGTACGGGTCTTGTCCCGGGCCAGCGCCGACCGGAAGGCGTCGACCACCTTCTTGCGGTTCTCACGGATCTCCATGTCGATGAAGTCGATGACGACGATGCCGCCGATGTCACGCAGCCTCAGTTGCTTGGCAACCTCATCGGCAGCCTCGAGGTTGTTGCGGAACACGGTCTCTTCGAGGTTCGTCGTCCCGACGTTCTTGCCCGTGTTGACGTCGATGACCGTCAGCGCCTCGGTGTGTTCGATGATCAACGAACCGCCGCTCGGCAGCCACACCTTTCGATCGAGCGCCTTGTGCAGTTGTTCGTGGATGTGGTGCCGTTCGAACAACGGGAGCCCGTCCGACACCGAGTCGTGGAACTCGATCCGGTCGGCGAGTTCGGGATTGAACGCGGAGACGTAGTCCTTCACATCGTCGTGGAGGCGCTGATCGTCGATGATGACGCCGCGGTACTCGGCGTTGAACTCCTCACGGATCACACGCACGGCAAGCTCGGGCTCGCGATAGAGCAGCGACGGACTGTTGGCCTTCTTCGCCTTCGCTTCGATGGCCGCCCACTGATCGAGGAGTCGGGTCATGTCGGCACGCAACTCGTGCTCGGTCGCGTGCTCGGCGGCGGTCCGCACGATGAGACCGTGCTCGGCGGGCTTGACGCGGTCGAGGATGGTGCGAAGCCGCTTGCGGACATCGTCGGGCAGACGCTTCGAGATGCCATAGGTCTTCGAGTTGGGGATCAACACGACGAACCGACCCGGCAACGAGACCTCCTGGGTGAGGCGTGCACCCTTGGCTCCGATGGGGTTCTTCGTCACCTGGCAGATGATCAACTGCTTCGCCGTCAGCATCTGCTCGATCCGCAGGTTCGAACTCTTCTCTTCGATGTCCTCGGCGTCGTACTGGACGTCACCGCGGTACAGCACCGCGTTCTTCGGGGTACCGATGTCGACGAATGCCGCCTCCATGCCCGGCAGCACGTTCTGGACCTTGCCGAGGTAGATGTTGCCGTGGATCTGGCTGATGTCGTCCGCCGGACGACTCACATAGTGCTCGATGAGATTGCGCCCCTCGAGCACTGCGACCTGGGTGAGCGACGGACGGACCTGCACACACATCAGATAGCGACCGACAGGCCGTCCATTACGTTCGCGCCCCTTGCGCCGTTCGAGCACCTCAGGGTCGACCCGCACCGAAGGCTGCGAGGGCCGGCTGTCCGAGCCCGCGCGTCCCTTGCCGCCACGCCGACGCTTCTTGGGCGCCGAGCGCTCCGCGCTCGGAGATCCTGGCTCGGCCGCGGTCTGCGGCTTCGAGGGCCGCTGCCCGCGGGCGGGGGCTGGCGCGACCGGCGCAGTGGTGGGCGCCGGACGAGTGTCGCCGATCTTCGGCTTGCGGACCAATGCTCGTTCAGCCGCGTCCGCAGACGGGCGGCCCTCGGCGATGCGCTCCGGTAGCTCCGGTAGCTCCGGCCGGTCGCCGACATCGTTTCCCTCGGAAGCGCCACCCGCCGACTTCGGCGGTCGCGGCTGGCGTGGCTGGCGTGGCGGACGTTCGGGAGTCGACGACGACACGGGCGAGGGCTCGCCATCACGAGGCGCCCCGGAGGGGGCTGCCGACCGACTCGCCCGAGGCGCGGGCGCCACGAGATCCCGGCCGCCGGATGCGTCAGCACCACGGTCGGCGCCATCGGCGCCGACACCATGGCCCATCTCGTCATCGTCGTCGGAGCCAGGGTCGCCGGCATCGTCACCGACGCCGACCGGCTTCTTTCGCCCCTTACCGCCTCGTGAGCCCCGTCGACGCTTCTTCGCGGTGGGTCGGTCGCCCTGGCCGGCGGCACCTGCCCCCGCGTCGACGACGGACTCCGTTGCCTCGGCCCCTCCACCGCTCGTCATCGACGAGAGATCGCCCGACGGCGCGAGTGGTTGGCCCTGGTCGGGCACTGTGGTGTCGTCCATGGACGTCGTCCCTTCTGATCGCGCCACCGTGAGGCGGCGCGGTGACGGTGGTAGGCGCATGATCAGCAGCCCGATCACCGTCGTCGATCTGTTGTGAGGCGGATTCTACACTGCCGTCACGCCAGGTCAGCGGTACCTTCTCATGTGCACGTTCTGAACCAGCCCGATCATGGCGAAGAAGGCGAGCAGACTCGAACCGCCGTACGAGATGAACGGCATCGGAAGTCCCGTGACCGGCATGATGCCGAGCGTCATGGCGATGTTCTGGAACACCTGCCAGAGGATCATCGTGAACACGCCGGCGCAGATGTACGTACCGAGCATGTCCTTCGACAGATGGGCGATGCGCCAGATTCGCAGCAGCACGAGCGCGAAGAGCCCGACCAGGACCGCACACCCGACGAGACCGAACTGCTCGCCCACCGCCGAGAACGGAAAGTCCGCCCACTGGACCGGTATGTCGTTGCGGGCATTGGTCAGCGGCCCCTCGAGCCATCCCTTCCCCGTGATGCCCCCGGTGGCGATCGCTCGAACGGCGTTACGGGGCTGGTAGATGTAGTCGACGAGCGCAGGATCCGTCGAGTTCTGGTTGAAGAACGCCTCGATGCGAGCCAGCTGGTAGCGATTGACGATTCCGCTGACGACCGCTGCCACCACCGTCGCCAGGGCCATGGCGGTGATCAGCGCGATGTACTTCATCCGTGCTCCGGCGACGAGCAGCACCCCCATCGCCATGGCCACGAGCACCGATGCAGACCCGAGATCGGGCTGGATGATGATGAGCGCCCCTGGCACACCCACCAGGATCAAGCCACCGAGGAACCGTGGATACGAGACCTCGTCGCTGCGCTCCTGCGCCAGATACGACGCCAGCGCAAGCAGCACCGTGGCCTTGGCGAACTCGGCGGGTTGCAGTTTGAGCGGACCGAGATCGAAGCTCAGCCGTGCGCCACCGCTCACCGAACCCATGATGTTGACGAGCACCAACAACATCACGGTCACGCCGTAGAGGAACCGGGCGCGCTCTCGCAGTTGCTCGTAGTCGAGCGCCATCACGATGACCATGCCGATGACCCCGGCGATCAGGAAGACCACTTGGCGCGTCACGTAGACGTACGGGTCGTCGAGCTTGGTGCGAGACGCCGAGTAGATCACGAAACACCCGATGGTCGCGAGCGCCGCGACGAGCGCCATCAACACCCAGTCGATGTTGCGACCCGGATCGCTCGGACTCGACCGAAGATTGCCGAGACCCGAGTCGGGACGGCGCTGCATCAGCGTCACTGCCACGAACAGATCCTCACTCCCGGACCGAGCCGTCGTAGCCGCCGAGACAGTCGCTCTCGACCAACTCCTGCGGCTCGGCCACGTACAGCGAGTTGACATCGAGTTGACTCGCTGGCTCGACGGGATCGGTCCCACCGGTGGCCAAGGCCGTGAAGACGCACTTCACGACGGGCGCTGCCGCCTTCGAGCCGTACCCACTCTTTTCGAGGTACGCGACCACCGTGTAGGGCTGGTTCTGGTCGAGGCTGAACGCCGCAAAGGCGGACGAGTCGTTCCATGGGTACTGCCCTGCACCCTGCGCCGTCCCGGTCTTGCCAGCGATCGGCAACGTCTCGTGGGGATAATCCCGGAAGAGTCGCTCGCCCGTCGTCGCTCGGTACCGGATGTAGTCGACCCCGCACCGATCCCCCTCGCGATAGCCGGGACAGACCACCCGCTGCAGACCGGCGATGATGGGGAGCCGAACCGGCTCGGGCATGTCCAACTGACGAATGATCTGCGGACGGGCGTACGACGTGACGACCCTCGCACGCTCGAGATCGGCAAAGCCCGGCGCGCCGATGCGATCCGGGGTCAGCGGGGCGAGCACGGCCGAGACGATCTGAGGCTTCATGACGAACCCTCCATTGGCGATCGCCGCATACGCGTTGCCCAACTGCAGGGGGGTCGCAGCGAACAATCCCTGGCCGATCGACACCTGTACCAAGTCGCCGGTGACCAGTCGCGGGACTTCTCCCTCCAGAAGGACACCTCGCTCGACGAGATCTTTCTTGACCGTGTCGTCGGGGATGCGTCCGTCCCATTCGTAGGGGAGGTCGATCCCGGTGTCGGCACCGAAACCGAAGAGTTCGAGGTCGGACTTCAGCTCGTCACGACGTCCGGGAAGTGTGTAGAACGCTTCGCCGAGTCGATAGAAGAACGTGTCCGAGCTGACCGCGAGCGCGTCCTCCACGCGGACCGGGCCGTAGCGGCTCGGCGTCCCGTACGGATCGAGCGCATTCTTGAACACGCACCGCACGACACCGTTGTTGCAGATGTCGTCCTCGATCGACTCGAGACGGTACGTCCCCTCGTCTTCCCAGATGTCGGCTGATGTGATCAAACCGCTGTGCATCGCCGCCCATGCGATGAACGGCTTGATCGTCGAGCCGATGTTGTACCGACCCTGCACGGCGCGATTGACGAGGATCGATCGATCGGGATCGTCCGAGGCCGGGAACAGCTGGTCGAACTTGTCCTTGCTGATGCCCGCGTTGAACCAACGGTTGTCGAACGTCGGATAGCTCGCCATTGCCTTGACCTGGCCATTGCTGTGGTCGAGCACGACGACGGAGCCGGCCGGCGCCTTGTACTGGATCCACTCCTGGTCCCCGAACTCCTTCGAACTCGAGTAGACACGCTCACCGGTGTCCTTCTTCGGGTCGATCGGATTGTGCGCTGCCCGATCGACGGCTCCCGGCTCGTCGGTGGGCAGGTCGCGGCGCTGTCGCAACTTCGTCTGGAGCGCTTGCTCTGCGTACTGCTGCACATCGAGGTCGATGCTGAGCACGATGTCGTTACCGGCGATCGGTTTCACCTCGTCGACCAGACGCACCGTGTTGCCCGCCGCGTCGATCTCCCACACCTGCTTGCCCCAGGTGCCGTGCAGTTCTGCTTCCATGCTCGCCTCGACCCCGAACTGGCCGACGCGTTCGTTCAGGTTGTATCCCCGAGCCAGGTACTCGTCGACGTTGTCCGGGTTGAGCGAACCGAGGTAGCCGATCACATGACTGGCGAGCGGAGCGTAGGGGTAGACCCGATCCCACTGCTCGACCACGTCGATACCGGGAAAGTCCTCGGAACGTTCGAGCAGCGCCTGCACGGTCTCTTCGTCGACATCGCGGGCCAAGGGAAGCGGTTGGAGCGGGTCGGCCTTGCGGAGACCGTCCTGGTAGGTGGCCTCGAGTTCTTCGACCGGCAAGCCCAACCAACCCGACAGACGTTCGAACAACGGGGTTCGGTTGGCCTTCTTGCGGAGCACGATCCACTCGGCGGTGACCGTGAGGATCCGGCGATTGTCCGCCACGACACGACCGTCGGCATCGAAGATCCGGCCTCGCTCGGGCGGGATCGAGACTTCCCGGATCTTCGACGCGTTCACCGACTCCTGGAACTCCTCGGCCTGGACGGCCTGCAGGAACCACAGACGAGTACCGAGCGACCCGACCAGCACGAGCGCAACGAGTCCGAGGATCCTCAGGCGCGCGCCTCTGCGATCACCAGCCATGCCACCAGTGTGCCCGATCCGAGGGGTCGATCGGGCGCGGCGTCACTCGTGCAGCGCTCTCCAGCGGGGCGTCCTCACGCACATGCACCACCGGCCGAGCGGAACGAACAGAGGGCTGAGGACGAGGGCGAACACCGACACGACCGGGACGATCACGAACAGCTCGCGTGTGAACCACCCGTCATGGCCCACGAGCGCGCGGGCCGCAGGCGCCGCCGTCTCACCCACCGCTGCACCGATGGCGGCGAACAGCGAGGCGAGCCACCACTGCGGCTCGGGCGTCAGACGCAGCACATATCCGGCGCAGAACCCGGCAAGCGCATAGACGAGCGCCGTCAGCCCCAACGGACTACCGGTGGCAAGGTCGTACATGAGACCGAGCGTGAAGCCGCCGATGGCACCGCGCTCGGGCCCGGCTCCCGCCCCGGTGGCAGCAGCCAACGCGAGCACGATCTGGAGCACCACGTCGAACGGGGTGATCTCGGTCAGAACGGTCCGCTGCACTGCGAGCAGACACATGCCGACGGGGACGATCCGAATCAGCGGACCGAGCACGAACGAGCGCACGTTACCCACCGCTCGTGGTCGGCCGGTACCTCAGCACCTGCACGAAGTTGAGCTTCGTCAGGTCACCCGCCGACAGCGAGACCTCGACTCGGAGCGCCCTCGTGCCGACCTGGTCCTCGACCGAGGTGACCTGCCCGATCGGAATGCCCGGCGGGGCGATCGAGAGCAGTCCACCAGCGGTCTGGACCGGTGATCCCACACGGACACGACCCTGTGTGGCCGAATCGTCGATGAATCGGAGCAGGAGCGGGCGATCCGCACCCTGCCCGGCGAGCGTCCCGGTCTCACGGACGATCTCGAGCGGGACGATCGTGGTGGTGGTCGTCGTTGCCGCCGTGGTGACTGCGCCGCCGGCGCCCGCCGAACTGCTCTGGCCCGGAGCCGTGGTCGTCGTGGTCGTGGTGGTGGTCGTCCCGACCGTGGTCATGGTCGGATCGAACGGGTCGAGCGGACGAACCTGCTGAGGCGGAAGTGTCGTCGTGGTCGTGGTCGTGGAGGTGCTACCGGCAGTCGATCCGAACTCCCCCGGGGCAAGCGTGGTCGTCGCGCCCACCGGAGCAATCCGATCGGGGTCGGCGGGCGTGAGCACCTTCG
>JBDKIV010000241.1:0-4141 GCA_039796935.1 Actinomycetota bacterium | reverse complement strand
CGCGAACGAGCACGATCGAGTGCTCTTGCAGGTTGTGTCCCTCACCGGGAATGTACGCCGTGATCTCGACACCACTCGACAGACGGACACGGGCGACCTTGCGCTGGGCCGAGTTCGGCTTCTTGGGGGTGTTGGTGTACACGCGGGTGCACACGCCACGACGCTGCGGCGACCCCTTGAGGGCCGGCGTCTTGGTCTTCGAGAACTTCGTGGACCGACCCTGGCGGACCAGCTGCTGGATTGTGGGCACGCGTCTACCTCTACAAACGTCTCGGATGCTGCGCGTACATCTCCACGCAGGACCCTGCAATGTTAGAGGCGCGCGCTCACGCGCGGCAACCCCTCGACTCGGCTGGTCTCAACTTGCGACCTGGCGAAGCGTCCCGCGACCACGCAGGCCCCGAAAACGACACCTGCCCGCCCACGGTCGCGAACGACCACGGGCGGGCAGGTGGAACAGCTGCTGCTGTCGGTCAGGCTTCCACGGCCGGGTCGTCCGTCGAATACGTGCCGTGGATGTTGCTCAACCACGCCGCCGGATCCTCGTCGAAGTCCGTCGAGTAGCTCGTCATCGGCTGATAGTCCGGCGCTGCCACGTCGAACTGGCGGTAGTGCATCATGCCCGAACCGGCCGGGATGAGCTTGCCGATGATGATGTTCTCCTTCAGGCCGAGCAGGCTGTCGCCGCGGCCGTCGATCGCGGCCTCGGTCAGCACCCTCGTGGTCTCCTGGAACGACGCAGCCGACAGCCACGACTCGGTGGCCAAGGACGCCTTGGTGATGCCCATGATCTCGGGGCGGCCCTCGGCGGGCTTCATGCCCTCTTCGACCATCCGCTTGTTGGTGTCACGGAACACCTTGGCGTCGGCACGCTCGCCGGGCAGGAAGCCGGTGTCACCCGGCTCCTGAACGCCGATACGGCGGGTCATCTGGCGAACGATCAGCTCGATGTGCTTGTCGTGGATCGACACGCCCTGGTCGCGATAGACCTTCTGGACCTCTTCCACCAGGTAGAGCTGCGTCTCGCGGATGCCCTTGATCTCCATGATCTCCTTCGGGTCGAAGGGACCGTCGGTGATCGGGTCGCCGGCGCGGACCTCTTGGCCGTCGGTCACGATCGGACGACTGCCCGACGGCAGCAGGATCGGGTGCTCTTCACCCTGGTCGTCGACCACGGTGATCGGAATGCCCTTGCCCTCGTCCTCGGCGATACGGACCACACCCGACGCACGCGCCAGCCGTGCCGAGCCACGCGGGGTGCGCGCCTCGAACAGCTCGACCACGCGGGGCAGACCGCCGGCGATGTCCTTGCCCGCCACACCACCGGTGTGGAAGGTACGCATCGTCAGCTGCGTGCCGGGCTCACCGATCGACTGCGCAGCGATGACCCCGACGGCCTCACCGAGTTCGATCGACTTGCCGGTCGCCAGCGAGCGGCCGTAGCACAGCGCACAGATGCCGAGCTCGGCGTCGCAGGTGAGCACGGAGCGCACACGTACACGGTTGATCTGCGGGTCGTCGCGCAGCGCTGCCATCTCGGGATCGCCGATGAGCGTGTTCCGGGTGAGCACCGAACCGTCCGAGAGCGTCAGGTCCTGCAGGAGCGCACGGCCGAACAGCTTGGTCTCGAGGTATGCACGCTTGTTGGCGGTGTCGGCCGCCACGTACTCGATCCACACGCCGAGGTTGGTACCGCAGTCCTGCTCGCGAACGATCAGTTCCTGTGCCACGTCGACCAGACGACGCGTGAGGTAACCCGAGTCGGCGGTACGCAGCGCCGTGTCGACCAGACCCTTACGGGCACCGGGCGTGGCGATGAAGTACTCGAGCGTCTCGAGACCCTCACGGAAGTTCTTCTTGATCGGGCGCGGGATCATGTCACCACGCGGGTTGGCGACCAGCCCGCGCATGCCGGCGATCTGACGCATCTGCGTCATGTTCCCTCGGGCTCCCGAGCCGACCATCATGTCGATGGGATTGAAACGCTGAGCCTTGAACTCGGCCTCCATCGCCCGCTGCACCTCGGCCGTCGCATCGGTCCAGATGCGGACCTCCTGCTGACGACGCTCGCCGTCGGTGATGATGCCTCGCTTGAACTGCGTCTCGACCTTGTCGGCCTGGGCCTCGTGACGGTCGAGGATCTCCTTCTTGACGGCCGGGGTCTTCACGTCGTCGATCGACACCGTCAGGCCGCTCTGCGCTGCGTAGCGGTAGCAGACGTTCTTGATGCCGTCGAGCGCTGCGGCCACCTCGGACTTCTTGTAGTTGTCCGAGAGGCGTTCGACGATGACGCCCATCTCCTTCTTCTTCACCAGTTCGTCGATGTGCCCGAACCGCTCGGGATAGTCCGCAGGCAGTGCCTCTTCGAACAGCAACCGACCGGGTGTCGTCTCGAACACGTCGATCGAACCGTCGGCACGCGGGCGGCGCATCGTGATGAGCGCATGGAGGCCGACGCTGCCCTCGTCGAGCGCGCGCAGCACTTCCCACAGGTGGCGGAACACGCGACCCTCGCCGTTCTCACCCTCGACCAGTTCGGTCAGGTAGTACCCGCCGATGATGAGGTCCTGGCTCGGGGTGACGATCGGGCGACCGGACGCCGGTGAGAGGATGTTGTTGGCGCTGAGCATGAGCACGCGGGCCTCGGCCTGCGCCTCGGCGCTGAGCGGCACGTGAATGGCCATCTGGTCGCCGTCGAAGTCGGCGTTGAAGGCGGTGCACACGAGCGGGTGGATCTGCAGCGCCTTGCCCTCGACGAGCACCGGCTCGAAGGCCTGGATGCCGAGACGGTGCAGCGTCGGTGCACGGTTGAGGAGCACCGGGTGCTCCTTGATGACGTCCTCGAGCACGTCCCACACCTGCGGACGACGACGCTCGACCATGCGCTTCGCACTCTTGATGTTCTGCGCCAACTGCTGGTCGACGAGCTTCTTCATCACGAACGGCTTGAACAGTTCGAGCGCCATCAGCTTGGGAAGACCGCACTGGTGCAGCTTGAGCGTCGGACCGGCCACGATGACGGAACGCCCCGAGTAGTCGACGCGCTTGCCCAGCAGGTTCTGGCGGAACCGACCCTGCTTGCCCTTCAGCATGTCCGACAGCGACTTCAGCGGACGGTTGCCCGGGCCGGTCACCGGACGACCACGGCGACCATTGTCGAACAACGCGTCGACGGCCTCTTGCAGCATGCGCTTTTCGTTGTTGACGATGATCTCGGGTGCACCGAGGTCGAGCAGGCGCTTCAACCGGTTGTTGCGGTTGATCACGCGGCGGTAGAGGTCGTTCAGGTCGGACGTGGCGAACCGGCCACCGTCGAGCTGCACCATCGGGCGCAGTTCCGGCGGGATGACCGGCACCACGTCGAGGATCATCGCCTTCGGGTCGTTGACGCGGCGGCCGTTCTCGTCGCGCTTGTTGAACGAGGCGACGATCTTGAGGCGCTTGATCGCCTTCTGCTTGCGCTGCGCGCTCAGCGGCTTGCGGCCCGACGACGTCGTGTCGATCGCGTCGCGCAGCTTGCGCTCTTCCTCGTCGAAGTCGATCCGGTCGATGAGCGACTTGATCGCGTCGGCGCCCGTGCCACCTTCGAAGTAGTCGCCGTACCGGTCACGCAACTCACGCCACAGCAACTCGTCGTCGATGATCAGACGGCCGTGCAGCTTGCGGAACTCGTCCCACGTCCGCTGCACCAGATCGAGCTCGATCTCGTAGCGATCGCGGATCGCCTGGATCTCTTTCTCGGCCACGTTCTTCAGCTTGCGGGCGTCCGCACCGTCGGCCTCGCTGCGGGCCGCCTCGTCCTCGAGTTCTTTGTAACGGCGATCGATCGCCAACTCGAGTTCCTTGCGGATCGCGTCCTTCTCCTCGAGGAACTCCGCCTCGAGGGTCGACATGTTCTCGTGCCGACCGTCCTCGTCCACCCAGGTGACCAGGTTGGCGGCGAAGTAGATCACCTTCTCGAGTTGCTTGGCCTTGAGCTCTTCTTTCGGCTCGATCCCCGCCAGCAGGTAGGCCAGCCACGAGCGGGTACCGCGCAGGTACCAGATGTGCACGACGGGCGCGCTGAGCTCGATGTGGCCCATCCGCTCACGGCGGACCTTCGACCGCGTCACCTCGACGCCGCAGCGCTCGCAGATGATGC
>JBDKIV010000240.1:0-97772 GCA_039796935.1 Actinomycetota bacterium | reverse complement strand
TCGCCGCCCCGGTGCTGGCCATCACCGACGACGATTTCATCCCCGGTCCACTGCTGCTCGTGGCGCTGGTGCTCACGTGTCTCGTGGCCGTACGCGAGCGGGGTGGTCTCGACTGGCGGGGTCTCAAGTGGGCGATCGTCGGTCGTGTGCCCGGCAGCATTCTCGGGACGATGGCGGTCGTCGTGTTGCCCGACAGAGGGTTGATCATCCTGTTCGCGATCCTCGTGCTGACCGGCGTGGTGCTGAGCGTGGCTGGATGGCACGTCCGCCCGACGTCGGCGACGTTGGCGTCGGCGGGTGCGCTGTCGGGCTTCATGGGCAGCATCACCTCGATCGGCGGCCCGCCGATGGGCCTCGTCTACCAGCACCGCAAGGGTCCTGAACTGCGGGCCACCCTGGCAGCGTTCTTCGTGTTCGGCAGTGCGTTGTCGATCGCCTTGCTCGTGATGGCCGGCGAGATGCATGCGGTCGACTTCCGGCGTGCGGGCTTGCTGCTCCCGGCGATGTTGCTCGGCTTCGCCGCGTCGTTCCCACTCTCGTCGGTGCTCGACCGCGGCTATCTGAGGCCCGCGCTGCTCGCCTTCTCGGGCTCGACGGCGGCGCTGCTGCTGGTGCTCGAGCTCACCTGAGGCGGGAGGGCGAGAGCGCCTCGACCGTCAGCCCGAGTGACTCCTCGTCGTCGGTCGTGGCCTCGCCACGGATGAGGCGAGCGATCATCGCCGACATGGCGGGGGCCGTCTTGATGCCGGCTCCGCCCTGACCGACCAGCCACCAGAATCCCGGTGCGTCGTGCGCTTCGCCGACCACCGGTCCACGGTCGGGGGCGAAGGTGCGCAACCCTGCCCAGGCCTGAACGATCGACCGCAGCGACAGCCCGCTCGCCTCGGCCACGCGCTCGAGTGCGATCGCCACATCGACTTCGTCCGGTTGTGCGTCGACGGGGATGCTGCTCGTCTCGTCCGCGGGAGACACGAGCAGGCCGCCGGTCTCGGGTTCGCAGTAGTAGCGCCCGGCGCAGTCCATCACGAGCGGCCACGATGCGAGATCGGCATCCGTTCGGGCGATCGCAGCGGTCCGTCTGAGGGGCGTGAGACCGAGCGGCGTCACGCCGGCCCGCTCGGCGACCACATCACCCCACGCACCGCTCGCGTTGACGACGGTGGGGGCGTCCCACCAGGCCTCGGCGGTGCCGACCAGCCACCCGTCGTCGGTGCGCCGGAGCTCGATGGCCTCGTGCGAGGTGGCGAGGATGCCCTCGTTGGCGCGCAGCGTCCGTACATAGCCCTGCAGCAGCGCTGCCGTGTCGATGCTCATGGCATCGGGTTCGTGCACGCCGCCGCCGGCGACTGCTTCGCGGCGGAACGAGGGCAGGACGGCGGCCACCTCGTCGGCGTCCACGCGTCGCGCCGTCGGGGCGACACGGGCTGCAGCCGCGGCGAGTGCATCGAGGAGCGCCTGGTCGCCGTCGCGACCGACCCACATGAGGCCTCGTGGTCCGAGCAGGGGGTGGTCGGCGAACCCGTCCGGAGGCCGTTCGAAGAACGGTCGGCTGAGCCGGGCGAGTGCACACACCATCGGGTGGCCCGACGTCTCGGACAGCACGCTGGCCGAACGTCCCGACGCGTGATGGGCGGGTGTGCGTTCTTGCTCGACCAGCACGACGCGGTGCGTTGCAGACAGCGCCGCGGCGGCGGACAGACCGGCGATCCCGCCACCGACCACGACGACGTCGGTCGACGCAGCGCTCGACGCAGCGCTCACGGTTTCGCCTGCGGCGTGGTGCGCAGCGTGAGGTCGCGCATCACCGATGCCATGTGGTCGAACGTGCGCTGGCGAGCCGTCTGGCTGTCACCTCGCGCGATCGCCTCGTACATCTCCTGGTGCTCGTCCCAGCCGGTCACGCCGCGGCTGTCGACGAGCATCGAGAACACCAGCTCGGTCTGGTGCCGAAGGGGACCCACGACCTGCTCGAGATACTCGTTGCGTGATGCCCGCTCGATGGCGATGTGGAACTCGCGATGGCAGGCGGCGGCGGTGACCAGATCGTTCTCGCCCGTCGCCGTGCGGCCACGATCGATGCAGTCCTTCATCTCGGCCAGATCGGCGTCGGTTCGACGCGTGGCCGCCGCCTCGGCGGCGAAGGCCTCGATGACGCTTCGCAGCTCGAGCAGCTGGCGCACCCGGTCTTCGTCGACGCGACTGACGTAGGCGCCCCGACGCGGCACCACCTCGACCAGACCCGTTCCTTCGAGGGCTCGGATCGCCTCGCGAACAGGGTTGCGCGACACGCCGAGTTGTTCGGCGAGTCGATCCTCGAACAGTCGCTCGCCAGGCATGAGCTGGCCGGAGGCGATCATCTGGCGAATCGCTTCGGCCACGACCTCGCGCAGTGTTCGATGTTCTTGGCCGACGCTCACGTCACCACGATAGGGGACCGATGGTGCCGCCGAACGTGCTGGTCAACGTCCCAGATATCGAGGTTCGCGCTTGTCGAGGAAGGCTGCGACCCCCTCACGATGGTCGTCGGTGGCGAACAGTTCGCCGAGGGTCGAACTGACCCACCGGCCGAGGTCGTCCCAGTCGGGATCGAGCGCGTTCCGCAGTCCCCGCTTCAATGCCTGGACGGCCAGGGGTGGGTTGCCGGCGATCGAGTGGGCCACCTCGAGCGCCGCGTCCAGCAACCGGTCGTGGGGCACGACACGCGACACCAGACGGAGTGCGTGCGCCTCGGATGCGTCGATGATCCGGCCCGTGAAGAGCAGGTCGGCTGCATGCTCGCGGCCGACGAGCTGCACGAGCCGGCCGAAGCCGGCGACATCGCAGCACAGTCCCCGCTTGACGAACAGCTCGCCGAAGCGCGCCCGGTCGGACGCCACACGGATGTCGGCCATCAGCGCGAGCTCCATGCCCCAGCCGACGGCTGCGCCGTTCACCGCCGCAACGACCGGGACGTCGGTCTTCAGCAGCGAGCCGGCGGCGGGCGTCAGGCGCGGTGCGAGACGCTCGCCCCGAGCGGTCTGCTCGCCGACGGCCTTCATCACCTGGCGGACGTCGTCGCCCGAGCAGAAGGCCGGGTCGGCCCCGGTGACGACGATGCATCGGGCCGACGTGTGGTCGACCGCGTGGGCGAGCTCGGCGTAGGTCGTGTGCGTCAGGGCGTTGCGCGCCTCGGGCCGGTCGATCGTGATGATCTCGACATGATCGACCGTGTCGACGCGGATCTCGGTGTACATCGTTGGCCCCCTCGTTGCTACGGTCGGCGTGCGTCCGGCGACCAGCCTGCCGACGCCGAAGCATCGCACGTGGGGGCACCGTGAGCTACACGCAGATCATCACCGAGGTCAGGGAGCGGATCCTGGTGATCACCCTCGACCGGCCGGAGCGTCTCAACGCCTGGACACCCACGATGAGCGCCGAGCTCGTCGATGCGATCGAGGCCGCCGATGCCGACCCGTCGATCGGTGCGGTGGTCGTCACGGGCTCTGGGCGCGGCTTCTGCGCCGGTGCCGACATCGGAGCCACGTTCGGTGCGCAGCTCGACGGCGACGCTGCGGCCGCTGCTCCGCTGCGGCGTCGGGACTGGATCGAGCTCATCCGCTCGACCAAGCCGATCGTCGCGGCGGTCAACGGTGCTGCGGTCGGTGTGGGGTTGACCATGATCCTCCCGTTCGATCGCATCATCGCGTCGAGCGCGGCCCGGTTGAGCCTGCGGTTCGTGAAGATGGGCCTGGTCCCCGAGCTGGCCAGCAGCCACTTCCTCCCCGCCCGGGTCGGCTTCGGGGCGGCGTCCGACCTGATGTTGTCCGGTCGGATCGTGTCGGCGGCCGAGGCGCGAGCGGTCAACCTGGTCGACGAGGTCGTCGAGCCGGACGTCCTGCTCGACCGGGCGCTCGAGGTGGCGGGCGAGTACGCCGACAATCCGGCTCGGCAGTTGCGCTGGATCAAGGAGCTGCTCACGCAGAACCAGTCCGAGTCGGATGTCTCGGTCGTGCAGCGGCGAGAGATCACGATGCTCGACCAGGCCTACCGGAGCCCCGAGCACGCCGCCGCCGTGCAGACTTTCCTCGGCCAGAGGAAGCCGTGATCCTCCCCGTCGCCATCACCGATCCGGCCGAGCAGGTCGCGGCGCTGCTGCGCGACCGTGGCGAGACGGTCGCCGTCGCCGAGGGCTCGGCGGGGGGTCTCGTGTCGACCGCTCTGCTGGCGGTGGTCGGAGCCTCCGCCTACTACCGCGGTGGGGTGGTCGTGTACACGCCGGCCGCCTACCGGGCGTGGGTCGCAGGCGTCGTCGCGCCACCGCCGGGTATGCGCGGCGCCACCGAGGGGTTCGCTGCGCACCTCGCCGAGTCGGTCCGTGTGCGTCTCGACGCCACCTGGGGCGTGTCCGAGGCCGGCGCGGCCGGCCCGGCCAACCCGTACGGCGACCCGGCCGGTCATTCGTGGCTCGCCGTCTCGGGCCCCGTGTCGGCCAGCCGGCACCTGCTGACCGGGGTCGACGACCGTCCCCAGAACATGGTGGCGTTCGCCGCCGCTGCACTCGAACTGCTGGCGGACGCGCTCGGTCAGGCCGACGAGATCGTGCGC
This sequence comes from Actinomycetota bacterium, assembly GCA_039796935.1. Classification (GTDB taxonomy): domain Bacteria; phylum Actinomycetota; class Acidimicrobiia; order Acidimicrobiales; family Ilumatobacteraceae; genus VFMC01. The sequence goes on along the minus strand of JBDKIV010000240.1, from coordinate 93,188 downwards.
GGGTAGCGCCCGGCGTTGGCGACGCTCGGGTGCGCGGTCCCGCACGGTCCGGCGGCGAACGCTCGAACGATGTTGGTGGTGATGCCGGTCACCGCCGTGGTGACGTCGAGATCACCCCATGATTCGGCGTCGAGCGCCATGATCCAGGCGATCGTGCCGGTGGCGACCACCCCGGCGCCGCTCGGGTGCGCGTAGTACGTCATCGCGTGGTGGAACCTGCGCCCGGCCGCCGTTGCCGGCGAACTGGCGACGACCTCGAGGTTCGGGGGTTCGCTGCTGCGGGGGCCGAGGGCGTCTGCCTCGATCGCCACCAGGTTGTCGAGCCGTCGGCCGGCAAGCGTGACGCCGGCGAACATCCAGTTCTCGGGGCGCACGATGACCATGTCGGCCACGACACCCGCAGCGACGTACTGGACGCCGATGAGTTCGTTCTCCGGTCGGCGCAGCGGAGGATTGCGCCACTGGACCGTCGAGCGTGACGGGTCGATCTCGGTCAGCGGGTCGGCGTCGGCCTTTCGGTAGTTGGCCATCTGCCGAGCTGGCTCGCCCCGTGCGTTCGGCTCGAGTCGAATGCTGCGGTACACGGCATTGGCCCCGAAGAAGGCGAGGTTGATGCCCTGGGCCCGCGCCCGTTCGAGCATGTCGCGCATCTCGAGCGAGTAGTACTCGTCGTGGCCGGTCGTCAGCAGGGCCGTGCGTCCGCGCAGCAGCGCCGGTCCCTCACCGCCCGGGTCCCCCGAGTCGGCGACGTCCACGCCGGCGGTGTGCAGGTCGACGTCGGTGACGTACACGACGTCGAGGCCGAGTTGCTCGATGAGGGCGATCAGGGGAAGTTCGTGCGTGAGGAAGTCGGCGGCGCCCCACGCGTACGAGAGCGCGTAGGGGCGATCGAACGACACGACCAGCGAACGTGCCGCCTTGTTGCCGGGAAGGAAGCTCTCGTACAGGCTGCGACCACTCCAGGGGTTGTAGGCCTGCCAGGTGGTGACCGCGTTGACCAGGACGAGACCGCCGACGGCGTCGTCCTGGCGAACGGTGAGCGGCACGTAGCTCGCTGCTCCGCTCGACGACACCAGCTTGAGCAGGTACGACCCCGGTGCCCAGTCGTCGGCCACCGTCAGCTCGATGCTCGGCACCCATGGCGCATGGTGCATCCGGGTGCTCGGGTCGATCTGTGCGGCCGACTGGGTCGCGCCGGGCCGTTCGTCCGACACCCAGAGTTGTCGACCGAGCGATCCGCCGTACCAGCCCATCCGGTAGACCTCGACATGCCAGGAACCGGCCGATGTCGACACGTACAGCCGAACGGTGTCGCCCACGCGTGCGCTCGTCGAATCGGCGAAGCCTTCGATGGCCCCGTCGATCTGCCAGCGCTGTCGCGGGCCGGTCGGGTCGGTGATGCGCCACGCATCGGTGCCGGGACGTCGGTTCTCGCGAATCACCCAGCCGCTCGTGGTGACCGCCGAACCGGGTTCGGTGGTCGTGGTCGCTGCGGCGGTGGTCGCCACGGTCGACGTGGACGCTGCCGCGGGTGTCGTGGACGCTGTCACGGGTGTCGTGGACGGTGCGTCCGGTGTCGGCGGTGCTGTGCCCGTCGGCTCGCCGACGGTGGACGGCCGCTCGTCGCCGGTGCACGAAGCGAGCGCCGCCAGCGTGGTCCCCATGGCCGCCGACGAGGCCAGGCCGAGCAGATCCCGTCGAGTGATCCGCCGCACCAGACCCACGCCGGGACGGTATCAGGGGGTGCTCGTCCCGGCCGAGGATGCTGCGCGATCACCCGAGGGGGTCCGCGCCGCCGCCGAGGTCGGCGGCTACCGTCGAGCGATCGGAGCAGTGTGCGGATCGCTGCATGCTGCGGGCAGCTTCACCAGGGAAGGTCCGGACAACCTTGGAACCTCGACGTTCCGTACTCGATCATTCAGACGGTCTGCGACGGCTGCCCGACAGCCACCGTCGCCTCATCGATCACCGACGAGACGTGCAGCGCGCGCTGCAGGACCCGTCGTGGCAGCGACAGGCGCGGCGGCGTCGCCTGTCGGTGCTGGGTGTCGTGGCTGCGGTGGCGCTCGTGGTCGTGTGGTCGCGGCCCGAGGTTCGGCTCTGCGACCGGTTCGCCACACAGGAACAGGCACAGGAGTACCTGCGTGCGCACCCCGACCAGATCGCGTGGCTCGACGTGGACGGCGACGGCGCCGCGTGCGCCTGACCGGGCCGATCCAGACTGGGCCGACCCAGACGGGGCCGACCCAGACGGGGCCGACTCAGGCCGGGGTGTTACGCGACTGACGTGGTGACGACCCGGCGCCTCGAGGACGTCCCGCTCCGGAACGACCCTGACCAGAACGACCCTGACCAGAACGACCCGCCCCGTGACGACCTTGGCCCGAGCGCTTCGGGGTCCCGCCGCCACCGCCACCGCCGCCAGCACTGCGCGCCGGTGCCTGACTCGACCGGTTCGGGCGCGTCCCGACGGGCTGCGCCGGTGCGGGCACGAAGGGCACGAGTGCTGCCTGCTCACCGGTGAGCTGGCCGATGAAGGGATCGTCGGCCCGAACCGTGGTCGTCGTGGGCCGGATCCGCGCCTTGCGGGCGAGGTCGTCCACGTCGCGGCGCTGGTCGGGTGTCATCACGGTGACCACGATCCCACTGGCACCGGCGCGGGCGGTACGGCCCGAACGGTGCAGATAGGCCTTGTGCTCGGCAGGCGGATCGACGTGCACCACGATCTCGACGTCGTCGACATGGATGCCGCGAGCGGCGATGTCGGTGGCGACGAGGACGCGCACCTCGCCGGCGGCGAACTGCTCGAGATTCCGTGTCCGGGCGTTCTGCGAGAGGTTGCCGTGCAGGTCGACGGTCGGGATGCCCTGCTGGGTGAGTTGGCGAGCGAGCTTCTTCGCGCTGTGCTTGGTCCGGGTGAACAGCAAGCTGCGCCCGGTGCCCGACGCCAGGGCCCGGACGACGCCGGCCTTGTCGGCCGGGTCGACGCAGAGGACGTGGTGCTCCATGTCGGGCACGGGTGACTCTGCGCTGTCGACGGCATGGCTGACCGGGTCGACCAGATAGCGCTTCACCAAGACATCGACACCGTTGTCGAGGGTGGCCGAGAAGAGCAGTCGCTGTCCGCCCTTCGGTGTCTGGTCGAGCAGTCGCTTCACGGCGGGCAGGAAGCCCAGATCGGCCATGTGGTCGGCTTCGTCGAGGACCGTCACGGCGACCTGGTCGAGACGGCAATGACCCTGCGCGATCAGGTCTTCGAGACGACCTGGACAGGCGATGACGATGTCGACACCACCGGTCAGGGCGTTCACCTGCGGCTGGGCGCCGACCCCACCGTGGATGACGCTCACCCGCTGGCCGAGCGCCTTGGCGAGTGGGACGAGTGTCTCGGCCACCTGGGCGGCGAGTTCTCGCGTCGGCACCAGGACCAACCCATGGGGGCGACGCGGGGTCCGCTTCAGGTTCTTGGCGGCGATCCCGGCGACGACCGGGATGGCGAACGCAACGGTCTTCCCGCTGCCGGTGCGACCCCGGCCGATGACGTCGCGGCCGGCGAGCGTGTCGGGGAGGGTCGCCGATTGGATCGGGAACGCTTCGGTGATGCCGCCGTCGGCGAGCGCGGCGGCAATCGGGGCGGGGACGCCCAGCGACGCGAAGTCGCGGGCAGGAAGGACTGATGAGGGCACGAATGGTCTTTCTGCGTGGGGGGCCGAAGATGTGGGCCACTCTCACGAGCAGGTACGCATCGCCTGGATGCGTCGCACACACGACCGCTGGGCACACACTGTGCATGGCCAGCCGCCGCCAGTATGCCGGGCGAAACCGTCGATGCCTCGGTCGCGGTCATGGTTGACTGACGCGATGCGTTACACCCCAGTATCTGCCGACGAGTTCGCGTCACTGGAGGGCCTCGACGAGTGGAGGTTCCTGCTGGGCGGCATCCGGACGTGCTTCCGGGCGGGGTCGTTCGCAGCGGCTGCAGCGCTCGTGGTCGACATCGCGCAGGCGGCCGACGCCGCCGATCATCACCCCGACGTCGAGCTCCGCTACCCCGACCGGGTGTTGGTGTCGTTGACCACGCACGACGTGTCGGGGCTCACCTCGGCCGACGTCGATCTCGCCAGGACGCTGTCGGCGGTCGCTGCGGCGCAGGGCGCGACGGCCGAGGTGACGGCGGTGAACCCGATCGAGTTCGCCATCGACACCGTCGACGCCGCCCGGATCCGCCCGTTCTGGCAGGCCGTGCTCGGCTACCGGAACTCGGACGGCGTGCTGGTCGACCCAGCGCGGGTCGGCCCTCCCCTGTGGTTCCAGCGCAGCGACGTTGCCCGCCCGGGCCGCGGCAGGTTCCACGTCGACGTGACGGTGCCACACGATGTCGCCGAGCAGCGCGTCGCAGCCGCGATCGCGGCCGGCGGCACGTTGGTGACCGATCGGTTCGCTCGCTCGTGGTGGGTGCTGGCCGATGCCGACGGCAACGAGGCGTGCGTCTGCACGTGGCAGGACCGGTCGGGCCTCCCGCCGATCTCAGACGGATGAGGTGTCGTGGTGCTTGCCCACGACGAGCAGACACGACATCGCTGCGTCGATGACCTCGGCCAGGGCCTCGGGCGGCGCTGCTCTCGGGTCGAGGTCTGCGAGGACGAGGCCGAGCGCATACCCCTGCACCAGGGTGGCGATGCCTCGCGGGTCGAGGTCGGGTCGGACGTATCCCTCCTCCTGCCCGATCATCACGATGGTGGTGAACACGTCGAGCAGGTCGCCGACCGACGCGCTGAGCTGGTCGCGTAGTTCGGGCCGTCCGTGAGCGGCGCCGAGTGCGGCGATCCGCGCCAGCCGTCGCCGTTCGCGGGCCGGTCCGATGAGTTCGCGGGTCAGGGCGCTGAGCGCCGCGTGCACGTCCGATCGCGAGCGTCGATCGCCGACCAGCTCGTGCAGTCTGGCCAGGTCGTCGATGACCGTGCCGCTGAACCGTTCGGCCTGCGCAGCGGCGACCAGACCGTCGCGCCCGCCGAAGTAGTGCCCGACGAGTCCGATCGCGACGTTGGCCTGTCGGGCGACGTCGGCCATGCGCAGTGCCGCTTCACCGTGCGAATCGATGATGTCGACGGCTGCGGCGAGTATGCGCCGACGGGTGTCGGACGCCTGCCCAGTCTCCATCCGTCCCGCTTCCGCCAGCGTCATGTCTCGAACCCGTTCCCCTTGTCGTCGGTCGTGGAGACCCCATCCCGACGATCCGCCGAGGCGAATGTAACACCGCTACATCAGTCGTCCGCGGTTCCGCCGGGCCGTGCCTGTGGAGCGACGCCGGCAACATCGGCCAGCGCATCCGTGCCCACGAGTGTCAACGACCAGGTCGCTCGACTCGCGCCGATGTAGACGAGTTGGGGTTCTGGCGCATCGGTGATGTCGACCACGATGACGGCGGCACGCTCGAGACCCTTGCCGCGATGGACCGTCTCGCACAGGACGTGCTCTTCCGAGCGGTGCTCCCAGCGCGAGAGCGGCAACGAATCCGGATCCTCGGCCGCTGCGGCGAGGAGGTCGTCGCGGACGTCGAGCCGCAGTGTCAGGACGGCGATCTGGCTGAGCGGAACGCCGTGGTCGCCGACCAGCGAGCCGATGACCGAGCGGACCCGCTTCCTCACCTCTCGCTTTCCGCCGGCACGCAGGTGGGTGACGGTCACTTCGCCGTTCGACTCGGGCAGCGGCCGCGGTCCGCCCAGGCGCTCGACGACCTGGGCCACCGAGTGGGCGCTCCGCAGGTTGTGCTCGAGCGTGGCGGTCGTCATGCCGGTGGGTGGCTGCCACGGATCGACGTAGATGGCCTGCGTCGGGTCGGCCACCATCAGCAGGCGGGGGGTCGCCGCCGACGGATCGATCAGCATCTCGATCGAGGGCAGCCAGTGCGGTCGCATGTCCTGGCCCTCGTCGACGATCACGGTGTCGAAGGGCGTTCCGACCACGTCGGCATGGTCGAGCAGTGCCTGTGTCGGAACGTGCTCCCAGTACGAGCGATCGGTCTGGGGTGAGATGACGAAGCCGTGCGGCTCGAGCAACTGCCGGATGAGTTCGTGGTAGGTCGTGACCACCAGCGAGGGGCCACAGTCGCGAAGCGTCCAGGCCAGATGATCCGCCAGTGGCCGGTTGAACGTGATCACCGCCGTGCGCTCGCCGCGGGCGACTGCACGTCGGGCCCACTCGACGACCAACCAGGTCTTGCCCGACCCGGCCCCGCCGGTGACCAGCACCCGCCCATTGCTGTCGAGCGTCTGCAGCGCTCCGAGCCTGGCCCGGGTCTCCGAGTCGATCCGGCGGATGGTGATGGGCAACAGCGCGGTGTCCGCACTCTGGAGTACGAGGTTGGGGCGCAGGGCGCGCACGAAACGAGCGAACCGTTCGGCCGGGATCGGATGGTGCTCGTGCACCAGCGCGGTCACGGGGCCGGCCGGCCGGCTCAGCTCGATGCTCCCGAACAGCGTCTCGGCCGGAGCGTCCGGTCCGAGCCCCTCGGCTGGGATCTCCCCCACATCGGGCAGCGCGACCGCATGGGTGATGAACAGGTCCCGAAGGTCGAGGCCCAGCGCCTTCAGGCGACGTACCAGCATGTGTTTGGCGCGTGTCACCTGCTCGGGCGGTGACACCCGAAGCGGCCGGTCGTACTGCATCCAGGTGCCGTCGGTGACCTTGATGAGGCCTCCTTTCACCTCGAACAGCACGGCGCCGTGTGTCGGGGACGCCACGACGATGTCGATCTCGGCGTCGTGGCCGTTCTCGACGAGCGGCACCTTGGGCACGACGACCCACGAGTCGTCGAGACCCTGCAGGAGCGCCGTGCAGACGCGCCGTTCCGACGTCGGCAGGTCGGCGAGGTCGAAATCGTCGGGGATCAGCTGAGCCACGGCCTCGATTCTGGCCGACAGCCGGGTCGGTTCTCCTTCTTTCGGTCGACCCGGCTGGACGCCGATCACCGATGTCACACCCCCTTGTCATGATGCCGTTTCGCCGGGTGAGTCCCGGAACCACACCAGTGGAACGAACAGAGGAGCCTCCCGCCAACACGCACCAGCCCACTCGTCAGAACCCGTCACGTCCCACACAGGAGGACCCCACCATGCCCGAACCCACCCGCGCCATGGCGCGCCTCGGTCGCCACCACGATGCCCGGCACGAGGAGGCCCTCCGCAACGAGTACATCGCCGCCGTCCTGCGCGAGGCATCTCGCCGGTTGGCGAGCACCCGTTCACCGTTCGATGTCGACGACATCACCGCGCTGGTGGTCGAGCGCCTGGTTCGCGACATCGACGGCCTGATGGTGCAGTACCCCAACCCGGCGGTGTACGCCGGTGTGGTCGCCCGGACGACCGCCATCGACTTCGATCGGACCCAGAACGCCCAGCGTGGAGTCGGTGCCCGGATCACCCGCGACGATCAGGGCGAGGTCGTCGTGCGCCGTACGGTCGTATCCGGCGATCGGCGTGACGGCGAGACCGGTCTCGGGATCTTCGAGACCCTGGCCGCCGAGACCGACGCGTTCGACGAGCTCGTCGAGGTGCTCGATGCGACCGAGACCGTCGTCGGTCTGCTCGGGACGATCCCGGCACGGCAAGCCGAGGCGATCTACCTCGACAAGGGTCTGGGGGTCGACCAATCGGTCATCGGCACCCGACAGCGGCGACGCCGCGAGACCGTCAACCGTGACGTCAGCAACGGCATGAGGACACTCGTGCGGACGGCTGCTGCAGCGAGGGGTGACGAGGCATGATCGCTGCACCGCAAGGTTCCGCCGTGCTGGCGCTGCGCTACCGGCCGCTCGGCGACGTCCTGTTCGCTCAACTCGACCACGGCGGTCGTACCGACGATGCGAATCCCTCGACTCATGGTGCGGACGAGGTCGAGTACCTCGACGCCGACTGCGTCGTTCGCTGGGCATCGGTCGGTGGTCGTCGCGTCGTACGGTCGGTACAGATCATCGGCTCGGCCGCCCGTATCCGGCAGGGTCGGTTCCCCACCCTGCCTCCGGCGCTCACCGAGGCCGCCAGAGCGCTCGTCGAACGATCGGCGCGTCTCGCTCCCGATGTATCGACGTCGCTCACTGCCACCGTCGTGCTCACACTCGACGACCTCTCGTTGTCCGGTCCCGTCGGTGGCGACGAGGTCGCCGGCGAGCCAGCACCTCGTGCCGTCAGCCGCGAGCTGGCGTCGGCCCTCGTCCACCTCGCCAGCACCATCGCTGCCGAGGTGGACACCCCCACCGCTGGTGGAGATGAATTCGATGACCTCACACCCGTGCTCCGTTTCGTCGGGGCCCTCCACGAGCTCGCGGGGGTGATCGCCGAGCAACGACGCCCCGCTCCGGGCCTGGCGGCCCGTGCCGTCGAATGCGTTCGCGGTGGCTTGCCCCTGACTGCCAGCGAACGGTCGCTGCTTCGCCAGGCACTCACCGACATCGATCGATCGAGCACCTGGCGCGCCGTGGCGCGAGGGATCGATGCACTCTCCTCCACGATCGACGACCATCGGCGACTGCGCACCGAGGAGGGGCCGTGACCGCCGGTCTCCACGCCCTGCTCGGCGGGCTCCTCGCCCAGCGCGCCGACCGGGTCGCGGGTGGCGAGATGACCGAGGACGACCCACTCGAGGTGATCATCCGCGGCGAATCCCTGAGTGCGCGCCTGTATGCCCGCTACAACGGGACGCTGGTGCTCGCTCTCGACATGTACGTCGACGACGTCGAGGACGATCCGGCGGTGATGCACTGGGTCGCCACCCGCAGCGGGGTGATGCCCTTTGCCACCTTGCACGTCGACCGGGCGTCGGTACCCGGCTCGGTGCCGTCGGTGCTCATGGTGTCGCACACCATGGTGGCCGGTGCGGTCACGGGCGAGGAGCTCGACGAGGTGCTCGACGCGCTCACCCACATGGCCAGACGAGCCCGCGGCCGACTGGGCGAACTGCTCGTCCCCGCCCCCGTCGTGCCGGATCAGAGCGTGCCGGAGCAGAGCGTGCCCGATCAGGCTGTGCCCGATCAGGCTGTGCCGGATCAGGGTGTGCCGGAAGAGCGTCCATCTGCGGCCGCCTCGGCCCGCTCGCGGTCGGTCGACGACGTGCTGGCAGAGCTCGACGGCATGGTCGGCCTGCACGTCGTCAAGCGTGAGATCCGTCGGCTGGTCACCGCCCAGCGGGTGGCTGCCGAGCGGCGCCGGCGCGGCCTCGCCGGCGCCCAGATCTCTCCGCACCTCGTGTTCGTCGGCAACCCCGGGACGGGCAAGACCACGGTGGCGAGGTTGCTGGGCGAGCTGTACCGATCGATCGGCCTGCTACCCACGGGCCAACTCGTCGAGACCGACCGGGCCGGACTGGTCGCGCCGTATCTCGGTCAGACGGCTCTGCGGACCACCGAGGTCTGTCGACAGGCGCTCGGTGGCGTGCTCTTCATCGACGAGGCGTACACGCTCGTCGGCGGCGAGCGTGACTACGGGCACGAGGCGATCGACACACTGCTCCGATTCATGGAGGTGCACCGCGGCCAGATGGCGGTGGTGGTGGCCGGCTACCCGCTCGAGATGGCGCGGTTCATCGACTCCAATCCGGGTCTTCGAAGCAGGTTCGACCTGACGGTCGGGTTTGCCGACTACGCCACCAGCGAACTCGAGCAGATCTTCGCCGACTTGGCGACCGCGAACGACTACCACCTCGACGACGATGCGACCACTGCCGTTCGACGGTACATCGAGGCCTGGCCGCGGCATCGTGGGTTCGGTAACGGCCGCGAGGTCCGGCGCTTGTTCACCGAGGTCACCCGTCGACAGGCCGAACTGCTCGTGGGTGCAGCGGGTGCAGCGGGTGCGTCGGTACCGCTGTCCACCACCGACCTCTGCCGCCTGTCGGCCGCAGCCGTGCCTGCGCCACCCGTGTTCCGGTCTCACCGGCCGTCACACGTCGTCGGCGGATACCTCTGACATCACCCGGCGTCACCTGATGGCCGGCGTCGGTCGAGCGCCGTTCGGCTGCTCACCCTGCTCGCTCTGCTCACTCGGCTCGGGTGATGTGGGCGCGCAGGTGCGATCCCTCGGGCGATGTCCAGCCCTTCGAGCTCGCGTACCCGACCATCCCGTCGAAGCCGCGGCTCCAGTCGTCCCGTTCCGCCTCGGGCACGAGTGACGCTGCTCGTCGCCGGAGTTCCTCGATCGACAGCCAGACATGCTCGCCGCCCTCGTCCACCGTTCCGAGGTCGCCGAGGACCGCCCCGAGGTCGATCCCTGCGCTGGTCGTCACCGACAGGCTGGTGAGCACGTCGGGCTCGCGGACCTCGGCGGTCGTGGCGGTGGTGTGGACCAACATGAGGCGCGACGCTACCGGTTCGTTGCGCGATGATCGGCGGGCCATGAACCTCGCAGCTCGTACGCCCAATCGTGCGCTCACCATGACCGTGCTGCTCATCGGAGCCTTCGTGTCGGTGATGAACATGTCGGTCACCAACGTCGCGTTGCCGAGCATCGCCGCAGACCTCGGTGCCGAGGGTTCGGGCATCGCCTGGATCTCCGACTCGTTCACCATCGCCCTCACCTCGTTCGTGCTCATCGCCGGCGCCGTCGGCGATCGATACGGCCGACGACAGATGTTCCTGCTCGGTGCCTGCTTGACGGTGCCGGGATCGCTGGTGTCTGCGTGGGCGCCGACTGCTGGATCGCTCATCGTCGCGCGTGCCTTCACCGGCGTCGCCGTCGCCATGCTGTTCCCGACGACGCTGTCGTTCATCACGTCGATCTACACCGATGCGACCGAGCGGATGAAGGCGATCGGACTGTGGGCCGGCGTGGCGTCGGCAGGTGCGGCGTTCGCTCCGGTGGTGGCGGGCCTCTTGCTCGAGCACGTGTGGTGGGGGAGCGTGTTCGTCATCGGCGCCCCGATCGCCCTGGTCGCGCTGGTGCTCGGCTGGTTCGGTCTGCCGCGCGATGGCGGCGCCCCGGATCACGCGGTCGACTGGGTCGGTGGCGTGTACAGCGTGGTGTTCGTGGGGTCGCTGCTGTTCACCGTCATCGAGTGGCCGATCAGCGGCCTCGAGGGCAAGGTGCTGGCAGGTCTGGTGGTGGCGGTGGTGTCGGGAGCGCTCTTCGTGCGCCACGAGTTGAGAGCGCAGCATCCGCTGCTCGATCTGCGGATCCTGCGTGTTCCCCGGTTCGGGATCGCTGCGCTGACGGTGACGCTGGTGTTCTTCGGCTCCTTCGGGTATTCGTTCCTCAGCTCGCAGTTCTTCCAGAACGTGCTCGACTACTCGCCGCTCGCGGCCGGCCTGGCTGGCTTGCCGATGTCGGTGGGAATGCTCGTGATGTCACAGGTGGCGGCCAAGCTCGACCTCCCATGGGGCTCGAACCGGGTGATCGCGCTCGGGCTGATCGCCATGGCAGCGTCGTTCGCCCTGGCTGCGCTGTGGGGGCCCGACACGGCGTACCTCCCGATCGGGTTCGGGATGTTGCTGCTCGGGGTCGGTGTCGGCCTGACCGGCACACCGACGACCAATGCGATCATGAACTCGCTCCCACCCGAACAGGCGGGCATCGGTTCGGCGGTCAACGACGTCACACGCGACTTCGGTGGTGCACTCGGCATTGCGCTGTTCGGCGCCGTCTCGGCAGTGTTCTACAGCCGGTACGTCGACCGGCTCGTCGAGTCGCTGCCGAGTGAGGTCACGTCGCAGGTGAGCGACGACATCGTGTTGACCGTGAGTCGATCGCTCAATGGTGCGCTCGGTGTCGCCGAGCGGTACGCCGCCGAGTATCCCGAACTCAGCGCAGGGCTCGTCGAGGCGGCGGGGAACGGTTGGCTCGCCGGTCAGGCGGCGGCGATGTGGATGGGCGGACTCGTGTGCCTGGTCCTCAGCGGATTCGTGTACCGGTTCATGCCTCGGGCCGAGGCCTGAGACGGGGCGCCGGCCCGGGGGTGTCACACCCACTGCCCGATCGTCCGTTCCGATGCTGGGCACGAACGGAACCACCAGCGGGGAGCACGCCATGACGAAGCCGATCAACACACCGACGCAGCGCTTCGCCGATGCGGTCGCCCTGGCGGCGACGTTGCACGCCGACCAGGTCCGCAAGGGCACCGAGATCACGTACCTCTCGCACCTGCTCGGCGTGGCGTCGCTCGTGCTCGAGCACGGCGGTAGCGAGGACCAGGCGATCGCAGGGCTCCTGCACGACGCGGTCGAAGATGCCGGCGGAGCCGACACGGCCGAGCTGATCAGGCGCGACTACGGCGACCTGGTCGCCGACATCGTCATCGCCTGCAGCGACACCGATCAGCACCCGAAGCCACCGTGGCAGGCCCGCAAGCAGGCCTATCTCGATCATCTGATGTCGGTCGACGAGCGGGTGCTGTTGGTGTCCTTGGCCGACAAGGTGCACAACTGTCGGTCGTTGGCGACCGACGAGGTCACCCACGGCGACGTCCTGTGGGAGCGCTTCAACGCGACTCGCGCGCAGTCCTGCTGGTACTACACCTCGCTCCGCGAGGTGTTCGAGGCCCGTATGGGACGCACACCGCTGGTCCTCGAGCTCGACCACGCCATCGGAAGGATCTGGGGTTGAGGGTCGACGATCGACGTGAGAACGTCCCTCACTGTGACACCCCGTCCCTAAGGTGAGCGGCACCATGTTGCACCTCCACCACGCCGACCGCCTCGAGCCGCTCCTCGTCGAGATGGCTTCGGTGCTGTCGGTACCCCCGGCCGACGCGTTCCAGCCCGATGTGGTGGTGGTGCCGACGGTCGGCATGGGCGATGCCGCGATGGCCGGTCTCGGCCAGCGGCTCGGGGCGAGTGGGTCGCTCGGCGACGGGGTCGTCGCCAACATCGAGTTCATCTTCCCCGGTCAGTTCGTGTCGCGAGCGCTCGGCAGAGAACCGGGCGTGCGGCACCAGCTCGATCGGTGGCACGTGTCGGCCCTCACCTGGTCGGTGCTCGAGCTCGTGGCGTCCGGAGACCACGACGTGCCGGGGCCCGATCGGAGCACCCACGAGCGATGGGCGCTGGCACGGCGGATCGCCGATCTGTTCGATCGATACGCCACGCAGCGGCCCGATCTGATCATGGCCTGGGCAAAGGGCCGCGACGAGGACGGAACCGGGGCCGAGCTGCCACCGAACCACCAGTGGCAGGCACGGCTCTGGCGTGCGGTCCGTCGAACCATCGGCGAGCCGAGTCCGCCCGAGCAGCTGCCGATGCTGTTCGACGCGCTCAGCTCGGGGCAGGTCACCCCGCAGCTTCCCGACCGGGTCTGTCTGTTCGGTTTCGGATCGGTCGCGCCGGCGCAACTCCGGGTGCTCCAGGCCCTCGGTGGTGTCCGCGACGTGCATCTCTTCCTGCGCCATCCGTCGCGCAGTGCGTGGGAGTCGGTCGAGACCGGTGTCGGTGGACGCCTGGTCGCACGTACCTCCGAAGACGTCGTCGGTGCTGTGCGACACCCGCTCCTCGGCTCGTGGGGTCGCCCGGCACTCGAGACCAGGTCGCTGATCGTCGGGGTCCGCGACATCGAGTGGCGCTCGGTGTCGACCGCGCCACCAACGCCGCCGTCCTCGCTCTTGGCTGCGCTGCAGGCCGGTGTGCACCTCGACCGGGTCCCCGCTCGCATCCCGCACCTCGACGCCTCCGACGGGAGTGTCCAGGTCCATGCGTGTCACGGTGAGACCCGTCAGATCGAGGCCCTGCGTGATGCACTCGGCCACCTGTTCGTCGCCGATCCCACGCTCGCTGCTCATGATGTCGTCGTCCTGTGTCCCGATCTCGATCGATTCGCGCCGCTCATCGAGGCGGTGTTCGCCCGCGGCGCCCTGCCGGTCGCCGTCCGGATCGGTGATCGCTCGCTCTCGACGGCCGAGCCGATCGTCGAGGCACTCCAGGCTGCGCTGGTGCTGGTGTCGGGCAGGGCGACGCTGTCGGAGATGCTGGCACTCGCACAGTTCGAGCCGGTCCGTCGACGGTTCGGCTGGACGCTCGACGATGTCGAGCAACTCGCGCACTGGTGCGGCGAGATCGGGGCCAAGTGGGGCCTCGAGGCCGGGCATCGAGCCGAGTGGGGTGTGCCCGGCTCCGTACGATCCGGGACGTGGCGGTCCTTCGTCGACCAGTTGCTCGCCGGCTCGGCGATCGCGGCGCCAACACCCCACGTGGTGCTCGGCGACGTGGTCCCGTACGACCCGGTCGGTGCCGACGAACTCGATCTCATCGGCTCGGTCGCCGATCTCGTGGCGCGCCTGATCGATCTGCACGACCTGGTGCGCGACGAGCGACCCGTCGGCGAGTGGATCGAACTGCTCCAGCGTCTGGTGGACGACCTGTGTGCGGTCGACCCCGACGAGATGTGGCGGCGGCAGGCCGTGCTCGGGCAACTCCGCCAGATCGACGACGCCGCCCTCGGGCCCGACGGTCCCAACAGGGTTCTGCTCGGCCTGGCCGACGTCCGTGCCCTCCTGGCCGATGGGTTGGACGACCGCCCCGGCAGGCTGCCGCTGCGATCCGGGGCCGTCACGGTCAGTTCACTCGTGCCACAGAGCGGGGTGCCGGCCAGGGTGGTCTGTCTGCTCGGTCTCGACGACGGGACGCTCCGTGGTGGGAGCTTCGACGGCGACGACATCCTCGGCGTGCGACCCTGCATCGGAGAACGGCATCCCCGCTTCGAGAGCCGACAGCTCCTGCTCGATGCGGTGCTCTCGGCACGCGATGCACTGCTCATCACCTGTACCGGGGCAGACATCACCACCAACAAGGCGACCCCGTTCACGGTGCCGTTGGTCGAGTTGCTCGACACCGTCGGCGACCTCGTCGACCTCGACGACCAACTCGGCCCGGTCGTCGTGCGTCACCCCCGCCACGGGTTCGACGATCGAGCGCTCCGGCCGAGCGGGCTGGGGACGACTCGACCGGGACCGTTCACGTTCGACCCCGCGATGCTCGACGCAGCGCTGGCGAAGCGTTCGGCGTCGGCAAGCACGCTCGATGCAGGCGATGCCTGGTCTCGGTGGGCGCTGCCGCCTGCGCCGATCAGTCACGTCGACCTCGACGAACTGCTCGACGCAGTCCGACGTCCCGCCCAGGTCTATCTCCGCCGGCGACTCGACATCCGGCTACCGGGCGAGTCCGTTGCGCTCGAGGACGGCCTGCCCGTCGAAGCCAGTGCACTGCACCGGGCGCAGTTGGGCCGCGAGTTGCTGGCAGCGCTCGGCAGCGACTCGAGCGTCACCGACGTCGCCGAGTGGAGAGAAGCGGTCCGGCTTCACGGCTGGCTCCCGCCGGGCGAACTCGGTTCGGCGACGATCCAGACCGTCAGCGAGCAGGCCGAACTCCTGCAGATGGCAGCGCAGGTGGCCGGTGTTCCGGTGCATGCGGTCGAGGCCATCGAGGTGGAGCAGGCGATCGAGGTCGAGATCGCGGGTCGGCTCGAACGGGTCGAGCTGTCGGGCACCATCGGTCACCTGGTCGTCGGTGATCGTGACGGGTGCCTCGTCGACGTCCGGTACGGCACGACGAAGCCGTGGCACCGCCTGACCGCCGCACTCCGGTTGGCGGTGTTGCACCGGGAGCGCCCCGACCTCGACTGGACGGCGGTGGTCATCGGCAGGCCTTCGTCGGGTACGGCGCCGGTCACCTATCGGCTCAGGGTGCGCCGGGGCGACGAGACCGACGGCGATGCGGTCGATCGCCTGCTCCGGGCTGCCATCACCGTGCTGTGGTGGGCTCGCCACGACGTGGTGCCGTTGCTCGACGAGACGTCGTTCCAGCTTGCCGCCGGTCAGGCGGCCAAGGCGCGCGCTGCGTTCGAGGGTGACGACATCGGCTACGACGAGCACGCCGCGATGGTGTGGTCCGAGGTGTCGTTCGACGACTTCCTGGCCGTCGAGGTCCCCGAGCGACTCGACTGGTTGCTCGGCCCCGGTGGTCACGGTGGCGGGTCGACCGGCGGGTGTGCCGCTCGCGCCGCATCGTGGATCTGGGGTGCCTACCGGGCGGCGATCGACGAGACCGAGACCAAGCTCGACGCGAAGACGAAGAAGGCGATGCAGGCGGCGGCGATGCCCCCCGAATCCGACTCGGGCGCCGATGTCGGACAGACGGGGGAACCATGACCACGCACCTCGATCTTCGAGGAGAGCTGCCGCGCGGGCGACTGGTCATCGAGGCCAGTGCCGGCACCGGCAAGACCTACTCGCTGAGCGCGCTCGTGGTTCGCCACGTGGCCGAACTCGACCGCCCGGCCTCGTCGCTGCTGGTGGTCACCTTCACCAAGGCAGCGGCCGCCGAGCTGCGCGACCGGTCGAGGCGGGCATTGGTCGATGCGCTCGAGGTACTCGAGGCTGGCGTTGCGCCCGACGGCTCGTGGATGGAGGTGTTGCTGCAGGGTGACGCCGCCGACCGGGCACATCGCCGCCGTCGGGTCGCGCAGGCGATCGCCAGCTTCGACGACGCCACCATCTCGACCATTCACGGGTTCTGTCAACAGGCGCTTCGCCAACTGGGCGTCCGGTCGGCCGCAACGCTCGACAGTTCGCTCGGCAGCAGCGGCAAGGCGGTGATCGACGAGGTCTGTCGCGACCTCGTGGTCGCCTCGTTGCTCGACGATGCATCGCGGTTCGACTGGGACAGCGGCACCACCCCGGGCAAGGTGCTGTCCGAACTCGTCGAGTCGGTCACCGCCGTCCTGGCCAACTCGGGATCGTCGGTCGTTCCGACCGCGGACGACGCCCCGGAGTTGGCGGGTTGGATCGAACTCGTGCACCGGGCCGCCTCCGAGGTCGGTCGTCGACGTCGGTTCCGCAACGAACAGGGCTTCGACGATCTCCTGACCGGCCTGCGAGACGCGATCGTCGACCCCGTTCACGGCCAGGCGGTGGTCGACGCGCTCAACGAGCGCTACCACCTGGTCCTGGTCGACGAGTTCCAAGACACCGATCCGGTGCAGTGGGAGATCTTCGATCGGGGTTTCCGCGGCGACATGGTGCTGGTGGGCGACCCGAAGCAGGCGATCTACCGATTCCGTGGTGCCGACGTGCACACCTACCTGTCCGCGACCGATGGTCAGCGAACGGTGCACCTCGCCACGAACTACCGCAGCGACCGCGACACGGTCGCCGCGACCAATGCCTTGCTCGCCGACGTCACGCTCGGCGACGACCGGATCGTGGCGATGCCGGTCGACGCAGCGCCGTCGGCGCGCGACCGGGCACTGCAGCCGGGCGCTCCGCTCGTCATTCGGCGGGTGCCGAGAGACCCCGGCGACACCGACCTCGTGGCAACCGGCGACGCGCGCCAGATCATCGTCGCCGATCTCGTCGACGTCGTGATCGACCTCCTCGACCACCATCGAATCGAGGGGGCGGAGGGGTCGAAGCCCGTCACGCCCGCGAGCATCGCCGTGCTGGTGCCGACCCACTCGGGTGCCGACCTGGTCGTGCGGGCGCTGCTCGATGCGGGGGTGCCCGCCGTGCGAACGCGCACCGGCAGCGTGCTGTCGTCGCCGGCCGGCCACGAGTGGACCCGGTTGCTCGCTGCGATCGAACGACCCTCGTCGTCGTCGACGGTGCGAGCCGCCGGGCTCGGAGTGTTCTTCGGCCGGACACCGCAAGAACTCGACCCGAACGAGACCGGTTCGGACGAGTTGATCGCGGGCCTGCAGCGCCAGTGCGCCCAATGGGCCGCCGACCTCGCCGCCATGCCCTTGCTCGCCTGGTACGACCGCGTCCGGGCCGACAGCGGTGTCGTCACCACACTGCTGAACCGGCGAGGGGGTGAGCGAGATCTCACCGATCTCGACCACATCGCCGAGTTGATGGCTGCCGAACTGCACGGGTCCGGTACCTCGGCGGCCACCCTCCGCCGTTGCCTCGACCGGCTGCGTTCGGGCTCGGGTGACGCCGACGAGCGAGATCCGCAGATGCGCCGGATCGACTCCGATGCCGATGCGGTTCAGGTGACCACGATGCACGCCAGCAAGGGTCTCGAGTACCCGATCGTGCTGATGCCGTTCTCGTGGCAGAAGGCGTCCTCGTTCGGTCCGTCGGTCTACCACGACGACGGCACGGCGACTCGGGTCGTCGACATCGCATCGAACTGGAGCTGGAGAGCGGGACTCGAGACCAAGGACGTTCGCAAGCACCGGACCCACATCGAGCAGTTCGGCGATCAACTCCGGTTGCTGTACGTGGGCCTCACCCGTGCTCGGCACCGCACGATCGTGTGGTGGGCGCCGTGCAAGGACGTCGGTCAGTGGGCACTGTCGACACTGCTCCTCGACCGCGACGAGGCTGGCGAACCGCGCGGTTCGCGCCCGGCCCTCGTCGAGGCCACGGCACGCGGTGGCGCACCCACGTTGAAAGCGGTCAAGGCGTCCGTACCGATGGACGACGACACCGCCGACGAGGCGCTGCGATCGGTGGCAGACCGTAGCGGTGGGCTGATCGAGGTGTCGGTCTGTCCGCGGGTCGGGTCGGAACGCCGGTGGTCGGGGCCCGCAGTGCTCGAACCGCCGCCGGTGCTGACGGTCGCCGACCCCGGCGACCGAGTCGTCATCGACCCGAACTGGAAGCGCTGGTCGTTCAGTTCGGTGTCGCGAACCCGGCAACACACCTTCGGCTCGGTCGACGATGCAGCACCGGTCGTCGGTGGAGCCGACGAGTCGAGCACCGCCACCGCCATCGGCGGCGAGGCGCTCGGTCAGGGGCCGGGCCTCGACGCGGTGTGGCCCGAGCCGGGGGACCACGCGGTGGCCATGCCGCTCGCCGACGTGGTCGGCGGCCGAGCCTTCGGCAATCTGGTGCACGCCGTGCTCGAGGGGATCGACCCGACGAGCGTCACGCTCGCCGACGACTTGGCCGCCCGTGTCGACGACCAACTCGAGCGAGATCGGCTGCCGGTCGAGCCGGCACAACTGGTGGCGGGGTTGAGCGCCATGCTCGCGTCGCCACTCGGGCCGTTGTTCGGTGGCCGCCGCCTTGCCGACATCGGTCCGACGGACCGGCTCGCAGAGCTGGCCTTCGACCTCCCACTGGCCGGAACCCGGCATCGTGTACCGGCTCGACGGATCGGCGAGGTGCTGCTCGACACCCTTCCGGGCGACGACCCCCAGCGTCCGTACGCCGACCAGTTGGCCAACGGCCGGTTCTCCGTCGAGATCGCCGGCTACCTGCAGGGTTCGATCGACGCGGTCCTCCGGGTGCCCGGTCCGGTCGGAGCTCCGCGATTCGTGGTGGTCGACTACAAGACCAATCGACTGCACGAGCGGGGCGCGGCGCGACCGTTGGATTCGTACCATCCCGACCGGCTGCCTGCGGCGATGGCCCATCACGACTACCCGCTGCAGGCGCTGCTCTACAGCGTGGCGCTGCACCGGTATCTCCGTTGGCGGCTCCGCGGGTACGACCCGGCAGTTCACCTCGGTGGTATCGCCTATCTGTTCGTCAGGGGAATGGTCGGCGCGAAGACACCATTGGCCGACGGACGCCCCTACGGCGTCTTCGCCTGGGAGCCGCCGCCGGCCACGATCGTGGCGCTCGATCAGGTCCTCGCGCTCGGGGGTGACGCATGAGCAGCATGTCGTCGCCGTTCGTCCCGGCCGAAGCGGAGTCGCTCATCCCCTTCGTCGAGGCGGGCGTTCTGGGGCCTGCCGAGGTGCATCTGGCGGCGTGGGTGGCGCGGTCGTCCGGGTGCTCCGACCAGCTCGTGCTCCTCGCCGTGGCGATGGCGGCCTGGTCGGCCCGTCATGGTCATTCGTGCGCCACGCTGGGTCAGCTGGCCCGAGTGGTCGAACGCGAGGTGGGCAGGCGCGAGCTCGTCGATCCGATCGATCCGATCGACCCGTCGGACCCGACGCTCGGTGCCGTCGATCGAGACCTTCCGTGGCCGAATGTCGGCGAGTGGCTCGACGCGCTGCACCGTGCACCGGACGTGGTGGTGCGGCTGACCGAGTCGTGGGACGCGGTGCCGCAGTTCGATGCTCGTCCGCTGGTGCTCCGCGGTACCAGCGTGTACCTGCAGCGACACTGGGTCGATGAGTGTGTCGTCGCATCGATGCTGCGTCACCTCTCGGTCGAGGGTGGCGTGACGGTTGCACCCGACGGGCAGGCATCGGCCGATCACTCGCCCGCTGTCCAGCCCGCCGTCACGCCCGCCGTGCTCGAACTCCTCGAGCGCCTCCTCCCTGCGGTCACGTCGGGGGGCGTGGCGAATCGGCAGCGCGTGGCCGCCGACCTGGCGCTCTCCGGGCGGTTCGCCGTGATCGCCGGAGGGCCCGGCACCGGGAAGACCTTCTCGGTGGCGCGGATCCTCGCCGTGCTGATGACCCAGGCCACCGAGACCGGGCGACCCGTACGTGTTGCGCTCGCGGCACCCACGGGCAAGGCAGCGGCGCGTCTGAAGGAGTCGATCGATGGCGCATTGGCCACCGACGACATGCGGGCTGCTCTGCCCGAGCAGGTGCGTGCTCAGCTCTCTGCGCTGACACCGACGACCGTTCATCGCTTGCTCGGCCCGAAGGGCAATCAACTGCACCGGTTCCGCCACGATCGCTCCGATCCGTTGCCGCACGACGTCGTGGTGATCGACGAGACCTCGATGGTCTCGGCCCCACTCCTCGCCCGTGTGTGCGAGGCCTTGCGCCCCGATGCCCGTCTGGTGCTGATCGGTGATCCCGACCAACTCGAGAGCGTCGAGCTGGGTGCCGTGCTCGGCGACATGGTCCGTGCCGGCGAGCGGTCGGGTCCCTTGGCGGGTCGCGTGGTCAGGCTCGACCGTGTCCATCGCTACGGCGCCGAGTCGGCGATCGCCGCGGTGGCCGATGCGGTTCGTCTGGCCGAGCGAGAGCCGGCGCCGGACACCGACGTGGGTGCCCCGGCGCTCGAGGTGTTGCGACGCGAGACCGACGAGATCACCTTCGTCGAAGTCGACGAGGCGCCCGACCGGACGGCTCGTGATGCCGTTCGCTCCGTGATGTTGCCCGTCCTGGTCAGGGTTCGTGCGGCTGCCGAGGCCGGTGACTTCGCTGAGGCGCTGACGTCGTCGGGCGCGGCGAGAATCCTGTGCGCCCATCGCTACGGACCGTACGGGGTGTCGCGGTGGAACGAACTCGCCGCCCGGTGGATGGGTGCGGGCGACGATCTGTGGTACCCGGGGCGGCCGCTGCTGGTCACTCGGAACGAACCCCGCCTGGGTCTCGCCAACGGCGACGTCGGTGTCGTGGTGCGCCGCGAGGGCGACCTGGTGGCGGTGTTCGGCACCCCCGACCATCCGCGCCCGATCGATCTCGTGCAACTCGAGCAGGTCGAGACGGCCTACGCCATGACGGTGCACAAGAGCCAGGGTTCGGAGTACCCGACGGTGGTCGTGATCCTCCCGCCGGCGACTTCGCCGCTCGCCGGTCGCGAGCTGCTGTACACGGCGGTCACACGGGCGCGCCGGCATCTCGTGGTGGTCGGCTCGGCGGGCGCGGTCGGCGCCTGCGTGGCGGCCCCGGCCGAGCGGATGACGGGTCTGGCCGAGGCGCTCTCGCTCGAGCCGTGATCTCGCCCGATGTGGGAAGCTGCACGCATGGAGTTCCACGATCCGCGCGGCCGACCTGCTGGACCGATCGACCCGTATACGTGTTCGGCGCCCATCGGTCCGGGCGACACGATCGGATTGTTCGCGAACGGCTTTCCCGATTCGGTGGCCTTCGTCGAGCACATCGGTGCGGCGCTCGAGGCGGCGATGCCTGATGTGTCGGTGCGGGTCTGGAACAAGGGCAACGCGTCGGCGTTGGCCAGCGACGAGCAACTGACCGAGATCGCAGCCACCTGCACGGCGGTGATCGCCGCATACGGACATTGAGGCAGTTGCACCTCCGGCACCGTGCGTGACGGGATCCAACTGGCTCGTCGAGACCGCGCTGTCGTCGCGTTGGTCACCGAGGCGTTCTGGCAGCAGGGCGATCTCGTCGCCCTCTCGAACGGCATGCCCGACGTGCCCCGGCTCCGGTTGCCGCACCCGGTGGCAGGGACGGGGGCGTCGGCCATGGCAGCGCTCGCGGCCGACCTGGCTCCGCGGCTCATCGGTGTGCTCCGTGGCGAAGCGTCGCCCGACAACCCGGCTCACTCACCCGACGACGCGACCGACGCGACCGATGCGCCCGGCGCGGTCGGGGCACCGGTCGAGCCCGACCAGGCGCAGGCGCGGTCAGAGGCCGACACAACGTTGCTGGCCGCCTCCGACGAGTCCGAAGCGCTCGAGTTGCTGCACGATCTGGCTTGCACCGACGGGTTCCCGGTGATCGTGCCGACTCGCGAGCGTGTGGAGCGGCTCGTCGTGGCCACCGGTCTCGACGGCTCGATCGACCTCGGGATCATGGGGCCGCTCGGGTCGGCGACGACCATCGAGTCGGTCGCCGTCAATGCGGTGATGGCCGGCTGTCTCCCCGATCACATGCCGATCGTGGTGGCTGGGCTGCGCGCCCTGCTGCGTCCCGAGTTCGATCTGTCCGAAGTGCAGAGCACGACGCACTCGGTGTCGCCGCTCGTGGTGGTGAACGGTCCCGTGCCGGCAGCGTGCGGGGTGGCGAGCGGCTTCGGTGCGCTCGGGCCCGGCCACCGGGCCAATGCCTCGATCGGGCGAGCATTGCGCCTGTGCATGATCAACATCGGCGGGGCGAGGCCGGGTGTGTCCGACATGGCGCTGCTCGGTCATCCCGGCAAGTTCTCGATGTGTCTGGCCGAGGCCGAGGCCGAGTCGCCGTGGGAGCCGCTGTCGGTGGCCGTCGGGTTCGAGCCGTCCGACTCGGTGGTGACCGTCGTGGGTGTCGAAGCCCCGCACTCGGTCGTGTTCGTCGACGACGCCGATGACCCCGATTCGGCGTACCGCCTGCTGCGCGCCGTGGCCGCGGTGATCGCCACGACGGGTTCGAACAACGCGTTCTTCCGGGTCGGTTCGGCGGCGGTGCTGCTGAATCCCGAGCATGCGCAGGTGCTCGCACGTGCAGGTCTCGGCCGGCGCGAGGTGCAGGTCGAACTACAGCGACTGGCGACCAACCGCCGGGGACGGCTCCAGTCGCTCAACCCGATGTTCGTGCCGCGCGGCGATCCCGATGACGAGATCCACGCGATCGCCAGCCCCGACCACATCCTGGTGGCGGTCGCCGGCGGCGGGGGCCTGTACTCGTCGGTGTTCCCGTCGTGGGGTGCCGGTGCTCATGCGTGCCCGATCCTGCACGAGCGGATCGAGACCGATCAGGCGTGCGAGCTCCCGGCCCGGTCGTCCGTCGGCGACGCGGGCTGAGGCGTCCGTCGATCATGGCTCGGTCGGAGAAGATCGGGTATCTGCTGGCGGTCGTGATCCTCGTGGTGGGTGGTGCGCTGGTCCAGACGGTCATCCTCAACTGGATCGTGGGACCGGCTCTGGTCGTCGTCTGTGTCATCGTCAGCACGCGCCTGTTCGGTCGGTTCGATCGGGGTGAACGGTGAGCTGGGCGGCTCACGAACTCGAGAGCTACTTCCTCCAGGACCACCTCGAGGGACGGCTGAAGTCGAAGATCAGCTACCTCGCCGTGCTGCTGGGCTGTCTGTTGCCCGACCTGTTCACGAAGTTGCCGGTCTACGGGTTGAACATCGGTTCGATGACGCTCATCAAGGCGCAGGAACCATGGAAGTACCACCGTGGCTGGCCCGGTGTCGGGCCGACGCATTCGCTGCTGTTCATCGTGGTGGTCGTGCTCGTGGTGCTGGCGTTCAGCCGGAACCGGGCGTGGGGTCTCGGGTTGCTGCTCGGCGGGTGGGCGCATGTGCTGACCGACTGTTTCGATTCGGTGGGCACGATGCTGTTGTTCCCCTTCACGACCCAGCACTACTCGACCGGGATGTGGGCGTATGCGGCGCAGGAGGGCCGGTACGGCGACGCGGCCGCCTACTTCTCGAGCCTGGGCGGAGCGTGGGACTTCTTCTGGCTCTGCCTCGCGCTCGGTGGGCCGCGGGTCTTCACCCGGCAGTTCTTCCGCGACCGCATCGTCCCCGCCGATCCGGTCTGGGGTCGGCTGCAGCGCCGGTTCTCGATGACCGAGACCGTGATGCTCGCCGTGTACCGCGCCTACTTCGTCTACGGCGCGTGTCGCATCTTCGGCTGGTTCCTGTGGGCGAGGTTGATCAATCCCGAGCGGGCGACCCAGACGATCGACCTCACGTGGGGCGGTCCTGCGTGGGTCGAGCGGGCGCCCTCGTTCCAGCGGGCCGACACGTGGGCCGGGTTCGTCACCCAGACCGCGTTCGGCCTGGCGGGGGTGTCGGTCAGTCTGTGGTTGATCTGGCGGTTCGCCGGCCGTCGGCTCTGGGCACGTGCGGCGTGAGCCGCCGTGTGATCGGTGCCGTCACTCGCCGCTGGTCGCCAGTGCAGCGAGGACCGGGGCGAGTTGATGTGCGGTCGTGCCGACCTGGCGGATCACCGCCGGCAACGGGCTGAGGTCGTTGCAGCGCACGTCGGCGGCGGCGTGCACGGCGCCGTGCTCGAGCCACAGCCGCACTCCCGTCGAGGCGGCGTTGAGCTGGTTGAGCTCGCGGAGGAGATCGATGTTGTCGTCGGCGCCGTCGATGAGCAGGGCGCTCACGCGGGCGATGTCGGGGTGGCCGTGGTGGAGCACGACGCGGACATCGATCGAGCGGCTCGAGACGATCCACTCGCCCTGATCGCGGTCGACCACCGTCATCCCTGCCTCGGTGAGGATCTGGTTGATCGGTGCGCCCCAGCGGTGCTCGAGCGGGTGGAGGGTCCAGAACACCACCCTCCAGTCGTCGCCGGCCACGCTGATCGCGTCACCGACGTCGCCCCGGTGGCGAACGGCGCCGATCTCGATGGTCAGGTCGCTGTCGCCCTGGCTGTCGTCCTCGCTGTCGTCGCCGAACCAGGGGAGCTGGCGAAGCAGCGCTTCGATGGCGCCGTGCGGGATGGCGACGGTCGCGGATCCCTCGGTCGACGAGGCGGCGAGTCGGTAGGTACCCCGGCTCGGCACGAAGTCGCTCCAGTCGACGTGCAGGCCGACGGTCCCTCGTTCGATCTGGAGCCACATCGGCGGTACCGGGTACTCGGCGGGTTCGAGCCCGGTCGGCATCGATCTGATCGCCGTGAGCATGAGCATGAACTCGCGGGCGGGTACGACGGCGGTCGAGGTGGGCAGCACCTGCCACGGCTCGGTCGGCTGCCGGTCACCGGCGACCAGGTCGACCGCCACGCTGACCGAGCCGATGCCCGTTCCGATCTGAGCGACCACGGTGGTCGAGTCGACGACCGAGAGGGTGAGGCCGTCGGCGCTGAAGCACTCGCCGAATCGCCGGATCCGCTCGGGGATCGCGAAGTTGCCCTCGAGACCGTCGACGCTGTCGGGGTCGTGCCGGTCGATGACCATCTGGCCGGTGTCGTTCTGGACGATCCAGTGACGGCCGAGCTCGTCGACGTCGAGGTGGAACGCCTCGCCCTGCACCTCGTCGAGGCCGAGTGACGCGAGGGCGGCGCGCAGCAGGACGAGTTCGCGGTCGCTGACCGTGGTCGACGGGGCGCTCATCGCGGCACCACCATGTGAACGCTCGACGTCGAGGGCGGCGAGACCGGCCCGGAGGGCGGACCCGGATCGAACAGGGTCGGCCCGCCGCGCACCACGGTGACCGAGATGGGCCGGTTGGCGGCGAGATCCTCGAACAGGCAGAGGAGACGGTCGAACTGCGTGACGGTGAGGTCGGCGAACGACACGGTGCTCAGGTCGTCCTGCGACGCCCAGTCGGCCGGGACGGGTAGGCCGAGGTCGGCGAGGACCCGCGAGAACCGGCGCAGTTGCGGTTCGATCCGCGTTGCCCGCACGTAGACGTGCTCGAGCATCTGGGCGGTCTCGTCGTCGATGGGGGTGTGGTCGTCGCTCATGCGGTCCTCCGGTCGGGCGTGGATGAACGCTTCAACGGATGGGTGTCACCCGTTTGTGACGTCGCCGTCGGCTCGTGTGGCTAACGTGCCGGGAGTGAGAAGCGATGACACGCCGCGTCTGCTGCTGGGTCGGCTGGCGTTCGATCGTGCTCCGGTCGCGCTCTCGCTGCTCGACGTCGACGGCAATCAACTCGACGCGAACGAGGCGTTCGTCGAACTGCTCGGCCTCGATCCGGCCGACCTGCCCGAGCAGAGCGCGGTTGCGATCACCCACCCGGACGACCGTGACCGGACTCGCGACTACCTGGGCCGACTCGCCAGCGGCGAGCTCGACGAGATGGTCACCGACAAGCAGTACATGCGGCCGGACGGCTCGACGTTCCCGGGACGGTTGATCGCCCGGGCATTGCGGGGGCCCGATGGCGAGGTCGTCGCCATGCTCGGGCTGATCGTCGACCGGACCGAACAGGAAGAGCTCGACCGCGTGCAGCGCGAACTCGCGGCCGAGACGGCGGTCGCCCGGGTGGCCGCAGAGACGGCGCACGAGCTCAACAATCTGCTGGCGGCGATGCAACTGCAGCTCGACCTGGCCGACGACACCGTGCATGCCGGGGCGCTGCGCGATCTGCTCGACCGCGCCGCACGCCTCGGTGCTCAGCTGCTCGAACGATCCGGAGAGCGACTGCGGCCGACGGTCCCGACCGTGCCGATGGACGGTTCCGACGACCGCCCGATCGTGCTGGTGGTCGACGACGAGCCCACCCTGCTCGACACGGTCGCGCAGATCCTGAGCCGCCGGGGATACGTCGTGCACGTCGCATCGAACGGTGTCGAGGCGCTCGACGTCGCCGATCGCACGCCGTTCGAGTTCCTGGTGACCGATCTGTCGATGCCGTTGATGGACGGTGTCACGCTGGCCGAGGAACTGCGCTCGCGGCGGCCCGATCTGCCGGTGCTGTTCATCACCGGGCACGCCGGTGCCGACCTGTCCCGGCGGCTTCCCGACGATGCGACCGTGCTGCGCAAGCCGTTCCGGGCACTCGAGCTGGTCCAGTCCATCGAGCGGTTGTCGCAGGGCGCAGCGTGACCGTCGACGTCGACCGTCAGGTCGTGCGCGTCGCTGTGGTCGAAGACGAACATCTGCTCGCCGACCTGCTGGGCGAGTGGGTGTCGAAGCAGGACGACCTGTGCCTGGCGGGCGTGTTCCGTACCGCCGACGAGGCTCGACGCGGACTCCGCGGTGTCGCGGTCGACGTCTTGGTGGTCGACCTCGGTCTTCCCGACGGCGAAGGGCTCGACGTGGCAGCCGATGTGGTCGCCGGTGGCCATGGCGGCGACCGTCCTCGTGGCGTCGTCATCCTCAGCGGCGATGCCCGCCCGGATCTGGTGGCGGTGCTGCCCCAGCGACTCGACGTGGCGTGGGCGTACCTGTTGAAGAGCACGAACACGAGTCGTCGACTGCGCCAGGCGATCGATGCGGTGGTGTCGGGGTTCGTGATGATCGACCCCGAGCTGCATCGTCTGGGTGAGCGGACCGACGCACAGGTGGCCTCGCTGAGCGACGGCGAGCGCCAGGTCCTGGCAGCGCTGGCGGCCGGACTCAGCAATCGAGCGATCGCCGAACGCGTGCACCTGTCGGTGAAGACCGTCGAGCGGATGCTGACCACCATCTACTCGAAGCTGGGCATCGATGCCGGCGACGACGGCGTCAATCCCCGAGTGCATGCGGTCATGCGGGCGGCGGGCTCGCGCACGTGAGGGATGTCCCTCACCAGAGTGAGGAGCATCCCGCCGGAGATTGATGGATTCCTGAGTTTCGCAGCGACGAACGATCAGGTTCTCTACAACCCGTGACGCACCCCCGCCCGATCGAGCCACCTCGAACCCCCGCTGCGCGGTGGCTGCGCCGGTCGGCGGACGCCGGCGCCTTCGCGATCGCGGCGGGTGGTGCGCCAACAGCCTCGGCAGTCACGCTGGGCTTGAGCCCCGAGAGCGTGGCTGCCGGCGGTCTCACCGCCTTGCCCGACACCATGCGGGCGTGAGCACGGCATGAGCGCCCGTGCTCGCAGATCGACGGTGCTGTGGTGCCCGCCCGCAGCACCGTCAAATCTCGTGGCAGCGCCACGGCCGGATCGTCCGGCCGAGGCGCATGCCGCCGGCGACCAGCACGCGCGCGAGCGAGGTCGGACGCACTAAGTTGGCCGTCGTGGAGGAGACAGCGACGTCACCTGCGTCCGAGCTCCTCGGCGCGATCGAACGTGCTCATCGGCTGTACTTCCGCGATGCCGATCGGCCGCAGCTGTTCGAGCGGATCCTCGACGACGTGCTGCGGCTCACCGGCTGCGAGTACGGCTTCATCGGGGAGGTGCTCTACACCGATGACGCTCGGCCGTACCTGAAGAGCTGGGCGCTCACCAACATCGCCTGGGACGACGCCACCCGGCAGCTCTACCTCGACAACCAGGGCGAAGACCGCGGGCTGGTGTTCTCGAACCTCGACACGTTGTTCGGTCGGGTGCTCACCTCGGGCGAGCCGCTCATCAGCAACGAACCGGCGCACGACCCGCGTCGTGGTGGACTTCCGCCCGGGCACCCACCGCTCGTGAGCTTCCTCGGCTTGCCGCTTCGTCGCAACGACGTGCTGATCGGCATGATCGGGGTCGCCAACCGCCCGGGAGGGTTCGACGAGCACGACATCGAGTTCCTCGAGCCGTTCCTGGCGGTCTGTGCCCACATGATCGACGTGATCCGTACCGATCGAGAGCGTGCTGCAGCCCAAGCGGCCGAACGAGAGGCGTGGGCGCTCGCCGAACGGCAGGAGCGGCTCGGGTACATCGGACGGCTGGCGTCGGGTGTCGCTCACGACATGAACAACCTCATCACGATGATCTCGCTCCAGTGCAGCCTGCTCGAGAGCGAGGAGCTGTCCGACTCGGCTCGTCAGGGTGTCGAGCGGATCCTCGAAGCGTGCGACAACGCTGCCGCCATGACGGCACGTTTGCAGCGACTGCGCAGCGGGTCACGCGGGGCAGAGGGCGGGTCGTGCGTGATCGTTCCGGCCCTGGCCGGTTCGATGGGGTTCCTGCGTTCGGTGGCCGGTCGCGGGGTCGACCTCCGCTTCCACCTCGACGTCGACGAGCACACCGTCGTCGAGTTGTCCGAGGGCGATCTGCTGCAGGTGATGCTCAATCTGGTGTCGAACGCCGGGGATGCCCAGCAGGGTCACGGCTCGATCCGGGTGAAGCTGTCGAGCACCGTGCAGTCCGGTCGTCCGGCGGTCGAAGTCCTGGTCAGCGACGACGGCCCGGGTGTCCCGGCCGAGCTGGCCCGCGACGTCTTCACGCCGTTCTCGTCGACCAAGGGCGAGGGTCGAGGGCTCGGTCTGCCGACCGTCCACCTGCTCCTCGAACGCTGCGGCGGAACGATCGAACTCGTCGAACACGACGCCGGCGGCGCCACGTTCCGACTCGTCATCCCCGTCGCTGCGGCGGCGTAGTCACCCGAGGCCGGCGGCGGATCCGGTAGACGAGTGTCACCAGACGCGTCCACAGGCGGTCGCAGTCGAGCATCACGACGCTGCCTCCACGACGAGACGCACCGGTCGGTCGACGAGCGGCACGACGACACGCGCCGACCCGTCGGGCGCTGCAACGACGCTCAGGTCGATACCGTCGCCGTGGATCCGAGCCGTGGTCGACGGGGCCAACCCGCTGACGGCCAGCACGGCGTCGTGCACGGCTTCGCCGTACGGCTCGAGCATCAGGTCGAGCCGAACACCGTCATCGCAGCGGGCGAGCGTGACGAGCACCCGGTCGTCGGCCTCGTCGACGACCGGACCCACCGGGGCCAGGTAGCCGCGCATGTTGAGCGCGGCCAGGTCGAGTGGGGCGGACCAGCGCAGCAGCATGTGCGAGCCGATGCCGGCACCACCCACGGCGAGCGGACGTCCCGGCCAGCGCTCACCCGTGGCGCACTGCCGGGCCGACGCTTCGACCGCCGCTCGGGTGAGGGCTGCGTCGCCGACCATGCGCGCGCCGCCGATCACCTTGTTCCACGGGAGTAGTGCGCTCGAGCGGGTCCGGTGGCGTTCGGGCTCTTCGGGCAGTTCGAGTTCGAGCCGTCCGTCGCGGATCATCGACGACAGCGCCGCCATCTTGCCGCTGGCCCCGCGAAGGTCGAGTGCCTTCGCGCGGCGAGCGTGATCGGGGAGGATGTCGACGAACCGGTGGGTGCCGTTGGCGAAGTAGTGACCGCCCGGCACCTCGCCCGTGTCCCACGACAGGCCGACGTGGTTGGAACGGATGTGGGCATACGAGCCGTCGGGTGTGAGGTACTCCTCGTCGAGGGTCTGCCGCCAGCGCTCACGCACCTGGTCCCACTCGTCGGTGCCGTGCAGCGTGTCGTGGCCGTGGAGCGCCTGGGCGCCCATCACGTTGCACACCGTGAACGACCAACCGGGCTCGCACGGGAAGAACCCGAGCCGGCTGCGGTCGTAGTTGGCGCGCACCGCCGCGACGATCGAGTGATGGTCGTAGGCGAAGGTGCGCCCGTCGCGCCACACGAACGTGAGCGACCCTGCCTCGTCGAACCGGCTCGAGCCGGTGGCGGCCTCGAAGCTGTTGATCACATCGCCGAGGAACGCCGAGAACATGATGTTGTCGCGGCGGATCGGGTCGGGGTTCGGGTCGAAGTTGCCGAGCAGGTTGAGCGTGCGCCAGTAGCCCCACACACGCGGGTCGGTGTGCTTGGCGACCACCCGTCCGAGCGCCTGTTCGATCCGGCGCGGGGCATTGGGCAGATAGTTCGCGGCGTACAGCGCCATCGACCAAGCGACGCTGTTGAGCTGATAGCGGAGCTGCGTGCCGCCGTGGAACTGCTCGCCCCAGTCGAGTCCGGCCAGGCCGTCGTCGGGTTGGTCGGCGAACGAGTAGCACCAGCGAAGCAACTCGGCATCCATCGCGTCGGGCGCTCGGAGTTCGGTCACGCGATCGGGAACGGCTGCGTCGCGCAGATAGCTGTTGATCTCGGGCACGCGGGCGCGTTTGGCGCGGAAGCGCCGCTCGACCTTCCAGACCATCACACCCAGCGTGACGAGCGCTGCGGCGTACACGACCGGCACCGCCCAGTCCCAGTGCGTCCCGCGATCGACCCAGACCCTGGGCCCGTCGGCGAGCAGCACCGAACCGATCACGCCGAGCGCCCAGACGGCGGGGATCGAGAAGTGGGTGCTGAGACCCCACCACAGCACGAGCGCCACGACCACCAGGACCTGCGTGGCGACGAACAGCACCGGCGACGCGGCGTAGAGGAACCCGCCGCCCGGGAACACGAGGGACAGACCGGCCGCCCGGGCGACCGGATCGTCGGCCACGAACACGAGCGCGGCGCCGACGATCTCGACCATCAGCATCACGGCGACGAAGCGGCCGAGCAACCGGCGCGTGACCGGGCCGAAACGCTTCGGTCGTTCAGGGAGCAGGAGCAGATCGGTCACGAGCGGTCTCCACCGGATGGTCGGGCATGGGCGAGCGGCGGGGCCTCGTAGGTCACCTGAGGCCGGCGGGTGAGCCGGCACCAGAGCCGTACGAGACGGACCCACACCTGTGCGCAGTTGAGGTACATCGAGATCATGACAGCACCCGGTCCGCCGTGTCGGCCGTGACCGGCTCGAGTCGCAGGGCCAGGGTGGCCCCGACGGTGACGTCGATCGACCCGTGCCCGTCGCCGTCGGCGACGAACTCGACGTCGAACCCGTCCCCCGCGAGCCGATACGTCGTGCCGGGCTGCAGGGCGGTGAAGCCGAGACCGACCGGTCGCGCATCGGCCTCCGGGCCGGGACGGAGCACGAGGTCGAGTGTGACACCGTCGCTCGAGCGGGCCAGCGTCACCAGCACTGCCGGCCAGGGCGCGTCGTGCAGGACCGGACCGACCGGTGGCACGTAGCCGCGGATGTTCAACGCAGCATTGTCGATCGGGGTCGACCAGCGAACCAGCAGGTGCAGGGCGAGGTTGGAGACCCCGACGGCCAGCGGCCGCTCGGGCCACCGCTGACCCGTGGCGCACTGTCGGTCGTGGGCGCGCTGGGCCGCGACGGCGAGTTCTTCGTCGCCGACCGCCCGGGCACCGCCGATCAGCTTCGTCCAGCCGGGCACCGCGCTGCGCCGGGCGCGGTTGCGCTCCCACTCGTCGGGCAGCTGCATCTGCAGCACACCATCGGCGATGAGGGCCCGGAGCTTGGCCAGCTTCTGCGGTGCGTGACGCAAGCTCAGTGCTCGACCGCGTGCTGCCAGGTCGGGTGCGACATCGCGGAACTGGTGGGTCCCCGTGGCGAAGTACTCGCCGCCCGGCGTCTCGCCGGTGTCCCACGACAGCCCCGTGTGGGTCGACCGGATGTTGGCGTAGTTGCCGTCCGGCATCAGGTACTCGCGTTCGAGCGTCTCGCGCCATCTGGGTTCGACCGACGCCCACAGCGACGTCCCGTGCAGGCGGTCGTGCCCGTACAGCGCCTGCGCGCCGAGGGTGTTGCACGCCGCGAAGGCCCACCCCGGCTCGCACGGGAAGAACCCCAACCGGCTCTGCTCGAAGTTCTTGCGCACCGCCTCCATCCAGCTGTGGTGGTCGTACGCGAAGGTGCGGCCGTCTTTCCACACGAACGTCAGCGAACCTGGTTGGTCGAAGTAGGTCGAGCCGGTCGCGGCCTCGTAGAGGTTGATCTGGTCGCCCGTGAAGCCCGAGAACATGATGTTGTCGCGCACCAGCGGATCGGGATTGCCGTCGAAGTTGCCGAGCCGGTTGAGGGTCTGCCAGTACTGCCAGACACGGAGGTCGGTCTGTTTGATGACCAGGTTGCGAAGCGCCAGCTCGATCTGGCCGGGCGCGTTGGGCACGTAGTTGACCGCGTAGGGGGCGAGCGCCCAGCCGAGGTAGTTCAACTGGTAACGGACCACGGTCCCGCCGTGGAACTGTTCGCCCCACTCGAACCCGTCGAAGCGGTCGATGGGCTGCAGGGCGAGTTCGTAGCTCCAGCGGAGCAGTTCGGCATCCATCTCGTCGGGGGTCCGCAGCGCTCGGGACGGTTCGGGCAGCCGGGCCGAGGCGAGGTACTCGTTGAGCTCGGGGACCGCGGCTCGCTTGCGACGGAAGCGGGCCTCGAACGACCACACGAGTGCGCCGACCAGCACGACGGCCAGCAGGTAGCTCGCCGGGATCGCCCATCCCCACGTGGTGCCGCGCTCGACCCAGAGGCGCGGGCCGTTCGCCACCAGCGCGCTGCCCACGGCGCTCAGCATCCACACCACCGGAATGCCGACGTGGAGGCTCATGCCCCACCAGAGGACCACGGCGACCGACATCGCCACCCAGGTGAGCGCGAACAGCACCGGGCTGGCGGTGAACACGAACCCGCCTCCCGGTACGACGAGGGACAGGCCGCCGGCGCGGGCGGTGTCACCGCCGAACACGACGAGCGAAGCCGCGATCGCCTGCCAGACGACGAAGACCGCAACGCTGCGGAGCACGAGCCATCGGGTGACAGGACCCATCCGCTTCGGTCGCTCGGGCAGCAGCGGGATGGCCTGCGGCTCGACGGTGTCGGTCCCGGCCGGGGGAGGTGCGGTGATGCTCATACGGTGATGCTCATGCGGTGAAGGTCCGTTCGGTCGGTGCGAGCCCACGGGGAGCGAGCGCTGATGGGTCGTCGGCGAGACGTCGTGCGAGGAGGTCGATGGCCACGGCCAGTGGGTCGTGGCGCACCGTCGGCCGGGCCAACAGGCGGCCGGCCTCGGTGTCACCGGCGAGCGAGGCGAGGATCCGGGCTGCGGCGATGAGGCGTTCGTCGGCGGCCACCGAGGTGCCGCGCGCCGATGCCCCGAGGGCGGTGCGGCGGAGTGCCTCCCAGTCGCGATCGTGATCGATCCACCCTGCGGCGCGCGCCAGACATGCCGTGGTGGCGTGCTCCCACGCCGGCATCGATCCGGCGCCGATGCCGAGGGGTGTCCACCACCAGGCCGGCCGGTGCCCACGGTCGAGGGCGAACTGCTGCTCGAGCGCGCTGGTCCACCTGGTGGGGCGAACCCCCGCTCGCGACACCGCCAGTGCGACGAGGGTTGCGTCGAGGGGGCGGACCCACCCCGGCTCGCTGCACACCACGCCGAGCGGGTGACGATCGGTGTCGGCGATCAGTCGATCGAGCGTCTCCCGGTCGGCGCGACCCGTCAGTGCCAGCGCAGCGCGGGCGTGGGCATGGTCATGTCGCAACGGGTCGCCGCCGGTGCGGAACCGGGCCACCAGACCGACCCGGCGGGCCCGTTCGACGACCTCGGGATCGGCCGCCACTGCCGCAGCGCGACCGGCCAGTTCGCCACCGACGAGGGCGAGTACCGCGGCCGTCCGTGACCGGTCGACCGGAGGGAGCTGGCCGGTGTCACCGAGACCCGCACGACGTCGGTGCCGTGCGCTCACCCAGGCAGCGATCAGCGGGACCCGGAGGGTGAGCGCCCGGAGCCAGGCGACGACCGCGACGACGATCAGGACGAGCGGGAACTCGTGGGCTGCAGCGGATGCCTGCCACGAATCGTGCACCGGTCCGCTCGCGTGCTGGCCCACCGGTACGGCGAGGGCCGAGAGCACCACCGAGAGCCCGGCGGCGGTGGCCACCAGCCAGTCCGCGCCCCATCGCAGCCAGGCCAGCGTTGCCACGACGGTGGCAGCGAGGCACAGCGCTGCGAGCAACGGCCGCTCGTCGACCAGTCCGGCGCCGGGGAACAACAGGCCGCGCGCGACGTGCTGGCCCCGGTGTCCGAAGGCGAGCCAGGCGGTCGCGATCACCGCGACGAATGCGCCGAGCACCACCATCCGGCGGACACGCAGCGTCGCGGTGTGCATCATCGTCAGCCCAGCAACTCCAGCGCCTCGAGGTCGAGTGCATGCCGGCCGTGGCGTTGGCCCATCACCGTGAGCATCTCGTTGCCCCGCTCGGTCTCGGCGGCGAGGATCGTGGCGATCACGGTCATCACCACGCCCCACAGCGACGCGTGGCGATAGTCGCGCCACATCGTGTCGGCGTCGTAGTCGACACCGGCGCTCGACATGCGGGCGCGGTAGTCGTCGAGCAGCGAGCGCTCCACCTGCGCCCGGTGCGCCGGCTCGAAGCCGCCACCGATCATGTAGGCGAGATCCCACATGGCGTTGCCGTCGGTGCACGTCTGCCAGTCGACGACGGCGAGCGGCGGCGCATCCGGCGTGGCGCCGAACATGAAGTTGTCGGGTCGGTAGTCGAGGTGCACCACGGTACGCGGTGTGTCGGTCCCACTGGCCCACGCCCCGGCGAACGGGATGAGCGCCCTGGTCAACTCGATGACGTCGTCGTCGAGCCCGCCCCCGAGTCGATCGAGGAACGGCTCGACCATCATGCCGTACACCATCCCGAGGGCAGCGGCGGCCTCGTCACCCTTCGGTCGGTGGCTGCCGAAGGAGGCGATCGTGGGATCTCCCCACCGGGGGGCGTGCAGGCCGACGGCCTGCTCGATGGCCAGCGATGCCTCGTCCACCGTGAGCCCGCGGAACTGGTCGCCCTGGCGCGAGCCGGCCAGGTCCTCCATGATCAACACGAAGTCGCGGGCGTCGGCGTCGAACCGTGCTGCGTAGCAGGCCGGGGTCCTGATCGAGAGGGTGTCGGCGAGTTGGTCGTAGAACGACCACTCGGTCAGGTACGTGCCGTTCTCGAACGCGGCGAATCGTGCCGTCGGGTCGGCCGACGGGAACTTGCCGACCACGGTGCCCGGTCGATCGTCGGGCCGGTCCCACGTGAGCGACAAACGGGCGTTGCGGCCCGTCTGGCCCGTGCCGATGAAACCGTCGAGCGTGACGGCGGTGACGGTCGCACCTCGGGCGACGCCTGCCGCCTCGAGGACCTCGGTCATCCACGGCCCGTCGATCTGTGCGGGCTCCCCGCGAACGTCCTGCGTTGTCGACATCGCATCCCCCGTCTGTCGTCTCGGAACGGGTCGACGGTACCGATCCCGCGTCGACCGGGGCGAACCGTGGTCGACGAGGGTTCGCGCATCGGCTACAAACAGGCCATGAGCGATACAGCGCGAGTCCGCCCCGGCGTCACCATGTCGAGCGCCGAGCCGATGTGGCCGGCCGAGTTCGAGGCACCTCCCGGTACACCGAGCGTGGTGTTCTGCGTCTTCGACGACGTCGGCTACTCCGACTTCGGGTGTTACGGGTCCGAGATCGACACGCCGAACATCGACCGGCTGGCTGCGGGCGGGCTGCGGTACACCAACTTCCACACGACCTCGCTCTGTTCGCCGACGCGCGCCTCGTTGCTCACCGGCCGCAACCACCACGCCGTCGGCATGGGCACGCTCGCCAACTGGGACATGGGCCACCCCGGCTACCGGGGGGCCATCTCGCGCGAGGCGGCGTTGCTGCCCGAGATCCTTCGCGAACGCGGCTGGAACAGCTGGGCGGTCGGCAAGTGGCATCTCACGCCGATGCATCACACGGGCCCGTCGGGGCCGTTCCACCAGTGGCCGACACAGCGTGGTTTCGACCGGTTCTACGGGTTCATGGACGGGGCCATGAACCACTGGGAGCCGTTCCTCACCGAGGACAACCACCACATCCCCACCCCCGACACACCCGGCTATCACCTCACCACCGATCTCGTCGACCGGGCGATCGGTCTCGTCTCGGACCAGACCTCGGTCGCCCCCGAGAAGCCGTTCTTCCTGTACCTCGCCTTCGGTGCCGGACACTCGCCCCATCACGTGCCGAAGGACATGATCGACGCGTACGAAGAGCGCTTCCGGAAGGGTTGGGACGCCACCCGCCTCGACCGCATCGCCCGCCAGAAGGCGATGGGGATCATCCCCGGGTCGACCGAGTTGCCGCCGCGCAACCCCGGTGTGCCCGAGTGGGAGTCGCTGTCGGCCGACGAACAGCGGTTGTACGTGCGGTTCCAGGCGGCGTACGCGGCGATGCTCAGCCACACCGACACCCAGATCGGTCGGCTGGTCGCCACGCTCGAGCGAGTCGGTCGGCTCGACAACACCGTGTTCGTGGTGATGAGCGACAACGGGGCGTCGCAGGAAGGCAGCCCGTTCGGCACGCTCCACCAGGGCCGGTACTTCGAACGCGCCCCGATGACGCTCGAGCAGTCGCTCGGTCTGCTCGACCAGATCGGCGAGACGCAGTGGTTCAACAACTACCCGCTCGGGTGGGCCATGGCGGGCAACACGCCGTGCAAGTTCTACAAGCAGAACACTCATGGCGGAGGCGTGCGCGACCCGCTCGTGGTCCATTGGCCGGCCGGGTTGCCCGAGGGCTCTGCGGGTGGGCTGCGGCGGCAGTTCCACCACGTGAGCGATCTCGCCCCGACCGTGCTCGACGTCGCAGCAGCGTCGCTGCCCCCGGCGGTGAACGGCGTGGCCCAGATGCCGATGCACGGCACCTCGATGGCCTACACCTTCGCCGAGCCCGACGCACCGACCCGCAAGTCGGTGCAGCACTTCGAGATGCTCGGCCACCGCGGCATCGTCGCCGGCGGATGGAAGGCCGTCACCATGCACGACGCCCGACGCCCGCTCGACGAGGACGTGTGGGAGCTGTACCACCTCGACGAGGACTTCTCGGAGAGCCACGATCTCGCCGGCCAGCACCCCGAGGTGCTCGAGGCGTTGGTCGAGCGCTGGTGGGACGAGGCCGAGCGCTACCAGGTGCTGCCGATCGACGATCGGGGTGGCGCCGGGAGTCGCCGTCGCCGGCCGGTCCGCCGCACGTGGCGGCTGTGGCCCGGTCTGGTCCGGCTGCCGTCCGACGCCGGTCCACGGCTGGTCAACACCGGCTTCCGGATCGACGCCCGCATCACCGTCGGCGAGGGTGCCACCGATGGCGTGCTGGTCGCCGAGGGCGACCGGTGGGGCGGGTACGCGATGTTCGTCCAGGACGGTCGGGCATGTTTCCACTACCACTTCCCGATGGAGCGTCACGAGGTCCGCGCCGAGACGCCGCTCGACCCGGGTGACCACGACGTCACCTTCACCCTGACGATGCTCGATCGGGTGTCGGCGCGCGGCGAGCTCGGTGTCGACGGTCGACCCGTGGGTTCGGTCGAGATCCCTCGTGTCATCCGCGGGTTCATGCCGTTCAACGGCCTGAGCGTCGGGTGTGACGCCGGTGCTCCCGTCGGCACGAGTTACGAGTCGCCGTTCTCCTTCGCAGGGGTCCTGCACCACGTCGACATCGAGTTGCTCGGTCGCGCCGTCGGCCCCGACGCATCCACCGAGCAGCGGTCCGAGATGGGCAAGCAGTAGCCGCTCGTTACGATGCAGGTCGCATGTTCGGCGACCTCACCACCTTCGTCACCGATGTCGTCGAGACCGTCGGCTATGTCGGCGTCGCGCTCCTCGTCGCCGTCGAGAATCTGTTCCCCCCGATCCCGTCCGAGGTGATCCTTCCCCTCGCCGGTTTCGTGGCGGGACGGGGCGATGCATCGCTGATCGGCATGATCGTCGCCGCGACGATCGGCTCGGTCGTCGGTGCCTGGATCCTGTACGGCATCTCGGCGGCGATCGGCCCCGAGCGGCTGCACGGCTTCGTGGTCCGCTCGGGTCGGTGGTTCGGCATCAAAGAGCCCGATCTGGTCCGGGCCGAGGAGTGGTTCGACCGCCGCTCCGATGCGGCGGTGTTGATCGGCCGGTGCGTGCCGCTGATCCGCTCGATCGTGTCGGTGCCGGCCGGGTTCCGGCGGATGCCGTTCGTGCGGTTCACCGTGCTCACGGCGATCGGCAGCGCCATCTGGAACATCGCGCTCATCGCCGCCGGCGCCGTGCTGGGCGACCGATGGGATCAGGTGGGCAACGTGGTCGGGCTGCTCCAGGCGGTCGTCATCATCGTGATCGTCGCGCTCGTCGCCCTGTTCGTCTGGAAGCGCTTCCTCAAGCCGCGGTTCACGCGTTGATCGAGACGAGGCCGTCGCCGATGGCCGTCGCGCCGTCGGCCGTCAGCACGTCGAACCACAGGTGATGGTCGTCGCGGGCGAGTAGCCGTGCCGTGATGGTGCTGCCGAGCGCCACCTGGCCGACGAAGCGGCAGTCGACTCGGGTGACCGCGTCGAGTCGAACCCCGGCGGCGGCCGTCACCAGCGACACGCCTCGCGCCAGCGTCGCCGTGCCGTGCAGGATCGGATCGGTGAGCCCGGCCGCTCGCGCCGCCGCCCGGTCGGTGTGGATCGGGTTCCAGATGCGCGCGCATTCCGAATAGACGTGTGCGTCGACGAGCCGAACGGTCGACTCGGTCGCGACGAGGGGTCCGTTCGTGTCCGGTCGAGGCGGGGTGGCGGGCCAGTCGATCTCGAGCGTCGCGGGCTCGCCGACGAGCTCGACGCCGAGGAAGAGCGACGTGAAGCGGCTCCGCCACACGATGTCGCCGGCGGTGTCCCGGGCGACGAACAACACCTCCTGCGTCGCACCCGACCGACGCCGGCCGACGCCGAGCAACGACGCCGTCAGGCTGATCGTCTCGTCGGGCCGGACCGGCCGTTCGATCGCGAGGTCGTGAGCGACGTGGATGCCTCGCCGCCGCTCGTCGGCGGACATGCCCGACGGGTCGGTGCGCTTCATGACGACGAGCTGCCACTCGGCGGCGACCGGGAACAGCGGGTGGACGGCGAGGTGGCCAACCGTGTCGTAGAACGGGGCGCTGTCGTCGGGTATCCCGGCGGCGAACGACATGACCCAGCGTCGATCGCAGTGGACGTCGATCGCGCCGATCGGTTCACCGATGGCCTGAGCGTGCAGGGGCATGCCCGGATCATGGCACGCCCCGCTCACGTTGTACGCTGTTCAAGACCCGGTGCGCATCAGGCAGGAGATCCCCATGTACCCCGATCCGAACTCCACATCGGCAGCCCTGTTCGAACGAGGGCGTCGGGTGATGCCCGGCGGCAACAGTCGAGTCGGGGTGATGTTCGAGCCGTACCCGCTCTATGCCGTGTCGGGAAAGGGCTGCCGCGTCACCGACGTCGACGGGGTCGAGCGCATCGACTTCGTCAACAACTGGTCGTCGCTCATCCACGGTCACGGCAACCCGAAGGTGCTCGCCGCGATCACCGACCAGGCGCAGCGACTGCTCGCCGTCGGCATGCCGACCGAGGTCGAGATCGAACTGGCCGAACTGCTCACCGCACGGGTTCCCGGCATCGACACGATCCGGTTCTCGAACTCGGGTTCCGAGGGTGTCCTCATGGCGCTGCGTGCCGCCAAGGCGTTCACGGGCAGACCGAAGATCGCGAAGGTCGAGGGTTCGTATCACGGCAACGCCGACGCCATCGAGGTCAGCGTCGCCCCGTCACCCAACCTGTGGGGGAGCCCGACCGAACCGTCCACCGTGCCCGCCACGGACGGCCTCACCGACGGGGTGCTGCGCGACAGCATCGTGTTGCCCTTCAACGATGTCGAGGCATCGCAGGCGATCATCGAGCGCCACGCCGACGAGCTCGCGGCCGTGGTGATCGACCCGGTCGTCTCGCGCATGTGGTTCGTGCAGGCAACACCCGCCTACCTCCAGATGGTGCGCGAGGTCACCGAACGGCACGGCATCCTGCTCGTGTTCGACGAGGTGTTCTCGTTCCGCGTGGGCTACGACGGTGCGCAGGGATCCGTCGGGGTCACGCCCGACCTGACGGCACTCGGCAAGATCATCGGCGGAGGACTGCCGGTCGGGGCCACGGGTGGCCGCGCCGACGTGATGGAGGTGTTCGACCAGACCAAGAAGCCACTCCGCGTCGAGCACGGTGGCACCTACAACGCCAACCCGATGACGATGGCGGCCGGCCTGGCCTGCATGGAGCAGATGACGCCCGAGGCGTACGACCGGCTCAACGGGCTGGGTGATCGACTGCGCGAGGGCCTGCGCGCGGCG
Source organism: Actinomycetota bacterium (assembly GCA_039796935.1). GTDB lineage: Bacteria > Actinomycetota > Acidimicrobiia > Acidimicrobiales > Ilumatobacteraceae > VFMC01. The sequence goes on along the minus strand of JBDKIV010000240.1, from coordinate 52,345 downwards.
CTGCGCGACACCGGCCTCGCCGGGGGTGTCCACGGCTGCGCGTCGATGGTCTCACTGATCTTCAACGACGCCCCCTTCACCAACTTCCGTCAGCTCCCGATTCGTCGCCGCGAGGCGCAGATGATCTACGCACTGCACCGGTACCTGCTCGACCACGGCGTCACGATCATCCCGCACGGCCTGATGCTGCTGTCGACGGCCATGACCGAGGACGACATCGACGAGACACTCGGGCACATGCGCGACGGCATGCAGATGCTGGTCGAGGAGCGGATCGGCGACGCATGAACCGTCCCGTTCGGGTGGCGATCACCGGCTACGCCCACGAAGCGAACGCCTTCGCCGCGCCCGTTCGCCGCCGCGACGGCGTCGACGCATCGCAGCATCCCGGTGGGCTGGCTGCCAGCTGGGAGGCCGGTGCCGCCGTGCGCCGTCTCACCGGAGGCAGCGTCACCGAGGGCCGGTTCGCCGGTCGGCCCGTCGAGGTGATCGACCTGCCGGTCTGGGAGTTCGGTGCGAGCGGGCTGCTCGACGGCGACGACTTCCAGACGGTGGTCGCAGAGGTCGTCGAGGCACTCCACGCCGCCGCGCCCGTCGACGCCGTGCTCGTCCTCGGCCACGGTGCCGGCCGGACCACCGACGACCTCGACCCCGACGCCACCTTCGTCGAAGCCGTCCGGGCCACCGTCGGCGACGACGCGCCCGTCGTCGCCGTGCTCGACTTCCACGCCAACCTCACGCAACGACTGTGCGATGCGCTCGACGTCGTCGTCGGCTATCGCACCAATCCGCACGTCGACATCGAGGCCCGGTTGGTCGAGGCCGCCGATCACGTCCGCCGCCTGCTCGCCGGTTCGGCGCGCGCTCGCCTCGTGTGGGCACCGGTGCCGATGATGCTCCCGCAGATCGCACAGCTGACCACGCCCGGTGAGGTCTTCGCCGAGGTGATGGCGGTCGCCGAGGCCGAGCCCCCGGTACGGAACGTCTCGGTCTTCGGGGGGTTCTCGCTCTCCGACGTCCCCGGGGCAGGCATGGCCGTCTGCGCGAGCGTCGATGACGGCCACGAGGACCTGGCCCGCGAGGTGGTCGCAGCGGTGTGCCGCGCGGCATGGGATCGGCGTCACCGCTACCGCCTGCACACCGTCACGCTCGACGACGCCGTCACCGAGGCCGTGCGCGCCTGTGCCGGTGACCGCCGCCCGGTCCTGCTGGCCGACACCTCGGACAATCCCGGTGGTGGAGCGCCCGCCACGGCGCCGTTCATCCTCCGCTCGCTCGTCCACGCGGGCGCGACCGAGGTCGTGATGGGACTCCACTGCGATGCGCGTGTCGTCGCCGCCGCCTGGGCCGCCGGTGTGGGCGCATCACTCGACGTCGAGTTCAACGCCGACAGTGACGACCCGCTCGCCCCCACGTTCGCCGCCCGCGCCAGCGTGCTGTCCCTGGTGGACGAACCGCTCGTGCCGGGCCGAGGCGTCTATGCCGGCAGCACGCGCCGACCGGGTCGGTCGTGCGCGCTCCAGATCGACGGGATCCGGATCGGGGTGTCGTCCTCGCCGGTGCAGTGCGCCGACGACGACACACTGCGCCACGTCGGGCTCGACCCGGCCGCGGCGACCGTGGTCGTCGTGAAGTCGCGCGGCCACTTCCGTGCCGGGTTCGACCACCTGTTCACCGACGACCAGATCATCGAAGTCGGCGCTCCGGGCGTCGCGACCAACGACCTGTGGTCGGTCGCGTGGTGCCATGTCGAGCGCCCGGTGTTCCCGCTCGACCAGATCGACGACTGGGAGCCGCAGCCACGCCTCGCCCACCGGGCACGACGACCCGAGCACGTATGAGCGACGACCGGATCCATGTGCTCGCCACCGGCGGCACGATCGCCTCGTGCCTGGTCGACGGCACCTGGACGGAGACACCCGGCGGCGCGCTCCTCGACGACGTCGTCAGGTCGGGACTGCTCGGTGCCGGGCAGCGTGAGCGGATCGACGTCGACGACGTCGCTGCCGGACCCAGCTCGAACCTCACCGTCGCCGACATGGTGGCGATCGCACGGCGGATCGAGGCATGCCTCGCCGGGGATGCCTCCGGTGCACCGGCCGCGGGGGTCGTCGTGCTGCACGGAACCGACACGATCGAGCTGACGGCGTTCGTCACCGACCTGCTCCTCGGGGTTCGTCCGGGTCGCCGGCCGGTGGTGTTCACCGGGGCGATGCGAGTGCGGTCGCACCCCGACCCCGACGGACCCGGCAACGTCGCCGACGCCGTGCGCACGGCCTGGTCGCCGTCTGCTGCCGGGCGTGACGTGCTCGTGTGCCTCGACGGCCGCATCCACTCGTCGGCAGCGGTCACCAAGGTGCACGCGCGGTCCGTCGACGCGTTCGAGTCCGCTCCGCTCGCGCCGTCGGGCCGGGTGCGCGACGGTCGGGTCGAGTTCGTCGGCGACGCGCCCGCCGAGCGGCCCCCGGCACGCGGTCTCGACGTCGACGTGCCCCTCCTCACCTGCTACCCCGGTATCGAGCCGGGGGCGTTCGACACCGTCGCCGACGGCCACCGTGGCGTCGTGCTCGAGGTGTTCGGCGACCTGCACGTGCCGCGCCAGCTGTGGGGTCCCATCCGGGCTGCGGCCGATGCGGGAGTCCTCGTCGTGCTCGCCTCGAGGCCCTTCACCGACACGGCACGAACCGACGACCTCGACTTCCTCGGTGCCGTCGGCGCCGGTGGCCTGAACGCTCAGAAGGCCAGACTCGCAACCATGGCGGCGCTCACCACCTGCAGCGACCGCGACGACGCCGCAGCCTTCGTCCATCGACATCGCCTCGTCCACGATCCACTCGACCGGAGGTCGACATGAATGCCACCCGTGCCGACGATCTTCGCCAGCGGATCGTTCGCGTCGTCGAGTCGCAGTCCGCGGTCTCCGACGATGCGTGCGTCGTCCGGGTCGAACTGCCCGACCAGGGCGTCGTCGTCCGCCACGCCGCCGGCGGCATCGTCCGCGGGCAGGCCCGGGCCCACCCGCTCAGTTCGTTCCGCATCGCCAGCATCACCAAGCCCTTCACGGCAGCGGTGGTGATGCAGTTGGTGGCCGAGGGCCGTCTCGGCCTCGACGACGCGATGATCGATCATCTGCCCGCCGACCTCCACGACGTGGTCGACCGGGTGCACGTGATCGATGGCGTGTCGTACGGGCGCCGGATCACGGTCCGCCAGATGCTGACCCACGCCAGCGGTCTGTTCGACTTCGCCCAGAGCGCAGGGTTCTTCACCGCGATCGCGGCCGATCCCGGGCGGCACTGGTCGCCGCGCGAGATGCTCGAAGGGGCTGGTGTGTGGGGCGCTGCACACTTCCCGCCGGGCGAAGGGTACGGCTACGCCTACAGCGACACCGGGTACGTGTTCCTCGGCTGCATCATCGAAGGACTCGATGCCGGTCCGTTGCACGAGTCGTACCGGCGCCGGATCATCGGACCGCTCGGCCTCGCCGCGACCTACCTCGAGGGCTACGAGGAGCATCGCGGTGAGCCGATGATCCATCCCCATCAGGGCGATCTGGACGCCTCCGTCATCGATGGCTCGGCCGACTGGGCGGGTGGTGGACTCGTGTCCGACACCGACGACCTGGCCGTGTTCGCCCGAGCACTCATCGACGGCACGCTCGTGCCGCAGCCCCTCTTGGACGAGATGCTCGACTACCGGTTCCGCACGCTCGACCCCGATCTGCACACCCCCGGGTACGTGGGGTATGGCTGCGGGGTCGATGCCCGAGAGAGCAGCGGGCTCGTGCTTCGCGGCCACCGTGGGTACTGGGGCGCGCTCATGCACATCGATCCCGTCAGCGGGCTGACGATCACCGGGACGATCAGTCAGGCGGAACGGCGGCCCGACGAGCTGATGCACGCAGTGGTCGCAGCTGCCCGTGACACGTTCCCCGAGTCGTTCGAGGTGCCGGCATGAGCCGTCGCGAGCGCGTCGAACACGGCTTGCTCGCCGCCCTCCAGATCGCCGGCCGTCCGCTCGAGCAGCATTCCCTGCTCGAGCGGATGCGCCGGTACTGCGTGCCCGGGGTGAGCATCGCGGTCATCGACGACGGCGAGATCGCGTGGGCCGGAGGGTACGGCGAGGCGATCGCGGGTCGGAGCGCGGCGCACGCGACCACGAGATATCAGGCGGCATCGATCAGCAAGGCGGTCGCGGCCGTCGGTGTGCTCGCCCTCGTCGAGCACGGTGCGTTCGACCTCGATGCCGATGTCAACTCGCTGCTGCGGAGTTGGCGGCTCCCCGAGTCGTCACACACCGCAGACCGGCCGGTGACCGTCCGGCACCTGCTGAGTCACACGGCCGGGACGACCGTGCCCGGCTTCCCCGGCTATCCGCGCACGGCAGACCTCCCCTCGGTCGCGGACATCCTCTCGGGCCGCGGTGCAGCCAACACTCCCGCCGTCGAATCGTTCGCCCCGCCGGGCACCGTGTCGCAGTACTCCGGTGGCGGGTCGACCATCGTCCAGCAACTCGTCGCCGATGTCACGGGCCGTGATTTCGCCGAGGTGATGTCCGATCTCGTGCTCGTGCCGTTCGGCATGGTCGACAGCGCGTACGCCCAACCACTCGGCGTCGATCGGGCGGCTCGTGCCGCCGAGGGTCACGGACCGACCGGTGCGCCGGTCGAGGGTGGTCACCACGTGTATCCCGAGCTGCAGGCAGCCGGCCTGTGGACCACGGTGGTCGACCTGGCGCGCTGGACGATCTGCGTGCAGGAGATCCTCCGCGGCGACCGCACCGGGCCCATCTCTCGAGCAACGGCACACCAGATGGTCACCCCCGTCGACGTGGCGGGTCAGCCGGGACCGTTCGGCCTGGGCCCCGAGCTCGGCGGATCGGGACCGCTTCGCCGCTTCGGTCACAGCGGTTCGAACGAGGGGTTCCGCAGCCAGGTCGACGGACTGGTCGAGCAACCGCTCGGTGCTGCGATCCTCACCAACGCCGAAGGTGGTACGACACTGATGGGAGAGATCCGGCGAGCGATCGCCGCCGAGTACGGATGGGGAGCGATGGACATGTTCGTGGTCGATGTGGCGCAGGTCGATCCGGAGACCCTGGCCTCGTACGCCGGCCGGTACCGCGGACCGTTCGATCGTCCGCTCACGCTCGAGTTCCTCGACGGCGAGTTGTCGAGCCCCGCCCCCTACGGCCGGCGTCGGATGCTCCCGCTGTCGGCGACGAGGTTCCTCGACGAAGAGACCGGCGCCACGCTCGAGGTGCACCCGGCCGCGGCCGGCGGGGCACACGCCGTCGAACGCATCGCCGTGCTCGTCGGTGATGCCGAACTGATGTCGTTCGCTCCGGTCGAGGTGCGGTCGTGAACGGGGTGACCGCCTCGACGGAGTTCATCGATCGAGAGTGGGACGCCGCACTCCCGACACTCATGGACTACATCGCCGTCCCGGCGCGTTCTCCCATGTTCGACGTCGACTGGGAGACGACGGGCCACATCGCCACTGCAGCGCGGATGTTGGCCGACTGGGCCCGACGTCAGCCGATCGACGGCATGACCGTCGAACTGATCGAGCGGCCCGGATTGACCCCCGTGCTGCTGCTCGAGATCCCGGCCACCGACGACTCGCTGTCGAGTCGGACCGTGGTGATGTACGGCCATCTCGACAAGCAACCCGAGATGGAGCCCTGGTCACCCGGACTCGGACCGTGGACACCGGTGCTCGACGGGGATCGCCTGTACGGACGCGGTGGGGCAGACGACGGTTACTCGGTCTTCGCCGCCCTCATCGCCATCCGCGCGGTTCGAGAGGCCGGTGGCGGGCATGCACGGATCGTCGTGCTGATCGAAGCGAGCGAGGAGAGCTCGTCGGTCCACCTGAGCGAGCACCTTGCGCAGCTGTTCCCGCGGTTCGCCGGAGCCGATCTGGTGATCACGCTCGACTCGTTCTGCGAGAGCTACGACCGGCTCTGGACGACGACGTCGACGCGCGGCGTGGTCGGCGGCGTGCTCGAGATCGATGTGTGCGCCGACGACCCGCACAGCGGTCGCGCCAGCGGGGTCCTCCCGTCGGCGTTCCGGATCCTGCGCGTGCTCCTCGACCGCGTCGAGGACTCCCGCACGGGCACCGTGCTGCTGCGAAGCGCCCACGCCGAGATCCCCGAGCACCGTGTCGCCGAAGCGGTCGTGGCTGCGTCGGCGTTCGAGCGGCTGTCCACGTCGTTCCACCCGGTCGAGGGGGTCCAGTCGATGGGGGCCGAGCCGCACGACGAGTTGATCAACGAGACGTGGCGTCCGGCGCTCGAGGTGATCGGCGCCGATGGGCTGCCACCGGTCGCCGACGCTGGCAACGTCTTCCGGTCACGGCTGGCGGTGAAGCTCTCGTTCCGTGTGCCGCCGACGGCCGACATCGATGCGATCGCGTCCGAGCTCACCGAGGTCCTCGAGACCGACCCGCCGTTCGGTGCCCGGGTCCGCTTCCGTGGCGGCGCGCTGGGGCCGGGGTGGGAGTCGCCGGCATTCGAGTCGTGGCTCGTCGCAGCGACCGACGAGGCGAGCGAGCGTCACTTCGGCCGCCCGGCCGCATCGTGCGGGGTGGGTGGGACGATCCCGTTCATGGGGATGCTCGGCGAACGGCTGCCCGACGCACAGTTCCTCCTGGTGGGTGTGCTCGGTCCCGGCTCGAACGCTCATGGGCCCGACGAGTTCCTGCACCTGCCGACGGTTCGACGGGTGACCGCCAGCGTCGCCGACGTGCTCGAGGCGCACGGGCGCGCCGCGCGATGAGCAACACGGCTGAAGCCGCCGCGGCAGGCGCCGCAGCAGCCGCGGCCGCAGCCGCCGCCCACGCCGGAGTTCGGATCGACGCCGTCGAGACCCCGGCCGAACTCGACGCACTCCGCGCCACGCTCGATGCCATCTGGGGTGCCGAGGTCGTGCCGCCCCGCAACCTGCTGAGGGGCATGGCCATCGGGGGCGGGTCGTTGCTGCTGGCGCGTCGCCGGTCGGACGGGTCGGCCGCAGGGTTCGCGCTCGGGTGGCTCGGATGGGCCGACGGGATCCACCTCCACTCCCACCAGGTGGGCGTCGTCCCGACGGCTCGGGCCACGGGTGTGGGCGTGGCCCTCAAACTCGCCCAGCGGGCACAGTGCCTCGACCACGGCGTGACCGAGATGCGCTGGACCTTCGACCCGATGCTGCGCGCCAACGCACGGTTCAACCTCGTCCGTCTCGGCGCCAGGCCGGTGGCGTTCCTCCCGCACTGTTACGGCGATCGACGCGATGCGTTCAACACCGGTGAGCGCACCGATCGGCTCGAGGTGTCCTGGATGCTCGAGCACCCGGTCGGCGCGGCCGAGGTCGACGTGCTGCCCGGGGACACCGTCGTCGCGGTGCCGGCCGATTACCCGACCTTGCGCACGGACGACCCCGAACGTGCCCGAGAGTGGCGGGCGACGATGGGTCGTCAACTGGCCGCACTCGATGAAGCCGGCCGCACGATCGTGGGCTGGTGTGTCGAGGGGTACGTCGCGCGGTGACGGTACAGTCATCGTCGAACGGTGGCGGCAGCGGTGTCGCCCAGGAGGCCTCATGACAGCGACCCGCTCGACACCTCGCCGGCGTGGCGCCCGTGCCGAGACGCCGATCACCAGCGATGCGATCGTCGATGCGGCGATCTCGCTGATCAACGACCGAGGCCCGCACCAGTTCAGCATGCGCGCCCTCGCATCCGAGCTCGGCGTGTTCCCGGCGACGCTCTACTGGCACGTCGGCGACCGTGCGCAGCTGCTCGGCCTCATCGAGCACCGGTGGGTGTCGGCCGTCGAGATCCCCGAGGTCACCGACTGGCGGGAGTGGATGTTCGAACTGGCGTACCGCTTCCGCGCCAACGCCCATCGTCAGCCGAACGTCGCCTGGTTGGTGACGGTCGAGCGCGCTCGCAACACCGATGCCCTGATGATCCCGGATGCGATCGTGGGGCGACTCGCGGCGCTCGGTCTCGGCGACGACGTGGTCCACGCGTTCAATGCCCTGCTCGGGGCAGTACAGGGCTTCGTGCTGCTCGAGCTGTCGTTGCTGACGGCCGGCCCCGAGCCGTCGGACGACGGATCGGACGAGGTCTTGCGGAATCTCGATCCGCAGCAGTTCCCGCACATCACGGGCCACATCGATCAGCTCGCCAATCGAGCGCTGTCGATCAAGTGGTCCTCGGGTGATGCGGCCTCGCTCGACGATTCGTTCGAGTTCTTGCTCCGGGTCCTCATCGACGGTCTGGCAGCGCAACTGCAGCGACGCCGTTAGACCGCCCCGATGTCGCGGCGCTGCCGCTTCTGGATCGCGTCGCCGATGAGCGTCAGGGCCAGCACGGTGAGGAACAGCGCGCCACCCGGCACGAGCACCGGGTACAGGCTCTCGTCGATCTTCGGCTGACCCGCGGCGATCATCGAACCCCACGTCGGTTGCGGGGGCGGCACCGACAAGTTGAGATAGGCGAGGCCACCCTCGGCGACGATCGCCCCGGCGATCGCGACCACCATCATCGACACCACGGTGGGCAGGGCATTGGGCAGGATCTCACGCCGGATGACCCGACCATGCCGTGCCCCGACCGAACGGGCGGCCAGCACGAACTCGCGCGTGGCGATCGTCAACGTGAGGGCGCGAACGATCCGGATGGTGGGGCCGAGGTAGATCAGGGCGATCACCATCACCACCGTGGCGAGGCCGCGCCGGTCGGTGAAGGCGACGATCGACGCGGCGAGCAGCATCGTCGGGAACGCCATCAAGACGTCGACGGTGAACAGGGTGATCGTCTCGACACGGCGACGGAAGTAGCCGGCGATCAGACCGATCGCACCGCCGACGACGGCCGACAGCAGTACCGCAGCGACACCGACCACGAGCGACACCCGTGCGCCGTGGATGGTGCGCGACAGCAGGTCCCGTCCGAGCTGGTCGGTCCCGAGCCAGTTCTGCGATGTGGGCACCGAGAGGGGGATCCCCGCACGCGTGTCGGTCGGGTCGGCGAGGGGCAACACGTCGGCGAAGACGGCGGCGACCGTGATGACGACCAGCCAGCCGACCGACATCCAGACGGCGACACCCCATCGCTGGCGCACGGGTGCACTCATGCGGCGCGCTCCGCGTGCCGGATGCGCGGATCGATCACGCCGTGGAGGAGGTCGACGGCGAAGTTCACCAGCACGAACACCGTGGTGAGCACGACCACCGCACCCTGGAGGGCGATGAAGTCACGGTTGTTGATCGCGTCGATCGTGAACCGGCCGAGACCTGGCAGCGAGAAGATCACCTCGACGAGCACGGTCGCCCCGATCATCCGCCCGAGGGAGATGCCCGTCAACGTGACGAGGCCGATCGACGACGGGCGCAGTGCATGGCGGAGAACGATCCGACGGGTCGAGTTGCCCTTGGCGCGGGCGAACCAGATGAAGTCCTGGTCGAAGGTCGTGACCAGATCGGTACGGAGCACTCGCGCATAGAGCGCCACCTGTTCGACGCCCAGCGCGATCGCCGGGAGCAGCAGCGAGCGGATGTTGCGCAGCGGGTTGTCCGTGAACGTCACGTAGCCGCTGGTGTCGAACCACCCGAGACGGACGGCGAAGATCGCCATGAGGCCGACGGCCACCAGATAGCCGGGCAGCGCCAACATCGCCAGTTGCGTCCCGCTCAGCACCCGGTCGAGCCACGACCCGGGTCGGAGGGCGCCGGCGACCGCCATCGGGACGGCGATCGCCAAGGCGATCAACTGTGACATCACCACCAGCTCGATCGTCACCCAGATCCTCTGCCCGAGCGCCTCGGTGACCGGCTGTCCCGTGCGGTACGACGAGCCGAGGTCGCCGGTGACGGCGTCGCCCAGCCAGCGCACGTACCGCACGGGGAGCGGATCGTCGAGGTGGAGTTCTTCGCGGGCCGCGGCGCGGTCCTCTTCGGAGGCGCGCTCGCCCAGCACTGCCGTCACGGTGTCGCCCGGGAGCAGGCTGACCATGCCGTACGACGCTGCGGTCACCGCCAGCAGCACGGCCAGCAGGCGGGCGATGCGCGACACCAGTACGGTCACTGCATCAGCCAAACGCCGTTCAGGAAGAGTTGGCCGCCGGTGAGCGGCTGACCGGCGACGTCGCCGGGCAGCATGAACTCGGCGACTCCCATCACGGCGCTCTGGGCGATCACGGCGAACTGGTTGGTGCCGGTCCAGATGTACGGCACCGCGTCACCGAGTTCCTGCTGGACGATCGCGTACTGCTCCTTGCGGGCATCCGGGTCGGACAGCCTGCGCCCCTCGTCCATCGCGGCATCGATCGTCGGCGTGTTGAAGCCCGAGAAGTTGAAGCCGCTGGAGTGGAAGTACTGGTAGTCCTTGTCGGGGTCGCCGCCGCCGATACCGCCCCACAGCACGACCTGGAAGTCGCCGCCGATCACGGCATTCACGTTCTCGCTCTGTGCCCGCGAGACGATGTTGGCGGTGGCGCCGATCTCGGACCACATCGACTGGAACAGCTCTTGGTAGCTGACGAGGAACGGGCTCTGGTTGCCGGCGAACTCGAACTCGACGGGAGTGCCGGTCTCGGCCACGTACTCGTCGATGAGCGCCTTCGCCCCGGCGGGGTCGTACTCGGGGTAGTTGCTCTCGGCGAACCAGAACGAGTCGTCGGCATACGGGCCGCTGAGCGGCCGCTTCACCCCGGTCGCTTCGAGGTAGTCGTAGAGGCGGGGGATGTCGACGGCCATGACGAGGGCGCGGCGCACACGGACGTCGTCGAGGGGTGCCGAGCGGGTGTTGAACATCACGACGTCGGGGCTGCTGGGCGCACCGATGGTGACGTTGACGTCACCGGCCTCTTGCTGCGCCAGATACTCGACGATGTCACCGCTGTCGCCGGTGTAGTACAGGTCGACGTCGCCCGCGTCGAAGGCGGCCTTCCGGCTCGTCGGGTCGGGGATGGGTCGGAAGATCACCTCGTCGAGGTACACCGGCCCCTGCCAGTAGTCGGCGTTCTTCGCCACCGTGAGCTGTCCGTCGGGGATCCATTCGACGAAGGTGAACGGTCCGGTACCGATCGGGTTGCGGCCTCCGTCGGGTGAGGCGAGCATCGCCGGGGCGGCCATGTAGCCGACCTGCGATCCGATGTCACCGGTGAGGACCGTCGGGAACGTGCCCCATGGCTGGCTCATCGTCACGTCGAGGGTGAGTTCGTCGACGACGTTCAACGAGGCGACCAGCGCGAGTTGGTCCTTGAACTGGGCGCTGGCGAGGATCGACTCGAAGTTGAGCTTGACGGCCTCGGCATCGAAGGCCTCGCCGTTGTGGAAGGTGATCCCCGAGCGGAGCGTGATGGTCCACACCGTTGCGTCGTCGTTCGCCTCGATCGACTCGGCGAGGTACGGCACCGGCTTGCCGGAGGCGTCGAAGGCCATCAGGGTCTCGAAGACGGCCTTCGCGACGTTGTGGCCGGCGTTCGCCCACGCGTCGACGTGCGGGTGGAAGCCGGTCGACTCGCCGTCGAGGGCGATGGTGAGTGTGCCGCCCGGTGTGGCGACGATCTCGGGGTTGGTGGTCGTCGGCGCATTGGTGAACACCGGGGCTTCCGTGGCCGGCGGTTCGCTCGAGGCGCTGGTCACCTCGGGCGCCGCGGTCGTGCTCGATGCGGCCGGATCGTTCCCGCCGCACGCAGCGGCGAGAACGGCGAGTGCCGCCAGCCCGGCGAGGCCGCGCGAACGGGCGCGGGACCGGCGAATGAGGTTGGTCATGGTTGGCTCCCCCTGTCAGTGACCTTCGGTCAGGATTGTACGCTGTTCAAGAGACTCGTTCGGCACGGATGAACTCGACCGCTCCCTCGCGGACGGCCAGTTCCTGGGCTCGGCCATCGGGCCCGAACTCGACGTAGGTCTCGAACGGACCCGTCTGCTGGAACAGCACGCCGTGTTCGTCGCAGAACGTCTCCTGCACACCGAAGCGCAGGCCGGGCACCTGGCTGAGCAGGCGTCCGTCCTCGACCCAGACCTCGATGAAGGGCAGTTCGATACCGATCTTGATGCGGTACGACCCGACGTAGCGCTGCATCTCGTCGTCGCTGAGCGTGCGCAGACGCTTCGGGGTGAGCAGGTACTCGGGCCAGTCGTAGACCTCGGCGATGCCGTTGTGGATCTCGCGGTACAGGAACAGGCCGGAGGTGGCGTTGGTGAGCACGACGGCCCCATCGCCCGATTCGAGGTACGTGTTGGTCTCGCTCTGGTAGCCGTCGTTCGAGCCGCCGTGGTTGAAACGAGCGGTCGAATCGTTTCCGAGGACCCGTACGCCCAGACCGAACTCGCCGCGGTCGTGACGCGTCATCATCTCGCGGGCGAGTGACCGCCCGAGCGGTGCGCCGCGTTCGCCGTGGAACGAGGCGCGGCAGGCGAGCAGGAACGTCGCGTAGTCGCGTGCCGTGCTGAACAATCCGCCCGCCGCCATCTCGCTCGAGAGCATCCAGCCGCCGGCATGCGCCCGGCCGTCGTCGCCGTGACCCGATGCGACATCGTGGTGGAACCGCTCGGGCAGAGGGTGGCGGAACGTCGAGTTGGTCATGCCCAGCGGCCCGAAGAGCGTGGTCTGGGCGAGGTCGGCGAAGTCGGTGCCCAGCACGTCCTCGAGCACGAACTGGGCGATGACGTAGCCACCCCCCGAGTAGCGACTCGTCCCGTCGTAGTGCTTGTCGACGCGTACCGGTCGCTCTGCCGACGGTGGTGTTCCGTTCAACAGATCGAGCGACGTGGCGACCGGTCGGCCGTCGCGCGGGGTGACGCCGAACCCGTTGACGGTCAGGCCGGCGGTGTGGCTGAGGATGTGGCGCAGCGTCACGGGTTGCTCGCTCGTGAACTCGTCGACAGGCACCTGCCATCGGCGCAGATAGCGGTTGACGTCGGTGTCGAGGTCGAGCGCTCCTCGCTCGACCTGCTGGAGCACGAGCATCGCCGTGACGGGCTTGCTGCACGATGCCACCATGAACACCGTGTCGGGGCCCACGGGACCGGGCTGGTCGACGTCGCGCACGCCGTATCCGGCCGCCCAGTCGAGTCGTCCGTCGTGCATGACGGCCACGGCCGCGCCCGGGCAGGCGTAGTGCTGCAGGCGTTCGTCGATGGTCCAGTGCACCGGATGATCGGCGATCCGCACGATCGGCACCAACCCGTGCTCGACGGCACGCTGGCGCGACTCGCTGTCTTCCATCGCGCTACTGTTGCACACCGTACAAGACGACGCCAGCAGTCCGACCGGAAAGATGACCACGTGACCGCGAACTCCTCCAGCCATTCCCTGCACCTCGACACGCTCCGCGCCCAGTTCCCGGCGTTGTCGCTGCCCCACGACCCGACCCGGCCCCGCGTCTATCTCGACAACCCGGCCGGGACCCAGGTACCCGTGCAGGTCCTCGACCGGATGCGCGAGGCGCTCGTCGACTTCAAGGCCAACATGCACGGCAACTTCCGCACCTCGCGCGAATCCACCGATCTGGTCGAGCGGTCGCACCTGGCGATGGCCGACTTCTTCAACGCCGCCGGTCCCCACGAGGTCGTGTTCGGTCCGAACATGACGACCCTGACCTTCATGATGGCCCGGGTGCTCGGCCCCACGTTCTCCGAGGGCGACGAGATCATCATCACCTCGATGGAGCACGAGGGGAACAACACCCCGTGGCGCACGATGGCCGCCGAGCGTGGACTGGTGGTGAAGACCTGGGGATTCGACCGTGACACGTACGAACTCGACCTCGACGAACTCGCCGCGCTGATCACGCCCAGGACGAAGTTCGCCGCCATCAACTACGCCAGCAACCTCCTCGGCACGATCAACCCCGTCGCCGCCGCCTGCCGCATGCTCGGCGCCGCCGGTGCGATGACCTACATCGACGCCGTGCAGTACGCACCGCACGGGCCGATCGACGTCCAGGCGTTGGGGTGCGATTTCCTCGTCTGCTCGGCCTACAAGTTCTACGGCCCGCACCAGGGTGTGCTGTTCGGTCGCAGCGAACTCCTCGATTCGCTCCCCTCCTACAAGTTGCGCGTGGTGCCCGACGAGAGCCCCGACAGGTGGGAGACCGGCACGCAGTCACTCGAGGGCCAGGCCGGCACGATCGGAGCGCTCGAGTACCTCCAGTGGGTGGGCACCGAGATGGGCGGCGCCCATCGGCCCAGCACCGCCGATCTGCGTGAGCGGACCCGCGACATCCACGCCGGCCTCGCAGCGATGGCCCACTACGAAGAGCTCCTCAGCGAGCGCCTCGTCGCCGGCCTGCAGCAGATCGACGGGGTCCGGGTGCACGGCATCACCGACCCCGCCGCGTTCGGCCGCCGGGTGCCCACCGTGTCGATCACCGCGGAGGGCATGGTGCCCGCCGAGATGGCCACCTTCCTCGACACCCACGGCGTCTACGTGTGGAACGGACACTCGTACGCGTTGCCGGTCGTCGAGTGGCTCGGCCTGGCCGACCAGGGCGGGGTCGTACGGATCGGGCCGACGCACTACAACACACTCGACGAGATCGACACGGTGGTCGGCCTGGTCGGCGAGTTCCTCGGGCGCCGCTGATGTCCACGTGGCGTGTCGACCACGTGACGATGCGCCTCGATCTGAGCGCACACCGGGTCGGGGTCGACACCGACCTCCACGTCTCGATGCCGTCGGGAGACGGCCCGGCCGAGGTGCCCCTCGTGCTCGACGGGCGTGGCCTCGAACTGCTCGAGGTGCGCATCGACGGCGAGGTCGTGGCGTCCGATCGCTACCAGCAGACCGATCGAACGCTGACGGTCTCGCTCACCCCCGGTGATCACGTGGTGGGCACCTCGGTGAACGTCGTGCCCGGAGGCATCAATGATGCGGGCATCACGGCCCGTCCCGAGCTGCTGAGCAGCACCTGCGAACCGCACGGGTTCCGGCGGATCACCTACGCCGTCGACGCGCCCCACCAGCGCGCCACCTTCGACGTCACGCTGGTGGGTGAGCGCGAGTCGTTCCCCGTGCTGCTCTCGAACGGGCATCTCGTCGAGCAGGGCACGCTGCCCGACGGTCGTCACTGGGCGCGCTTCGACGATCCGGTACCGAAACCGACCTATCTGTTCTCGTTCGTGGCGGGCGATCTCCGCGTGGTGTCACAGCCGTACATCACGCGCTCGGGTCGCCGGGTCGACCTGCGTGTCGCGGCGCTCCCCGACCAGATCGACGGCTCGGAGTTCGCGCTCGAGCGGATGGCCGACGTGATGGCGTTCGACGAGGCGAACGGCGGTGTCGAGCACGACCTCGACGTACTCACCTTCGTCGCCATCCCGGGATACCCGGACGCCACCGAGTACCACGGCCTCATGTTCTTCGAGTCGTCGATCCTCGTCGTCGACCAGCGTGGTCATGTCGACGACGACCTGCTCCTCATCTGCGCCAACATCGCCCACGAATACGGCCATCACGTGCGCGGCAACCGTGTGACGGTGCGGTCGTGGGGTCAGCTGGCGCTGAAGGAAGGCCTCACCGTCTTGATGGGGCAGAACGACTACCGGCGGCACTGGCTCGGGCCGGTCGGCCGGGTGATGGACGTGCTCGACCTGCGTCGGCTGCAGTTCCCCGAAGAGCTGACGATGGGCGCTCCGGTGCTCCGCGGAGAGGTGGACGATCCGTCGCAGCTCTACACGCGCACCACCTACCTGAAGGGTGCCGAGATCTTCGGGATGCT
Organism: Actinomycetota bacterium; assembly: GCA_039796935.1. Taxonomy (GTDB): domain Bacteria; phylum Actinomycetota; class Acidimicrobiia; order Acidimicrobiales; family Ilumatobacteraceae; genus VFMC01. The sequence continues at coordinate 36,625 of JBDKIV010000240.1, read as the reverse complement.
GCGCACGCTGCTCGGCGAGCAGACGTGGGCGGCGGTGTTCGCCGAGTTCGTCCGCCGCTACGACCTGGCGTCCACCGGCGTCGACGAGTTCGTCGGACTCGCTCGTGAACTCGCACCCGACCGTGCCGCCGCGATCGACGGGGTCGCGCGCTGGTTCGTCACCGCCGGCCGGCCGTCGCTCGAGCTGACCGTCGGGCACGAGGACGGCGCGGTGGTCGTCGACGCTCGACGGACCGACGCCCTCACCGACGACCCGCCACTCGCCATGCCGGTCGTGCTCGCACTGCGCACGCTCGACGGCCGTCGAGCCAGCGCACCTCGGACCGAGGTGCTCAGCGGCCGGGAGGCCCGGTGGGTGCTGCGACCCGACGCCGACACCCCGGCCGAGGCACTCGTCGTCTCGCCGCTGCGGGGCTACTCGGCACCGGTCGATCTCACCTGCGCGCTCCCGGTCGAGCATCTCGCCGCACTGGTCCGCCACGACGACGACGCCTATGTGCGCTGGTGGGCATCGGAAGAGCTGATGATCGCAGCGATCGATGCGCACCGGCACGGTGACACCGCCGCCGCTCAGCCCTGCCTCGACGCGCTCGCCGCCGCCCTGCGCGACCTGATCCGTCGCGGCGGCACCGAACCCATGCTGCTCGCGCAGTTGCTGGCCGTGCCCGACGAGTTCATGCTGGGTGATCGCGAGCCGCGCATCGATGTCGACGGGGTCGGCGGCGGGCTGGCACACCTTCGCACGGTGCTGGGATCTGCGCTCCACGACGACCTCCTCGACCTCGTGCGCCAGACCGATGCCGGGGTCGTCGGCGGGTACCGTGCCGATCAGATCGCCGCCCGGTCGCTCGTCGAGCCGGTCCTCGCCCTGCTCGTCGCGACCGGCTCGGACGAGGCGCTCGCCGCCGCGCGGGCGCAGCTCGACTCGGCCGATGCCACTCGGTCCGTGCGGGCGCTCGGCCAGTTGCTGCATCTCGATGCCGTCGACGCCGATGCGCTCGTCGAGATGACGTTCCGGCGGTGGGAAGCGTCGCCGAAGCTCGTCGACCGGTGGCTCCGCGCCCAGTCGGGCGCGCGCCGGAGCGACACCATCGCGCGAGTCGCCCGACTGGCGGCCGGTCCGCTCTACGACCGGAGCGATCGTTCGAGAGTGATGGCGGTCTGGTTCCCCTTCGCCACCCGCAATCGGACGGTCTTCCACGACCGGTCCGGGGCGGGCTATCGCCTCTTCACCGACGAGTTGATCGAGCTGATGCCCGTGAACGCCGGGCTCGCCGTGCGCCTGGTCGGTGACCTGCTGCAGTTCCAGCGCTTCGACGACGACCGCCGAGTGCTGCTCCGCGCCGAGCTCTCGCGGATGGCAGCAGCCGACGGGATGCCGGGCTTCGCCGTCGGGATCATCGAACAGCTCCTCGCCCAGCCGTGACGTCACCGTCTACCCTGACGGTTCGGCATCGTGCCGATCGTGGGGAGGGAAATCCATGGCCAACGTGATCGTGGTCGGAGTCGACGCGAGCGAGACGGCACTGAAGGCGGCGCACGAAGCGGCCGAGCTCGCCGCGGCCTTGGGCGCACGACTCGACATCGTCAGCGCATTCGACCGCAACGATGTCGAGGTGGTCGAGATCGGCAGCGAGCGATGGGTGATCGGCTCGGCCGAAGACGCGCTGCAGACCGCCACCAATGTCGCAGCGCGGCTTCGGGCGATCGTGTCCGACATCGAGGTGAGCGCCGGCGACGGCAAGCCTGCCGATGTCCTCATCGAACGGGCCCGAGAGGTCGAGGCACGGATGATCGTGGTCGGCAACCGCCGCATGCAGGGAATCGGTCGTGTGCTCGGCAGCGTGGCCAACACCGTGGCCCACCACGCACCCTGCGACGTCCACATCGTCAAGACGGTCTAACCCGCTCGTTCGACCGGTCGACGGGGTGACAGCACGCCCTCGTCTAGTACCCGAAGCGGCTGAGGCGTCCGTCAGCCATGACCGCCAGGACGTCCTGCGCGGCCCACGTGGTCTCGTCACCACCCATGCCGGGCGAGTCACCCGGCATGCCTGGCAGGGCCAGGCCCACCACGTCCGGGCCTTCGTCGAGTAGTCGGCGCAGCGCCGGCGCCGGGACGTGGCCCTCGACCACGTAGCCGGCCACCAGCGCGGTGTGGCACGACGCCACCGAATCGGGGATCCCCATCCGGGCGCGCAGCGACGCGCGGTCGGCATCTTCGGTGTCGCTCACCGAGGCACCGTGCGAACGCAGGTACACGACCCACTCGACGCAGCAGCCTCAACCAGGATCGCGATGGACCTCGAGCGAGACCCCGTCGAGCAGGCGTCCGCTGCGCGGGGCCGTCTCGGTCGAGGCGCAGCCGACCACGACCGCTGACCCGCCGAGCGCAGAGGCGGCGGCGGCGAACAGGAAGCTGCGGCGGTTCATCGTGGCCGACCGTACCGCGGATGACCCACCGAACGGGTCGACGTGATGGCGAAATCAGGGCTGCGCGACGGCAGCGCCCATGACATCGGTCGTCCGTCGTAGGGAGGTCACCAACTGATCGCCGAGTCGTGCGTTCAGTTCGGGATCGCGGAGTGCGCTGACGACATCGCGAACCACCCATCCCGCCTCGCGATCGACCCAGACCGCCCGAACGACCGGCGGGGCGATGGCGACCTCGGTGTCGTCGGCGTTGCGCTCGACCGTCACCTCGATGACCGCGCCGTCCCGGCTGGCTTCGGTCCAGATCCCGGTCGGGACCGGCAGGTTCGACACCAGATTGCCGAGACCGAACGCCACCCACATGTCGCCGACCCGCTCGACGGGCTGGACGAGGTGACTGTGGTGCCCGACGATGAGATCGACCTGACCCGACGCAGCGACGACCTCGGCGATCGTTCGCTGCCGCTCGGAGACCCGGTGCGAGTTCGAGTTGCCCCAGTGCAGCGACACCACCACGAACTCCGCGCCACGACGGCGCGCACCGGTCGCCTCGGCGACGATCTGCTCGGCGTCGATCAGCGAACTTCGCCACGGTTCGTCCCTCGGTCGCTGTCCGGCGTCGAATCCGTAGGTGGCTGCGAAGTGAGCGATGACGAGTCCGTCGACGTCGATGAGGACCGGAGCGGCATCGGCGGGCTGCCGGGCCATGCCGTGCTGGGTGACGCCCACCTGGTCGAACCGGTCGGCGGTGGCGACCAGGCCCGCGACACCGCGGTCGAAGGTGTGGTTGCTGGCCGTCGAGCAGTGGTCGAAGCCTGCAGCGGCGATGCCGTCGACCACCTCGGCCGGAACTCCGTAGAGCGGCGAGGTCGAGTACGCCTCGCCCGGGGGCGCGATCGGAGTCTCGAGATGGCACACCGCCAGGTCGGCACCCTCGACGAGGGGCCGGATGTGTTCGAACATCGGGGCGAAGTCGTGCGTGTCGCCGCCACCGTTCGTGCGGGCCTGCGCCCACAGCGGTGAGTGCATCAGCACTTCGCCGGTGAGGACGAGGCGCACGGGCCCGGGGGCGACGGTGGTGGTCGTCTCGATCGTCGTGCTGGTGATGTCACCGGCGGTGGGCGCCGATCCGTCCCGATCGGTCTGCGGCAGTGGTGGGGGTGGTGCGGCTGCGATCGACACGGTCGGCGCAACGGTGGCGGTCGTCATCGGTGCGGTCGTCGAGGCGCTGCAGGCGGCGAGGCCGGCCACGAGCGCAAGTCCCGTACTCACCCTCACCCCGGAGCGCATGACTCCATCGTTGCAGGTCCTGATCATGGCGACGGCCGTCCGGGTGGCACCATGGAGCAATGCGTGCCGTAGCCCCACCACCGGACAGCACTGCGATCGTCGACGACGTCACGGCTGGCGAGGCCGTCGACGTGCTGCTGACCAGGCCGGCCATCGCCATCGGCGTCGTCATCGTCACCTGGTTGTTCGTTCGCATCATGCGCAGCGTCGTCCACCGCTCGGTCCGTCGGGTCGCCGATCGCAGCGTGCTGCAGCCGGCGTCGTCGTCGTTCTGGAGGACGCGAGTCCAGCGAGTGTTCGGTGAGACACCGGAGCTCGCCGAGAAGCGCCGCCGCCAGCGCATCGATGCGATGAGCCGGATGGTCGCGCACTTCATCGCCCTGTTCGCATGGGTGACTGCCGTCATCGTGGTGTTGCACGTCATGCAGGTCGATCTCGTGCCGGTCCTCACCAGCGCCGGGTTCATCGGTGCCGGCCTGGCGATCGGTGGTCAGCACGCCGTCCGGGACTTCATCTCCGGCATCGGGATCTTGGTCGAGGACCGTCTTGGTGTGGGCGACCGGGTGGCCTTCGAGACGTCCACCGGCACCCAGATCGACGGGGTCGTCGAGCACGTCGGCGCCTTCAGCACCCGACTCAGCTCTGAGGGGTCGACCTTCCACGTGTCGAACGGCGAGCTCACGCGGGTCCGCAACCTGTCACAACGGCCGGTCACCACCTCGCTCGACGTTCCGCTCCCGACCCACATCGACGAGGGCGTCCACAGCGAGCAGGCGGCGGCCGATGCGGTGGCGTTCGCGCTGGCTCAGGCCGCCGGCGACCGCAGGCTCACCGGTCTGGTGCTGGTCGACGACGTGAAGGCCGCGGTGCGGACCGAGCCGGGTAGCGAGCCGATGATGCAGGTCGAGGTGCGTACCGCCCAGCCGCTCACCGGCGCGCAAGCAGACACACTGCAGCGTGTGGCCGCCGATGCGCTGTGGCGCGTGCCGATGCTCGGCGACGACGATGCGGACGTCCCGACCGAGTCGGAAGGCGGCGAGCCGGACTGACGCCTGCCGATGATGCCGGGGCCGGTGTGTTCCGGTGCCGGTGCGGTCAGGCGGCAGACCGGATGCTGCGAACCTCGCCGAACATCACGGCGGTGATGGCTTCGGTGGCCATCCGGTTCCATGCCCGCCCGTCGATGTCGGAGTCGCCGATCTCGATGAGGATTCGGCTCGTGATCTGACCGAAGAACCATGCGGTGAGGGCGGCGAGGTCGAGGTCGCGGCGAATCCAGCCGCGCTGTTGCGGCAGTTCGAGTGCTGCGGCGAGGTCGTGATGGAACGCGGTCTGCGCTGCGCCGATGCGTCGTTCGAGGTCGGGCCGGCCCTGCACGCTGCCGATCACGTTGATGCGGTTGAGTCGAGCACCGGCACGCTCGTGCGCGCAGAGCATGTCGAGCAGGCGCCTGACGAGCGAGCGGAACTCGCGCTGGGTGCGGCACGCCGAGATGTGGTCGGTGATGTCGTCGGCAGCACGTCGCAACTCGCGCTCATACCGCTCGACCTGCGCGGCTTCGATCAGCCCCTCGCGGTTGTCGAAGAAGTGATAGAGGGACGTGACTGCGACACCGACCTCGTCGCAGAGGTCCTTCACCCGGACCGCCGCCTCGCCATGGTGTTCGATGATCTGGATCGTCCGCTCGAGGATCTCCTCGCGGCTGTGGGTGTCTCGATGGCGCATCGGGGCACGCCGTCGACCGGTTCGACTCTCCGGATCCTGAAGCATGAAGAAAAATCTAGTAAAGGTTTGATCAAGCGTTCCGTCCCCCAACGGGTGAATTCGTCAGGCCCGCACTCGACCCGGACATGGACCGTGTGACCCAGGAACGGGTCATGGTCGCACACGGTGCATGCTCGCCACCGACGTTCCCTGGGCGCCTGGACAGAGGTGACGATCGCCGCTACTGCCCATCCGTGGCGTCACCGAGGGTGACGGTCATCAGGTCGCGTCCGACGCTGACCTGGCCGGTGTAGCCACCCCGACGGACGTCGCGTTCGAACGCCGCCTCCTCGTCCGGCTTCGTCGGCTGGGGGATCAGGTGCGTCAGCATCAGGTGCTTCACCCCCGCACGCTCGGCCATTGCGCCCAGTGGGACCGAGTCGGCGTGATAGCTGAAGATGGTCTCGAACACCGTGCCGCCGATGGCGGCGCTCATCGCCGTGGTCCGGCACGCCTCGTGGACGAGCACATCGGCTCGTGCGGCGAACGCCTCGACCTCGGCGCACACGCGGGTGTCGCCCGAGATGACCACGACTCCCTCGGGGGTGGTCACCCGGAATGCCACCGCTTCCGGGACGGGCTCGTGCCGGACGGCCACCGATTCGACCACGACCGAACCATCGTCGGAACGCCACACCTCGACCGGTTCGACCGGCACGGCGAAGGTCCGCAGGTCGACCTCGGGGTGGTCGGCCCCCACGTGTTCCATCCGGGCGGCGATGTCGTCGTCGAACGGCTCGAGCATCCGCCGCACGAACCGAGCAGCCACCCCCTCGACCGCATACACGACCAGGGGACCGCTCCGGTGGAGTTGTTGCTGCACCCACCGGGTCATCGCCAGGTCGGGCAGACCGACCAGGTGATCGCTGTGCACGTGCGTGATGAACACCGCCGTCAGCAACGGTGGCGGTGTGCCCGCCTCGGCGAGCCTGATGACGGTGCCGCGCCCTGCGTCGAACTGCAGCGCCACGTCGCCACGACGGACGAGGACGCCGGCCCCCGCTCGGCCCGGTGACGGGTGGGGCACCCCGGTGCCGGTGAGCGTGACGGTCGTGGAGGTCGGCGACGGCTGGTGCGACATGAACCGCGAGTTCAGCACGAACTGGCCGTCACAGCGGCACGCGGACCGGTTCACCGGCCCACATGCCGAGATCTGCGGCGAGAGCGGGCAGCAATCGGTCGCACACCCCGCCCCCGGTGCGGGGTGTCTCGCCCGACACCGCAGCAGCCAGGACGGTGCGGCCTGCCTCGAGCACCCATGCGCACGCCTTGGCGCCGTCGAGCGTCCCCGTGTGACCCCAGCCGTACTGGTCGCGGAAGATTCCGGGCCAACGCATCGTGACGAGGTCGTCGTCGGTCACGTCGGCCAGCACGTCGGCGATGTCCGTCGTCGAGGCGAGCCACTCGCCGGCACCGCCGAGGCGGAGCAGGCGTGCCGTGCCCTTCGCATAGGGGGCGCTGTCGGGTCGGTCACCGTCGCGGGCCAGATACGGGCCGGTGACGCCGGCCCGCTGGAAGACCAACGCATCGGTGGCAGCATCGAGCCGCTGCCCCGTGACGTGCTCGACGAGCAGACCGAGGGCGCAGTAGTTGCCGTTCGAGTACCGCCACCGGCCCCTCGTGTCGGTCGGCGGTGCAGCCATCGCCGTGGTGAGGGGAACGCTGCACGGTGCCGGGTCGTCGAGCCAGTCCCCCCGGTTCGGTGGCATCCCGCTCGAGTGGTCGAGCAGGTCGCGCACCGTCACCGTGTCCCAGTCGGGGTGCCGGACGAGGCCCATCGCCTCCCACGGAACCGGGGCAGAGACGTCGATTCGTCGGGCGGTCGACAGACGCGCGACGGCGAGTGCCGTCAACAGCTTGCCGACACTGGCGATCACGAACGGCGAATCGGCATCGACGGCGCGGCCATCGCGACGCGTACCCACGGTTCGATCGAAGGGCGTCGCGCCGTCTCGGCGCACGCTGACCGACACGGCGATGTTGCCGACGGCCAACTCGGCAGTTGCTGCCGCCAGCGCAGGGTAGGGCCCCGGCTCGAGCGGTCTGGCGGTCGTCGCCGGGGCGACCGACGGCGTGGCGACCGGTGACGGCGCCGTGGACGTCGTCGGTGCAGCGGGAGCGCTGGTCGCGACCGTCGTCGTGGTCACAGTCGTCCACGACGACGCGGCCGTCGTCGGGGTGGTCGACGATGTCGCGGTCGTCGTCACCGGTGAGCTGGTCGACGCGGCCACCGTCGTGCCCGGCGTCGTGCCGGGCGTCGTGCCGTTCGAGACCGTCGCGCTCGGATCGACCTCGGCACAGGCCGCGGCGAGCATCATCACGACGGCGATCGACCAGCCGCGCCGGGCCGAACATCGATGCCACCGGCTCATCGCAGGCTCAGCGCCAGCCCCACCAGCGCACCGTGGTAGGTCATCATCACGACCGGAGCCATCCACCGCCGGCCGCCGACGAACTGACGCCAACCGAGGACCGAGTCACTCAGGAGGAACAGCGCCGAGCCGACGAACGCCGCCGCGATGCCGGTGCCCCAGCCCACCACGACCATCAGCGAGATGATCGCCAGGTAGGCGCGCACCGGGTACGCAAGGCCCGGGTCGCGCTCGACCGCCCCGGCGATGATCCGCCGTCCGACCAGGCCTGCCCCCATCACGGTCACCACTGCGCCAGCGACGGCCATCCACCACCGGTCGAGCCCGAGCGCCACGAACATCACGACGAACGCCAGATGGCCCGCCAAGAACATGCCCAGGCCGATGACGAACCGGTCGACGGCGGGCAGCAGCGCGACATCACCGGCGAGACACAGGGCGAAGGCGATGACGGCGGCCACGACGGCGGTGTCGGGTGCATCTCCTGCGCCGACCACTCCGGCCACCCCGATGGCGACCGTTGCCGTCGGCTTGGTCAGCAGTTCGACACGGCGGTCATCGACGATCCGGGACCACCAGTTGGCGACCATCGTGACGGCGGCGACGACCGCTGCGATCAGGACCACCGTCTCCGACGAGTTCATGCGTGAGCACGGTAGTGGGCGCTCAGTTCGAGTGGGTGGCCGCCGGCCGGGTCGTCGCCCCGCGCTCGAGCAGGAACGATTCGAACGGATCGATCGGTAGTGCCGCCGCGTAGAGATGCCCCTGCTGGCGGGTGCAGCCGAGCGCCGTGAGCACGTCCGACTGTGCCCCGGTCTCGATCCCGTCGGCGCTGACGTCGAGCCCGAGGTCGCGCGCCAGGGCGATGATCGACCGGACGATCGCCCGGTCGTGCGGATGTGCGGTGACGCTGTCGATGGTCTGACGGTCGATGCGGACCTCGTCGAGGGGAACCTGCCGGAGCAGGCTGAGCGAGGTGACTCCACGGCCGAAGTCGTCGAGACAGACTCGACCGCCCGCCTCGCGGAACGACGAGAACGTCGCCGCCGCAGCACTCAGGTCGTCGGCCACGATCGTCTCGAGGACGTCGACGGTCATCACCGCCGGGTCGATCCCGCGCACCAGTTGCTCGGCGCTGCCGCCGCGCCAGGTGCGATCGGTCGACGCCGGACCGAGATTCACCCGGAACCTGAACCCCTCGGGCAGACCGAGGCGTTGGAGGCGGCGGATGTCGGGACGGGCTTGCACCAGCATCCGCTCGGTCAGCCGGTCGAGCAGGCCGGCCCGGTCGGCCAGATCGACGAAGTCGGCGGCAGCGGCAATGGAACCATCGGGACGGAGCCACCGGGCCAGGAGTTCGGCGCCGATCACCGACCCGGTGAGCACATCGATCTCGGGCTGGAAGAACGGCATGACCTCGCCCGAGTCGATCGCCCGTCGCAACGTGTGCTCGGCGTGCAGCGACGCCGAGTGCCTGCGCTGCATGGACGGGTCGAAGACCGCAACGGTGTTCCGGCCCTCACGCTTCGCGTGGAACAGGGCCGTGTTCGCGTGGCGACCGACATCGGTGCCCGTCCGTCCGTGCTGGGGGGCGGTCGCGACACCCACGCTCGCCGACGAGGGGATCGAACGGCCGTCGATCACCACCGGGCGCGCCAGGGCCTCGACCACGCGGCGAGCCACGCCGGCGGCTGCGTCGACGTCGAGATGCGGCAGCACCACGACGAACTCGTCGCCGCCCACGCGGCAGCAGGAACCGTCGTCGCCGACGGCACTGGCGATCCGCTCTGCGACCACGCCGAGGAATCGGTCGCCGCCACGATGCCCGAGGTGGTCGTTGACCTGCTTGAAGCGGTCGAGGTCGCAGTACAGCACGCTCATGTGGTCGTGCTCGCCGCGCCCATCCATCGCTGCGTCGAGGGACTCGACCATGCCGCGCCGGTTTCGGAGACCGGTGAGCGGATCGACGCCGGCGAGCCTGGCGAGTTCGGCGAGTTGGGCGTTGGTCTCGACCAGTTGCCGGTAGGCGAGGGCCAGATCGGCGACCACCGGGGTGTCGTGACCGGAACGTCCGCGCCGGCCCAGGCGGGGCCACGCCGACCCGAAGCGACGCGGGGCTTGCCTGTCTGTACCGCTGTCCGTACCGCTGTCCCGACCTGTCGTCACGGTCAACGTCTTCGGCGCGGAACGGCCCGAGGTTGAGCAACAATTTCGCGACGGCCACACTGGGGTTCATGCATGGTCGGTTCGCCCCCTCCCCGACGGGTCGGCTCCACCTCGGCAACCTCCGCACGGCGCTGGTGGCGTGGTTGTCGACACGGGTGCAACACGGCGAGTTCATCGTGCGCATGGAGGACCTCGACCCGGTCACGAGCTCGAGGCGGCACGAGGTTCAGCAGTTGGCCGACCTGGCTGCGCTGGGTGTCGATCATGACGGGGTGGTGGTACGCCAGTCGGAGCGGTTCGGCCTGTACCGCGACGCCATCGCGCGACTGTCGGCCGACGGTCTCGTCTATCCGTGCTATTGCACACGGCGCGAGATCCGCGAGGCGGCGTCGGCGCCGCACGGTTGGTCGATGGCCGACGGGGCGTATCCGGGCACGTGCCGGCTGTTGAGCGAGCAGCGCCGTCGCCAACTCGAGCGTGAGGGCCGCCGCGCGGCACTGCGGTTACGTACCGCCGGCCAACGCATGGAGTTCGACGACATCGTCGCCGGGCGTGTCGAGGGTGCCGTCGACGATGTGGTCGTGCAGCGCAACGACGGTGTGCCCGCCTACAACCTCGCCGTGGTGGTGGACGATCACCTCCAGGGAGTCACCGAGGTGGTGCGCGGCGACGACCTGCTGTCGTCGACGCCACGCCAGATGCACCTGCAGCGGCTGCTCGGATTGAGCACGCCGGTGTACGCCCATCTGCCGCTGGCCGTCGGAGCAGACGGCGAGCGACTCGCGAAGCGACACGGTGCGGTCACGCTGGCCGACGCCGGTCCCGTCGACGCCGTCCGGTCGCTGCTCGGGTCGAGCCTCGGGCTGTGCGACCGCGACGAGGCCGTGACGGCAGCCGATCTGGTCGAGCGGTTCTCGTGGTCGCGGGTTCCGCGAACCCCCTGGGTGGCCGGAACGGACCTGGCCCCGGGCGACTCCGGGTCGACGGAGGCGGCAACGGGTTGACGGGTCGCGTCTGCCACGATGGCACCGTGGATCCCGACATCGACCAGCCCGACGAACTGCAGCAGATCCTCGGCTACCGCGGCGCCGCCGACGACTCTGACGACACCCTCGGTCGGGTCGGCGACGAGATCTATCTCACACCGTTCTGGACACCCACCTTCTGTCGCACGATCATCCGTGCCGCCGAAGCCGTCGGTGCCTTCGAGCCGCACGAGGACGACCCGGTGCCCGGTCACGAGGTGTCGCTCGCGGTGATCAGCCCCCGACTGTTCGAGGCGGTGCAGGACGATCTCGGCCTCCGGATCTGGCCGCGCCTTCGCACCGTCTGGCCCTACATCGACTACTACGGCCTTCGTGACGTGTTCGTCATCAAGTACGCGTTGGGCGAGCAGGAAGAGCTGCGCATCCACCACGACGTGGCCCAGGTGTCTGCATCGGTGAAGCTGAACGACGACTACCGCGGTGGCGTGCTCGAGTTTCCACGTCAGGCGGTGACCAACGAGTCGTTCCCCGTCGGGTCGCTCCTGGCCTGGCCGTCGCTGGTCACGCATCCGCATCGGACGAACCGCCTGGTCAGCGGCGTGAAGTACTCGCTGACGATCTGGTTCGAGCTGCCTGCCATGTGAGCTCGGAATTGCGGTTGTACTCTTGTGGCCTCATGTCGTTGCGAAATCCCCGATTCCCTCGCCGGGCCATTCGCGTCGCCCCGCTGATCGCGCTGCCGTTGACGGTGGCGTTCGTCTCGTCGTGCTCGACCGAGGTCGGTCCGACGGCCGAGGCCGCGGTGCCGGCAACGGTCCCGGTCTCGCCGCTGCCGCCCTCGACAGCCGACACGACGGTCGCCCCGACCACGACGGCCGCGCCGACCACGACCGAAGCTCCGGTCACGACCCTCGACGAGACGACGACCACCGAGGCGACGACGACCACCGCCGAGACCACCACCACCACGACGACGGCGCCACCCGCGCCGACGACGACGCTCGCCCCGAACGTCGAGATCATCGGCCCGGCGGCGTACGCGATCGACCCGGTGGGTTCGCGCAGCGGCGAGGCGACCAAGGCCGTCCAGCAACGGTTGCTCGACCTGGGTTTCTGGCACGGCGGTGTCGACGGCAAGTACGGGTTGACCACGCGTCAGGCAGTGATGGCGTTCCAGAAGTACCTCGGTCTGCGGGCGTCGGGCGAGGTCGACCCCGACACCGCCGCCTACCTGGCGGTGTTCCCCGAGCGGGCACGCGGAACCGCGGACACGGGTGATCTCATCGAGGTCGACAAGACCAAGCAGTTGCTGTTCGTCATCCGTGCCGGCAAGACCGTCATGGTGCTCAACACCTCGACCGGCAACGGTCTCCCGTACGAAGAAGAGGATCAGAACACGCCCGGCGAGATCCAGCGAGGTGTGTCGCTCACCCCGAGCGGTCTGTGGAAGGTCGATCGTGAGCGCCCCGAAGGCTGGTGGGAGGGCGATCTGGGCGAGATCTACCGACCGAAGTACTTCCGCGGCGGTGTCGCTGTCCACGGGTCGAACAGCATCCCCAACTACCCGGCATCGCACGGTTGCGTGCGCGTGAGCGTGCCGGCCATGGACATGATCTGGGCGCTCGACCTGATGCCCATGCGTAGCGTGGTGTGGGTGCACGGCGAATCGCCCGTGCCCGCCTGACGGCCGACCCTCATGTTGCCGGTCATCGGTCCGCTCCGCCCTTGGGCCGACCCGGGCACGGTTGCCATCGGCCGTCGACCGCAGCACGTACCCCTCGGCCGTGGTGCCGACCAGCGACTGCTGCTCGACGGTGACTGGTATGTCGAACTCTTCGGATCGCCCGACGCCGTGCCGGTCGAGGCCGTCGTCGGGCCGACTCCGACGACGGGCCGACGGTTGACGGTGCCGGGCAACTGGACGATGCAGGACACAGGCGACCTGCCGCACTACACGAACGTGCAGATGCCCTTCGCCGGGCCGCCGCCCGCACTGCCCGAGCACAACCCGACCGGCGTGTACCGGCGGTCGTTCCGCTTGCCCGCCGGTTGGAAGCAGCGTCGGACGGTGTTGCACGTGGGCGGAGCAGAGAGCGTCCATGCCGTGTACCTGAACGACGAGTTCATCGGGTACGGGACCGACAGTCGCCTGCCGTCCGAGTACGACCTCACCCCCTCGCTGCGCACCGGGCGCAACGACCTCACGATCGTGGTGGTCCGCTACAGCGCCCAGAGCTACGTCGAGGATCAGGATCAGTGGTGGATGGCCGGCCTGCACCGCAGCGTGTGGATCGAATCCCTCCCGCACGTGCACCTGTCCGACCTGCAGTGCTCGGCCGACCTGCGTCTCGAGGACGGGGCCGGTGTGCTCGGTGTGCGGGCCGTGGTGGCATTCGACGGAGCGGACGGACCGGGCCGGGGGTGGCAGGTTCGTGTCAGCGCCGAGACGATGGGCGGGCGCCGGTTGGCTCGCTCGGTCACGACGAAGGTCCCACACCGGCACGCATCGCCCTACCTGTTCACGGGCCATCACGTGGACGTCGCGTACGAGTTCGCCTCGATCGAGCCGTGGAGCGCCGAGTCGCCCACGCGGTACCGGGTTCGCGCAGAGCTCGTGGCCCCCGACGGATCGGTGACCGACACGGCAGAGCAGCTCGTCGGCTTCCGCCACGTCGAGGTGCGTGACCGGCAGTTGCTGGTCAACGGTCAGCCGATCTGGGTGTTCGGCGTCAACCGGCACGACCACCATCCGGACCGAGGAAAGGCGGTGACGCCGGACGACCTTCGCGCCGACCTCGAGCAGATGCGTCGCCACAACATCACCGCCGTGCGGACATCGCACTATCCGAACGACTCGACGTTCTACGACCTGTGCGACGAGCTCGGCATGTACGTCGTCGACGAGGCGAACATCGAGAGTCACGCCTACAACACCAGTCTGTGCGACGACCCGAGGTATGCAGCGACCTGGCTGTCGCGAGGGTCGCGGATGGTGCAACGCGACCGCAACCACCCGTCGATCATCCTGTGGAGCCTCGGCAACGAGAGTGGGTACGGCGCACATCACGACGCGCTCGCCGGGTGGATCCGCCGCACCGATCCGAGCCGACCGCTGCACTACGAGGGGGCGCCGTTCCACGCCGGATGGATCGACGGCGGCACGAACGCGAGCGACCTGGTGTGCCCGATGTACCCACCGATCGAAGCGATCGAGTGGTACGGGAAATCCGGCCTCGGTCATCGGCCGCTGGTGATGTGCGAGTACAGCCACGCGATGGGCAACTCCAACGGTTCACTGGCCGACTACTGGAAGGTGATCACCTCGACACCGGGCCTCCAGGGTGGCTTCATCTGGGAGTGGAAGGACCACGGGCTGCGCCAGACGCTGCCCGACGGGACGACCCGGCTGGCATACGGCGGCCAGTTCGGCGATTCGCCGAACGACGGCAACTTCGTCGCCGACGGTCTGGTGTCGGCAGACCTCGAGCCGCATCCGGCGATGCGAGAGGTGGCCTGGGTGTACCGGCCGGTCACGGTCGAGCTGGTCACCGCCGCGCCCGGCCGATCCGGCGGCCGGCGCCGGGCCCCGATGCTGCGGGTCACGAACCGCCAGTGGTTCACCGGCCTCGACCCGTACCGCGCCACCTGGGAGTTGCTGGCCGATGGGGTCGTCGTCCGGTCGGGTCGACTCGACCTGCCTACGGTCGCGCCGCACGGAACGGTCGAGGTCCCCGTGCCGTGCGACACCGCCGACGTCGACGGCGACGAGCTGCACCTGTCGGTGCGCTGGTCCCTGCGTCGCGGCTGCTGGTACGCGCCGGCGGGTCACCTGGTGGCGTGGGACCAGGTCGATCTCGTGCCCACTCGTCGAGGTCGCCCGGCGCGGTCGCGAACGGCATCCGGCGCGTCAGGGTCCGGGGCGTCAGGGTCCGGGGCGTCAGGGTCCGGTGACGTCGATCAGGTCATGACGGCACCGGTCTCGCTGGCGCTGTGGCGCGCTCCGGTCGACAACGACGGGTTCAAGCTCATGCCCGACCTGTCACGACGGATCGGCGTGGGCGGTGGCGCGCTCGTGCGGTGGCAGGACGCCGGCGTCGACCGGCTGGCTGCGGACGACCTGGTCGAGCACGTCATGACCCGTCGTGACGACGGGCGGTCGGTGGTGTACCACCATCGGGTCGTCGTTCCCGAGCACCTGGCCGATCTGCCTCGCATCGGCGTCACCCTGGGCGTCGAGTCACGGTTCGACCAGCTTCGTTGGTTCGGTCGTGGTCCGCACGAGAACTACCCGGACCGCAACGCATCGGCCATGCTCGGCATCTGGACCGGTGGTCTCGACGATCCGCCGTATCTCGTGCCCCAGGAGTTCGGGCTGCGGACCGACTGCCGATGGTTCGAGCTGATCGACCCGGTGCGGGGCGAACGGCTGCGGATCGACGTGCTCGCCCCCATGGCGCTGCACGTGTCGGCGAGTCGGTTCCGTGCCGCCGACCTGACGGACGCCACGACCGAGACCGAGCTTCGCCCACGCAACGACGTCGTCGTCCATCTCGATGTGGCCCATCGAGGCCTCGGCACCGCCAGCTGCGGCCCCGACGTGCTCGAGCAGTATCGGCTGACGGCGGGTACCTACGAGTTCGGCTACCGCCTCACGCGGGTCTGATCCGCAACTTCCGGTTGGTGGCGTTGAGGCACTCACCGGTGCCGAGGTCGAACCTCCAGCCGTGCAGCGTGCAGACGAGGTGATCGCCGTCGATCTCGCCGAACACCGTCAGGTCGGCCTGCCGATGCGGGCACAGTCGCTCGCACACGTAGTCGCCGATGCGGATCTCCTGGCCTGCGAGACCGGAGCGATCCGGGTCGAGCTTGCGCAGGGCCTCTGCCTCGGTGCGGCGCATGCGTTCGACCGACAGCGACTTGAAGAAGTTGTAGACGTACTCGTTGTAGGGGCCGGCCCGCCAGGCGCGGAACCGGGCCGACAGGAACAGCGAGTTGCTCCAGTCGACGGCTCGTTGCGCGACGACGGTCTCGACGAGCTCTCGCTGGACGACGAACCGAAAATCGTAGGGCTCGCCCCGGTGCCGGGTGACCGTTGCCGACGCGAAGTCGATGAGGATGTCGAGGCTGTCGCTGTCGCTGTCGCTGTCGCCGTCGCCGTCGCTGTCGCCGTCGCTCGACGACGGCCGTGCCGGGTCGACCGTGACGGCGCGCAACACGACGTTGCCCCCCACCCCGGCGCGCAGCGTGGGTGCCATGGCGAGCAGTGGTTCCCACCAGGCCTTGACGGTCTCGAGCAGGTCGGGGGTGCGCTGCGTCCAGCCCGCCTTCATGGCATCGAGCCACGGCAGGTAGTCGGCCTGGTACCGCTCGAGGTAGGTGCGCTTGTCGTCGAAGATGGCGTCGACGTCGGCGTCCGGAATCGGGTGATGCACGCGGAAGCCGTCCGGCTCGATGTCGATGGCCGTCCCCGGAATGGCGAGCACACCGTGGCGACCGTGCCTGGCGAGGAGGTCCATGAACACGCGCTGATCGGGGAAGATGCTCAGCTCGTCCCCGTCGATGATGTTGAGGCCGAACAGGTCCGGATCGAGGAACGCCGGCGGGCCGGCTGACGGTACGACCGCACGCGCGTCGACGGCCTCCACGTATCGCATCGCCCGAGTCAGTTGACTGTCGACCTTGGCATCGACCAACTCGCGCATCCGTTCGGGCGGCTCGTCGTAGACCATCGGGTACCAGATCGCCCCGCTGTACTGGATCCAGTGGAGGTCGACGGGGCCGTGGGCCCGGAGCGCATCGAGGTTGCTGGTCCTGCAGTCGTTCTGATTGACGAGCCGCGACGTCCCGTCACTGACGACGAGGGCCGAGTCGCCGCCCGGGCCGTCGGTGATGCTGACCTCGACATGGATGGCGATCCGGAGTTCGCCCGAGAGCGTCACCTCGGTCCCGTCCGTGGTTCGCACGAACCTGGTGAAGCCCATCTCGCGAAGGCGCCGCTCGAGCTCTCGGGTCGGGTAGCCGGGCAGGAGCACCGTCGTGTCGCGACTGATGTGATGCGGCAGCCACGTCTCGTCGAGATGGTCCCCGTGGATGTGGCTGATGTACAGGTAGTCGGGCTGCTCGATCCGGGCCATCAACTCCGGCGAGAGGCGATCGTTGCGAGGGAACACGAACCACGACCCGAAGAAGGCCGGGTCGAACCACGGGTCGCAGACGATCGATCCGTACCGTGTCTCGACGAGGATGCCGGCGTGGCCGATCGAGGTGGCGCGCATGGGGGGCGGCGCGACGATCAGCGCACGGGCGGGTCGGTGTACTGCTGACCGGCGCGTGACACGTGCTCGGTCCATTCGGTGCCGTCCCAGTAGCGCAGCTCGTAGCGGCCCGAGGGATCGGCGTACCAGCCGGCCGGAACGCTGGGGGTCGCGGCAGCCGGCGTGGATGCGGCAGGTGCCACGGTGGCCGGTGTCGACACCGCTGCGGTGGCCGACGCGGTGTAGCCGGTGTCCTGCGTGCTGGTCGAGACCGGGGCGACTGCCCACCCGGCCGGCTCGGTCGCTGCTGCCGCTGCCGCCGCCACCGCGGCGGCTGGCGCGGGGTCGGCCGCCGTTGCCGTCACGGCTGCGCTCGCGTCGCTCGCGGCGGCGGCGGCGGCTTCACGAACGAGGAATGCGGTGATGTCACCCCCGGTCGGGACGATGCTGAGCACCTGCCATCCCTCGGCTGACTTCTCGGTGAGCCGAGCGGCGAGCGCTGCTGGTTCGTAGGTCGACGAGCTGACGGTCGTGAACTCCTGCATGCGGCGATGCTACTGCTCGCAGGCCTACCGGTGGGCCCCACCTCGGCGGGCAGGCGTCACCACCACCGACTCGATCGTTGCGAGTCGTCGCGGGCGTGACGACGTACGAGTCAGGTGTGGAAGACGAGTTGTTGGACGTCGGTCTCGCCCGGCGGACCGTCGTAGCGGAGCTCTCCGTCGGCCAGTGCGATCAGGCGATCGGCGCGACTCACGAATCCCAGCTCGTGCGTGGCCACCACGACGGTGGCCCCGCTGCGGTGGGCCTCGTCGAAGAGGTCCAACAGCGTCGACTTGCCGGCCGAGTCGAGCCCGACGAACGGCTCGTCGACGATCAGCAGCGAGAACGGCCGGATGAATCCGAGCGAGATCGCGGCCTTCTGTCGAAGGCCGCGGCTGAAGGTGTTGGGCAGCTTGTCGAGCCGCTCCTCGATGCCCAGCCGGGTCGTCAACTCGACCGCTCGTTCGTGCCACTCGGTGACCCCGTGCATCCGGGCCACGAACTCGAGGTGTTCGAGCAGCGACAGGTCGTCGTAGAACGTGGGGTGGTCCGACAGGTAGGCCAGGGCGGCTCGGGCCGGGATCGACCCGCGGGGCGACCCGTCGATCTCGACCGATCCGCCGCTCGGGTCGAGCAATCCGGCCGCCATGCGCAGCAACGTGGTCTTGCCACTGCCGTTGTGCCCGACGAGCGCCACCAGTTGACCCTGCTCGATGCTCAGGTCGAGCGGCGCGAGGGCGGCGCGTTCGTGCGCAGCCCCGTACGACTTGGTGAGACCGCGGGTCTGCAGGGCGGGTCGACGTGCTGGTGTGGTGTCGGTGCTCATGATGATCGGGCTGCTCGTTGCTGGGCGGTGACGGTGCGACCTTCGTCCATGAAGGCTCGGATCTTGTGCCACACGCGGTCGCGGTGACGGACCCATGCAGCGACGGCGGCCGTGGCGAGGAACAATCCGAGCGCCATGCGGGTCGCAGCCGCCAGCACCGCGTCGGACCCGTCCGGCAACGCCGCGCGGACAGGCAGGATCGCCAGTGCGGCCAGCAGCGGGACGAGGAGCGGCAGCGCTGTCTTGAGCACGGTCGTGAAGCCTGTCATCTCGGGTGGCATGAACGTGTCCTGGCGGCCGCTCGGCGTCGGGTCAGGTGCGTCGCGGACGATGCTGACCACCGCACCTGCTGCACCCGCCAGCAGCGTCGGCAGTGCGAGCACCGCTGCCGTGGCCACCGCCGGGCCGATCCGTTCGGCATCGGTGGCGAGCGCATCGATCGTCACCGCAGCCACGCCGGCGAGGCATGCGAACGGGACGAGTGCCACGGCCGGCGCCGCCAGGTGACGGAGCATCAGGTGCCCGCGCTCGATCGGGAAACCGGCGGTGCGGTCGGGCTGGTCGACCTCTTGCGAGAGGGGCTCCAGTACCTCGAGGCCGAGCACGAAGCTGACGATCATCGTGCCGAACAGTGCCGGGGTGATGTCGTGCAGCACGGCGACATGGCACGCCCCGGCAGCACCGGCGCATGCGCTCATGCGGAGCAGTCGTCCGCTCGGCATCCGCAACAGGCTGTGCCAACCACGACGCCACACCGCCCGCCCGTCGGTGCGCATCGGTAGTTCGACCCAGGGCGTGCTTCGGGTGTGCTCGTGCGACAACTGACGGCGGAGCAGGATGACGGTGCGCAGGTCCTGCATCGTGACGGCGAAGCGAAGTTGTGCGACGAGACTGCTCCGTCGTGCGAGCGCGTCGACCGAGAGTCGCTCGATGCCGCCGAACCCCACTGCCACGAGGGCCACCACCACGAGCAGGCCGATGGCGTCGGCAGGCTCCTGCCGCCACCCCCACAGCCCGATGCTGCCGATCGTGTCGGCCGGTCCGATGGTGCCGGTCGCGGCAGCTGCCGCCTGCCAGGCCAGGAGGGCCAGCCCGACGACGGTGCTCGTCGTCTGGGGGATCCGTCGTTCGTGAGCGATCAACGCTCCGGCCACCCACAGCAGCCCGATCACCCCGCCGAAGAGCAATCCACCGAAGAACCAGGCGACCGCCGAGCCGGGTAGGCGCCGGCCTGCGAGCTGAGCGAGCGCCGCGGCCACGACACCGCCCGCGAATGCGGCGCTGCGCGCCCGCTGGTACGCAGGTCGCACGAGCACGGCGCGCCTCGGTACCGGTGCTGTCATCACGTGGACCACGTCGGCCGCCTCGAGGGCGAGCGGGCCGCCCTGGCTACCGCCACGAAGGCCCGCCGCCAGCGCAGCGACGGCCACGAGCCCGAGTACCGCCGGTCCGCGCCGTGTCACGTCGGCCGCCGCGGCCGCCGAGAGTTCGGCGTCACCGACCAGGTCGCTCAGCCAACCGAGGGCGATCAGGCCGAACAGACCGACCACGTACACGCGATAGGCGGCGTCGAACCACTCCATGTCGCCCAGGCGGTTGCGTTGACGTCGTGCCCGCAGCGCGCGGACAGCGGCGATCCCGGTCGACGTGTCGGTCATGCACCGCACTCCGCCGGCCGGTCGGGATCGGCCGACCATCCCGACCAACTCGCCGTGAACAACCGCGCCGGGGTGAGGCCGGCATGCTCCATCGCCATCACGTTCATGCACGCACTGACCCCCGACCCGCACGAGGCGATGACGTCGCCGCCGGTCGCCCCGAGCGATGCGAAGTACCGGCGGAGCTCGGCCGGTGGGCGGAACCTGCCGTGCTCGTCGAGCACCGCGTTCCACGGGGCGCTCCGTGCGCCCGGGATGTGCCCGGGCCGAGGGTCGACCACCGTCGTCTCGCCCCGGAATCGTTCGGCACTGCGGGCATCGAGCACCGGGCGGCCCGCTGCTGCAGCGATCCCGGTCTCGTCGGCCGTCGCGAAGCGCTCGGAGGGCCAGGGCCGAGCGGTGAACGCCCGCCGGACGGGCGTGACCCAGCCCTGCTCGACCTGGCCCGTCCATCCCGCCAACCCTCCGTCGAGGGCTGCTGCGGCGACCCCCACGACTCGCAGCATCACCACCAGGCGTCCGGCGGTCATGCCCCCGGTGTCGTCGTACACGATGACGGTGCTGTCGTCACCGATGCCGACCGCCCCCATCGAGCGCGCGAAATCGTCGGGCGATGGAAGCGGGTGCCGACCCTGCGTGGCAGGGAACCCGTGACCGGCCAGATCGCGGTCGAGGTCGATCCACACCGCGCCGGGCAGGTGGGCCTGCTCGTACGCAGCGCGGCCGTCGCGGCCGTCGAGGTACCAGCGCACGTCGGCGAGCACCGCATCCGGGTGCGCGGCCACGAACGCCGCATCGACGATGACAGGAATCACACGAGCATCATGCCAGCGCTCTTGCTCGAGCGAAGCCCCAACGGGTGAAACACCGGGCAGAATGAGGGCGATGTCCCTGTCGGCGGCTCAGCGGTTCTTTTCGTTGCTGGCGCTGCTGGCGTTGGCCGGCAGTGTGGTGATGGTGGTCCTTCGGCTCGTGCCGTCGGGCCGGTCGCTGCTCAACCAGATCGGCCCGTCGTCGCGCTGGATGGCCTTCGCCGTGGCGGCTGTGTCGACGGCCGGCAGCCTCTACTTCAGCGAGGTCCAGAACTTCATCCCCTGCAAGCTCTGCTGGTACCAGCGGATCGCCATGTTCTCGCTGGCGCTGGTGCTGCTCGTCGGGGCGATCCGTCGTGACCGAGGTGTCCGCTGGTACGCCGTTCCGCTCGCAGCGGTCGGCACGGCCGTGTCGGTGTACCACTATCTCGTCGAATGGTTCCCCGGCATCGAGACGGGTTCGTGCGATCTGTTCGCCCCGTGCAGTTCGCCGTACTTCCGTGAGTTCGGTTTCGTCACCCTGTCGTTCATGGCAGGTGCGGGTTTCCTGACGGTGCTCGCCCTGCTGCTACTTCCCCACGAGGAGGACCCCCATGGGCAAGAACACCGCTAAGCCGCGTCCGAGCGGGCGCCAGGCATCGTCACCGGCCCCCAAGCGCACGGGACTCTGGATCGCGGTCGGTGTCGCCGCCGTCGTGGCGATCGCCGGGTTGGTCGCCATCGTCGGTGCCGGCGGTGACGACGAGGTGACCGAGGGGAGCGTTCCCGCCGATGGGTCCGTGCCGTCCGGGACGGTGGCAGAGACCTGGCCGATCACCGTGACGGGTTCGCCGCTGCCCCCGCTCGAGGACCCGGCAGCCGATCCTGCCGTCGGGACACCGGCACCGGGGTTGTCGGGGTACACCTTCGACGGCACCCCGGTCGAGATCGACCCCTCGAAGGGTCCGGTCATGCTGGTCTTCCTCGCCCACTGGTGCGAACACTGCAACCGAGAAGTACCCGAGCTCTTGAAGTGGCAGGCGAGCGGGGCAGTGCCCGAGGGCCTGCAGGTCATCGGCGTGACGACTGCCGTGTCGGCCGATCGGCCCAACTATCCGCCGTCGGAGTGGATCGTCGACAAGGGCTGGGACTGGCCCGTGCTCGCCGACAGTCAGGCGGTCGACGCGGCGACGGCGATGGGCGTGTCGGGGTTCCCGTTCAGCGTGATCATCGGCACCGACGGCACGGTGCTCGCCCGGTCGTCGGGAGAGTTGGGTCAGGCCGGCATCGAGGCGTTCGTCGCCGATGCGTTGGGCAGCTGACGTGACGCCCGGCTGACGACCTGCTCGATCACCACGCGCAGCGGGCGGCCGAGGGCCGCTGCGGCCACGACCGCATCGTCGTGTTCGACCTTGACGCGGCCGGCGGAGCGCTTCACCCGCACCAGGTGACCGTCGAGTTCGACCGTGTCGTGCTCGCGCTGCTGCGGCCACCGCTGCATCGTCGAACCGCGCACGCCGAGCGTTCCCGTCTCGTCGACCATCACCTGTCGAACTCGGTCGATCGACGCCGGGTCGCAGAGCGCGTGCACCGTGTGCGCCGGCCGGCCCTTCTTCATGACGATCGGCGTCGCCCACGCGTCGTGCGCACCGGCGGCCAGCAGCGCCCCGATCGTGTGGGCGATCACCTCACCGGTGACGTCGTCGACGTTGCACTCGAGGAGCGCGACGGCCTGGCCGGGCCCGGGGGTCGAGTCGAGCGAGTCGCCGATGACCACCTGCACCACGTTGGGCCGTCCCTCGATGTCGCGAGTGCCGGCGCCGTACCCGACCGAGCGGACACCCAGCGCGGGCATCGGCCCGAAGTCGTCGGCCAGGGCGGTCATGAGCGCGACGCCGGTCGGTGTCGCCAACTCGCGCCGGTCGTCGATGCCCCGGCTCGGGGCGCCGCGCATGGCGAGGAGTTCGAGGGTCGCCGGTGCCGGGTTGGGCAGTGACCCGTGGGCCGCCCTGACCTGGCCGTGGCCGAGGGTGATCGGGCTGCACACGATGTGATCGACCTCGAGCACCTCGAGCGCCGCGCAGGTTCCGACGATGTCGACGATCGCGTCGAGCGCACCGACCTCGTGGAATCCGACCTCGTCGGGCGACGTCCGGTGCATCCGGGCCTCTGCTTCGGCGAGCGCGCGGAAGGTTCGCTGGGCGCGGTCACGGACCCGAGGAGGCAGTGGTGCTGCGTCGAGCAGGTCGCGGATCTCGCGGTACGGACGATGGCCGTGCTGCTCGTGCCCGTGCTCGTGGTCGTGGTCGTGCCCGTGCTCGTGCCGGTGTGCCTCGGCGGGGTCGTCGCGGGGGCCCTCGTGACCGTGTGCGTCGGTGACCACGACGGCGTACGTGCTGGCGATGCCGCACCGCAGCACCGGCTCGAAGGTCAGCGCGAACCCACCGACATCGAGGCACGACACGATCTCCATCACGGCGACCGGATCGGCGCCGGCATCGATCAGCGCCCCCATGGTCATGTCACCGGCCGTCCCGGCGAAACAGTTGAACCAGGCGGTGGTGGTCGTCACGGCGTCACCGTCGAGAAGATGCGTGCGATGGCGCAGGCCGCCCCGAACCCGTTGTCGATACCGACCACGGTGACCCCGCTCGCGCACGATGCGTGCATGGCCAGCAGTGCGGTGACGCCGTCGAGTCCTGCGCCGTAGCCGACGCTGGTGGGCACCGCGACGACCGGAGCCGCCGAGAGCCCGCCGATCACGCTGGCGAGCGCGCCCTCCATCCCGGCAGCCACCACGATCGCGTCGGCGGCGGTCACCTGGTCGAGGTGGGCCAGCAACCGGTGCAGTCCCGCCACACCCACGTCGGTGATCCGCTCGGGATCGAACCCGTAGGCGCGCAGCGTCACGACCGCTTCGTCGAGCACGGGCACGTCGGCCGTGCCTGCGCTGATGGCCAGCACCCGCTGTGGCCGCCACGGGTCGGGCACACGCCACGTGAGGCAGGTGGTCGAGCCGGTGGCCGTGGCATGGGCAGCTGGATGTGCGTCGACCACGGCGTCGCGCACGTCGGCGGTGGCCCGGGTGAGCAGCACCGGCCCCGAACCGTTGGTCAACAGCTCACCGACGATCCGGACGCACTGCTCGGGCGACTTGCCGGGGCCGTACACGGCCTCGGGCATGCCTTGTCGGAGCGAGCGATGGTGATCGACGAGGGCATCGCCGACGTCGGCGAAGGGCAGGCGGCGCAATGCGGCCACGGCCGCGTCCGGCGCGACCGAACCCGTTCGGACATCGTCGATCAGTTGGCGCAGTCGGGCTTCGTCCACCCCCACATTGTGGCCGCCAGCCGACCGGTACCGTTCGTCCGCGTCCGATCGCCGCCGCGTAGCCTTGGTCCCATGACACGGATCGGGTTCCTCGGCCCGCTCGGCACGTTCACCGAGCAGGCGTTGAAGTCACAGCCCGACCTCGCACGGGCAGAGTTGGTGCCGTATCGCACGATGCCCGACGTGCTCGACGCGGTCGATGCCGGAGAAGTCGATCTCGGCTTCGTCGCCATCGAGAACTCGATCGAAGGTGCGGTCAATCTCACCCAGGACGAACTGGCGTTCAACCACGACCTGCTCATCCAGCGAGAGGTCGTGCTCGACATCGAGCATTGCCTCGTCGCCCACCCGGGCACCCGCCTCGGCGACGTGACGGTGGTGCTGTCGATCCCCGTGGCGACGGCGCAGTGTCACGCCTATCTCCGCCAACACGTGCCGCAGGCCGATGTTCGAGCTGCCAATTCGACGGCCGATGGTGCACGGCTGGCTGCAGAGCTCGGGCCGGGTACCGCCGCGGTCGCCCCCCGTGTCGCCGGAGAGCGGTACGGACTCGAGGTGTTGGCCACCGACATCGCCGACCATCCCGGCAACCAGACCCGGTTCGTGGTCGTCGCGAAGGCGGGCGTTCCACCGCGCACCGGGCACGACCGGACGGCGCTGGTCGTGTACCAGCGAGCCGACGAACCCGGGAGTCTCATCTCGATCCTCCAAGAGTTCGCGGCTCGCCGGATCAACCTGTCCAACCTCATCTCGCGGCCCACCAAGAACACCGGATTGGGCAACTACTGCTTCATCCTCTACGCCGACGGGCACATCACCGACGAGTTGCTGGCCGACGCCATGAAGGCCTTGCACGCCAAGCAGGGACGGGTGAAGTTCCTGGGGTCGTACCCTGCGGCGGGTTTCGCTGCCGACGAGGTACGCGAAGAGGCCGATGCCCGGTCGCGAGAAGCAGACGAGTGGATGACGTCGCTACGTCACCAGGTGTGGACCATGGAGGGTGGACGATGAGTGTGAAGGCCGAACTCCGAGGGGCGCTCGAAACAGCGATGAAGGCGCGGGACGAGGTGGCGCTGTCGGCGTTGCGTCAGGCACTGTCGGCGATCGCCGTGGCCGAGACGGCCGGTGACGAGGCAGCACAACTCAGCGACGACCAGGTGCTCGCCGTGGTGGCGGTCGAAGTGCGCAAGCACCACGAGACCGCTGACGCCTTCCAGGCCGCCGGACGGCCGGATCGGGTCGAGCGGGCCCGGGCCGAGGCGGCGGTGCTCGAGCAGTACCTGCCGGCAGCCATGTCCGACGCCGAGTTGGCCGTGGTCGTGGCCGAGGAGGTGGCTGCGGCCGCCGCCGATGGTGCCACCGGCATGAAGGCGATGGGCCGTGTGGTGAGCGCCGTGCGGGCGCGTGCCGGAAGCACCGCCGACGGCGCGAAGATCGCTGCGTCGGTGAAGTCGGCACTCGCCGGCTGACCGTCGTCGCCGCCCCTCGCTCGCCGGTAGCGTGTCGGACGGAACGGTGGCAGAGCGGACAAATGCAGCCGCCTTGAAAGCGGCCGGCTCACAAGGCCCGGGGGTTCGAATCCCTCCCGTTCCGCGTCGGCCCCGACCAGGGCCTGCATGCATCGACGTACGAACTCCCACGCCCAGGCGTCTTGTAGTGTCGGGCGGCGCGCGAGGAGAGGTGATGACAGGCCGACGCAAGACAGCGACCTCCAACTTCGGCGTCAGCACCCGCGAGAGCCACGACTCGTCGGCGTTCTACGGGCGGTTCCGTTCGCCCGAGCTGTCGAACGATGCGACCGTGTCACCTCCCCTGCCGGTGGAAGAACCCTTCGTGCACGGCGATGCCCGGCACATGGATCGCGTGGCCGACGGTTCGGTGGCGCTCGTGGTCACCTCGCCCCCGTACTTCGCCGGCAAGCAGTACGAAGAAGAGCTCGAGCGGGACGGCATCCCGTCTTCGTACCTCGAGTACCTCGAGATGCTCACCGACGTCTTCGCCGAATGCGTCCGCAAGCTCGAGCCCGGCGGGCGCATCGCCGTCAACGTCGCCAACCTCGGCCGCAAGCCCTACCGGAGCCTGTCGGCCGACGTCATCCGGATCCTCGAGCACGACCTCGGTCTGCTGCTGCGAGGCGAGCTCATCTGGCGCAAGGGCGAGGGTGCCAACGGGTCGTGCGCCTGGGGTTCGTTCCGCAGCGCAGCCAACCCCGTGCTGCGCGACATCAGCGAGCGGATCGTCGTCGCCAGCAAGGGACGTTTCGATCGCGCGCAGTCCGTCAAACAGCGCGCAGCTGCCGGCCTGCCGCACGAGAGCACGGTGCTCACCGAGGACTTCCTCGCCCTGACGCTCGACGTGTGGTCGATCCCGCCCGAGAGCGCGCGGCGGGTGGGGCATCCGGCGCCGTTCCCGGTCGAACTCCCCGAACAGCTGATCCGGCTCTACACCTTCCGCGACGACCTGGTGCTCGACCCGTTCATGGGGAGCGGCTCGTCGCTCGTCGCGGCGGCCTGCCTCGGTCGCCGGTACGTGGGGTACGACCTCGACGCGAGCTACGTCGACATGGCGCGACGACGTGTGGCCGAGGCCCTCGAGGCCGAGACCGTCGACGCCGAGGCCCTCGGCGACGGACCGGACCGGGTCTCGGCATCCGTCGACGGCGTCGCGGCAACGCGACTCGCCGAGCGGGTGCTCGAGGAGGTCGGGTTCACCATCACGGGGCGTGACCGTCGGATCCGCCGGACCGGCGTCGTCGTCGACCTGGTGGCGGTCGATGCCACCGGCGCCGAATGGTTCTTCGATGTCGCCGGCCAGCACACCAGCCACCGCGGCGGGCTGCAATCGACCGATGTCGTGTGGAAGAGCCTCGGTCGAGCCTGTGCCGTGCAGCGGGCCCGTGGTGATGTGCCGCTCGTGGTGATGACGAGCCATCTGCCACGCCGTCAGAGCGACGGTGACACTGCCCTACGGGCGGCCGGTGCCGAGGTGATCTTCGACGTGATCGACATGCACTCGAGCGCTGGTCGCGAGCGGCTGTCGAGCTACGCCGAGCACGGTCGCTCGGCGGGTCCGATCCCCGGGTTCTGGACGGCGAACGACCTCTGACCTCGGCGCGCCGTTCGTGGGGATCACACCGCGAGGCCGTCTCGACGGCCATCGTTCCCACGCGGACCCCCACGGTCCCAGCGCGAACGGAGTTGCACGTACACCTCGTCGCCGGTGATGCCGGCCAACTCCTCGGCGAGCGACTCGATCACGGGTCGCTCGCCGACGTACGCCTCGGGTTGCTCGGTGCAGCACCACGCCATCGTGTCGCCGTCCTCGCCCCAGTCGCGGCGCTCCCAGCCGCGGACGGTGGCCACCTCCACGTCGTCGTCACGCATCTCCCAGTCGACCTTCACCGGCAGCTGCCAACACACCGAGGGCTTCCAGTCGATCGGTGATTCGCCCGACGCCAGGGCGGCGAGGTGGAGCGCACATCCGGGTCCGCCCGCGAACCCGGGTCGGTTGAGGAAGATGCAGGCACCGTCCACCACGCGTGTGTTGGTGCACTCGTCGTCGGCGAACACGCCGCCGTCACGAGCCTCGCGGTGGTGCTGGAACACCGTCGACGCAATGGTGGACGCAAGGGCAGCGACGGTGCGCGCCTCGTCGAGGCCGTCGAGCTCGGCACCGAGCGAGCAGCATCCGTGGCCGAGGTGCTCGGCCGGTTCGGCGAGGATGCCCTGGCACCCTCGGCCCCAGATGCAGGTCCAGTTCGAGCCGAGGAATGTCCGGTCGAAACGCCAGAGCGTGTCGCCGGCATCGACCTCGACGTAGCGATCGGGCGGAGAGTCGCTCACGGGACCAGGCTACGAGGACGAGCGGGACGACCGAGCCGCCGCAGCACCACCGGACGCGGCATGCTGTGCCGGTGGAGACGACCCGTGTCGACAAGTGGCTGTGGGCCGTCCGGGTGTACCCCACGCGAACGGCCGCCACCGATGCCTGCCAGGGTGGTCATGTCCGTGTGAACGCCACGGCGGCCAAACCTGCCACGGGGGTGAAGGTCGGCGACCGCGTCACCGCCACGCTCACCGGGCCACACGGTCATCAGCGCGTGCTCGAGGTGGCCAAGGTGATCGAGAAGCGTGTCGGTGCGACCATCGCAGCCGAGTGCTTCATCGACCACAGTCCACCGCCGCCACCGCGCGAGTACGTGGCCCCGATGTTCCAGCGTGACCGGGCTGCCGGTCGGCCGACCAAGAAGGATCGCCGGCAACTCGACCGCTTCCGCAGGTCGTGAGGCCCGGGTACGGTACGGCCATGACCACGATTCCCCGGTTTCCCGCCACGGCCGACGTCGACGAGGTGGCCGATGCGCTCCGCGGTCACGGCGTGGTCATCGTCGACGAGTTGCTCGCAACCGAGGCCTGCGACCGGATCGCCGCCGAACTCGCTCCGGCGATCGAGACGACCCCTCCCGGCGGTGACGCGTTCTCGGGGCTCAGCACCCGACGGACCGGAGGCCTGCTCACCAAGGCTCCAGCCAGCGCAGAGATGGTGGCGCACCCGTTCGTGCTGGCCGTGACCGATGCGGTCCTGTGGCCGAAGAAGACCACCTTCCAGTTGCACCTCACCCAGTCGATCGCCATCGGTCCGGATTCGCCGGCGCAGATGCTGCACCGCGATCACTGGTGTTTCGACTTCTTCCCGTTTCCCCGCGACATCGACGTCGAGGTGAGCACCATCTGGGCGCTCACCGATTTCACCGAGGCCAATGGCGCCACGAGGGTGGTACCCGACAGCCATCGCACGCCCGACGACGTGCGCTACGAGCCACACGACTCGCTCCCGGCCGAGATGGCCCGTGGGTCGGTGGTGATGTACCTCGGCTCCACCGTGCACGGCGGTGGGGCCAACACCACCGACACCACGCGCATCGGCGTCAACGTCGACTACGTGCTCGGGTGGCTGCGCCAGGAAGAGAACCAGTACCTCACGTACAGCCTCGACGAGGTGCGCGCCATGCCCGAGCGCATCCAGCGCCTGCTCGGCTACGAGGTGGGCGCCTACGCGCTCGGGTACGTCGACGGCGGGCGCAGTCCCATGGACCTGCTGACGGGAGCAGGGCAGGCGACGTCCACCACGTTCGCGCCGCGCTGAGTGCGCCAGCACGCCCGCGTGGCTGGTGCAGCGGGTTGGTTCAGACCGGCGCCACCACGGGTAGCAACGGCTGACGCATGGGTGGCTGATGGTCCCACAGGTCGGCCACCAGGTCGCTGCGGGTGGCGGCATGGGCAGGGTCGTCCCACAGGTTGACCTGCTGCAGCGGATCCTCGATCAGGTCGTACAGCTCGCCCTCGGTGCCGTCGTGTGAATAGCCGGCCTGGTAGGTCGTGCAGACCCACCGGTCGCGGGTGATGGTCCGCAGGTGCACGTCGACCCCGAACAGGTTGCTGTCCCACTCGGTGAGCACGCGCTCGAACCCGCGAGCGTCGGCATCGTCGTCGTCGGTGGGCAGGGGCTTTCCCTCCATCCACTCGGGGACGGCCAGCCCGGCGATGGCGCAGAAGGTGGGTGCGAGGTCGACCAACCCGACCGGACGGGTGACGGTCGACGGCGTGGTCCCCGACGACGGAGCGGGCCGCCACACGAGCGGCAGACGCATCAGCGCATCGACGTGGTACGGCCCTTTGAACAACAGACCGAAGTCGCCCTGGAACTCGCCGTGGTCGGTGGTGAACACGATGTCGACGTCGTCGTCCCACCCGCGCGCCCGGATCGACGCGAGCACGCGTCCGATCGCCTCGTCGATCAGTTCACACTCGACGGCGTTGCGGGCGTTGACCTCTCGCACCTGGTCGGCGGTCATCGTCGCCGGTGCCCAGTGGGCGGGCGCCTCGTAGTTCGACACCAGGCGCCCGTCGTACCAGGCGCGCCAGTGCCGCGGCTTGGCGTCGAGGATCCGTTCGCGTTCGCCGGCGGTCTGCGGGTACCCGGCCGGTAGGGGTACGTCGCGCCAGTCGAACCGGTGCATCTCGGACTTCGGGGGATCCCACGGATGGTGCGGGTCGGGGAAGCTCATCCAGCAGAACCAGTCCTCGTCGGCGCCGATCCCGTCGAGCCACGAGATCGTCCGGTCGGCGACCCAGTCGGTGTGGTACCACTCGCGAGGGATCGCGTTGTCCCACACCTGTGGGGCTCCGGTGTCGCCACCGCCCAGCGCGTTCACCTCGAGCCCACGATCGAGGACGGGGTAGAACCCGGCCGCGGCCTCGGGGTGGTGTTTCGCGAGCCACTGCGCATAGTGCAGCGGTCCGGCGGCACCGTGCGTGGCCGACTCGAAGTGCTCGAACCCGCGGTGGGGCCCGAAGGTTCCGGCACGCGCGAAACCGTTCTCGGCGAACCGCGCGAACGGGTCGAGGAACGGCTCGAAGTGCGGCTTGCCGATGATCGCCGTTCGGTATCCGGCCTGGTTGAGCACCTCGGCCACCGACGGGGCGTCTTCGGGCAGGGCGACACCGTTCATCCAGACACCGTGCGTGCTCGGGTACTGACCCGTGATCATGGTGCTGCGCGACGGCATGCACACCACCGACTGCGGGTGGGCCCGCTCGTAGCGGACACCTGCAGCGGCGACGGCGTCGATGACCGGGGTGCGCGACAGTTGACTTCCGTTACAGGTGAGCGTGTCGTAGCGCTGTTGATCGGTGGTGATGAACAGGATCTTGCGGCCCATCAGCTGGCTGCCTCCGTCGTCTCGAGTTGGTGCTTGAGTTCGCGCAGTGCCTCGGCCGTGCCGCCGGCGATGACGAGCGCCATCGTGCGCGGATCGGCCTCGGTCGAGTAGACGACCAGGGACGACTGGTCGCCCAGATCGATCACGTCGATCGTGCCACGGTGCTCCACGAACAGCGGGGCGGTGATGCGGTACTGGAAGCGCCGCAGCGAGTTGTCGCAGACGAGGATCTCCTCGGGCAGCGGCATGCCCGATCCGAGCGTGATCACCCGCGTCGTTCCGTCGACCTGGCAGGCGATGATCCCGGGGAACCAGGTGTGCAACGAGGCGGCGTCACCGACTCGCGCCCACACGTCGTCCGCCGACCGCGCGATGCGGATCTCGTGGCGCAGGCTGGCGTACATCAGCGGGTTCGCTCGATGAAGTCGACGAGGACACCGGCAAGTTCGCGACCGGCGTCTTCTTGGAGGAAGTGGGCGGCGCCGGTGATGGTGGTGTGCGGCTGGCCTGCGGCGCCGGGTACTCGACGGATGAAGGTGGCATCGCCACCGCGGGTGACGGGGTCGCCATCGCTGAAGGCGCACAGCCACGGCTTGGTGAACTGCTCGAGCACGGCCCAGGCCGCCACGTTGTCGGTGTGTGCCGGGTCGTCGATGCCGGTCGGGACGAGGGACGGGAAGATCCGCGCCCCGGCCTTGTACGAATCGTCGGGGAACGGGGCGTCGTAGGCAGCGATCTCGTCGGGTGACAGCGAGGTGGCGCACCCGCCGTTGATGATGGTGCCGATGTGGAACGTCGGCGACTCCCTCGAGTAGCGCTGCCAGGCGAGGAAGGCGTCGCTGAGGCGCCCGTCCCCGGTGGGCAGACCGGTGTTGCCGATGCACACACGGGCGTAGCGCTCGGGTGCCTCGGCGACGAGCCGAAGGCCGACGAGGCCGCCCCAGTCCTGTCCGAAGAACGTGATGTCGCTCAGGTCGAGGTGCCCGAACAGCAGGTCGCTCATCCAGGCGACGTGGCGACCGTAGGTGTAGTCGGCCTGTTCGCTCGGCTTGTCGCTGCGCCCGAAGCCGACCAGGTCGGGCACGACCACCCGGTGCCCGGCTTCGACGAGGATGGGGATCATGTGCCGGTAGAGGTAGGCCCACGTGGGTTCGCCGTGCATGAGCAGGATGGGCGAGGCAGTGCGCGGACCTTCGTCGAGATAGTGGACTCGCAGCGCCGGTGCACCGGGTTCTGGTGTCGAGGCGATCTCGACGTAGTGCGGCTCGAAGGGGAAGTCGGGGAGGTCGTCGAAGCGCTCGTCGGGTGTCCGTAGTATCCGCATCCTCGCACCGTAGCAATTGTCAGGTCGTGTGACAAGAAACGGTGCCGAGCTGGCGGTCCGGCGACCCGCTACCGGACGAGGACCGCCGTGATCGAGCGTCGGAAGATCCGCTCGACGCGGTCGTGCGGCATCTGCTGTGCCCGAGCGAGGAGGTCGAAGGTCTCGAACGAGGTGAGCACGTCGATGGTGGCGAGCACGTCGGACGCCGCGTCGGCGTCGAGCGCGTCGAGTTCGGGCTGGAAGAGCTGCTTCGCCTGGTTGCGGAAGAACGTGCGCGCCTGGTCGACGATGGCTGCGAGTTGCTCGGACTGGTTGACCCGCAGACGCGTCAGACGAGCCACCGGGCTGATGCGCTCGAGCATCGTGACGCGCTGCCGGGCGAACCCGGCGATGCGCTCGTCGAGGGGCATGTCGGCGGTGACGGGCAGGGCCAGCAACGGCTCGACCCGGCGGATCTGGCACTGGATACCGGCCTGGACGAGTGACTCGCGGTCGGAGAAGTACCGGAACACCGATCGGTGTGACACGCCCGAGCGTTCGGCCACCTCGGCCACACTGGGCTCGAGGTGACCCTCGTTCACGAGGTCGAGGTATGCGTCGACGACGGCCTCGCGGTTGCGGTCGCGGCGCGCCCGTCGGCCGTCCGGGTGCGCATCCCCGGACGGGACGCCGGACTCGTCTTGCGCGACATCGACCGAACTCACGCAGGCGAGCCTAGACATGAATTCCTGGTGTCGGCATTCGATCATTCACCGCTGGCAAGAATCAGTCCTGACTCTCCGTTCGTCAGGGTCAGTCGATCGGCTTCGATCGTGTAGGTCACGGTGCCTGCGAGCGTGGCGACGACGGCGGTTTCGAGTTCCATCGCCGGCCCGTCGCACAGCATCTTGGTGAGGGCGAGAGGGCCGAAGGTGACGGTGTCGGACGTCACGACGACGGTGGCAGATCCCCGGTTGCAGCCCGCCTCGACCAGTGCCGTGCCGTCGATCGTGCCATCGATCGTGCCATCGGTCGTGCCGCCGGCCAGTTCGATCGTGATGCTCGCCGTCGCCTCGCCCCAGCCCGACATCGCAGCGTCGGCGTCGATGACGGTCGTGACCGTCCACACGGTGCCACCGAGGGGGCGATCGGGGTCGGCGACCTCGCGGTCGAGCAACGTCATGCCCATGGTCTCGTCGCCGAGCGTGAGCGTGTCGCCCGTGATCGAGATGGCCGGTCCGCTGGTGAGGAACTCCGCCAGCAGGGCGTCCTGCTCCATCAACGCCGGCTCGCAGGCCATCTCCGTCATCGCCATCGGCTCGACGCTCAGCGCCTCTTGGACCACCACGTACATGCCGCTCATCGAGTTGCAGCCCGCGTTCACGCTGAGCCGGCCGTCTTCGAAGGTGAGCATCACCCGCGAACCCTCGACGATCGTGAAGCCGGTGCTCGCCGTTGCGATGAAGGACCGCGGTTCGAGTGGTGCGCCGGGGGCGGGGGCGTTGGTCGACGCCGGCGCGACGCTGGCGGAGGGCTCGACCGTGTCGTCTCCGCACCCTGTGGCCACGAGCAGCAGCGATGCGGACAGGACCGGGATGGCGAGTGCGAAACGGTTCATACGGTCGTGTTGGACTGCAGCGGCGGTGCGACGGTTCCCCACTCGATACTATTGACATGCATTCTGTCACTACATAAGGTCGTCGCATGGATCGAAGAGTTGCCGTCGTCGCCGGAGCCGGGTTCTACGTCGGCCCCTCACTCGCTCGCCTCCTTGCGGCCCGAGACCACGCGCTGGTGCTCGGCGACCCGCGGCCCGACCTCGTCGACGAGCTGCGCTCGAACGGTGTCGAGGTCGTGGCCGTCGAGGGAACCCGGAATCTCGACGACCCGCAGTCGTCGCAGCGTCTCGTCGACGCGGCGCTCGAGCGGTTCGGTCGGGTCGACTCGGCGACGATGGCGTCGGGCCAGATCGTCACCGGACGGTTCCTGCGCTCGACCGTCGACGACTTCCGCTCGGTCATCGAAGGATGCATGATCGCCCCGTACCACTTCCTCAAGGCGATGGTCGGCCCGATGGTCGAGCGAGGTGAGGGTCAGGTCCTCGTCATCACGAGCGCCAGCGGGGCGCGACCCACCCCCGGCGCGCCGCTCTATTCGGCTGCCCGGGCGGGTGCGAGCCATCTCGTGCGCAACGTCGCCGACGAGGTCGCCCGCCATCAGGTGCAGGTCAACGCCGTCGGGACGAACTACATGGACTTCCCCGAGTTCCGTCGCGCCACGGGTGCCGACGACCCCGTGGTACGGGCCAAGATCGAGGGACAGGTACCGATGGGTCGACTCGGCACCATGGACGAGTTCGCGCATTTCTGCATGCCGTTCATCGATGGGGCGAGTCGGTTCACCACCGGCCAGTTCGTGGCCTACGCCGGGGGCTGGGCATGAGCGCCCACGAGCCCGGGTTCGCCGGCCACATCGGCCGCACCTACCGCGAATCGACCCCGTGGTGGCCCGACCCGCCAGCGGGCATCGGTGGGCCCAACGTCGTCATGATCGTCCTCGACGACCTCGGGTTCGCCCACTTCGGCAGCTACGGGTCGACGCTGCGTTCGCCCAACGTCGACCGTCTCGCTGCCAACGGGCTGCGCTACACCTCGTTCCACACCACGGCGCTGTGCTCGCCCACACGCGCAGCGCTGCTGACCGGACGTAATCACCACAGCGTCGGGATGCGCGGTGTCTCCAACTGGAGCACCGGTTTCCCGCACATGCGCGGCGGCATCACCCCCCGTGCCGCAACGCTGGCCGAGCTCCTCCGTGCGCACGGGTATGCCACCTTCGCCACCGGCAAGTGGCATCTCGCGCCCATGGAGGAGTGTTCGGCTGCCGGACCGCACACCAACTGGCCCGTGCAGAAGGGCTTCGACAAGTTCTACGGGTTCCTCCAGGGTGAGACCGACCAGTTCTTCCCCGAGCTCACCCGCGACAACACCCACATCGACCCGCCCCGCGGGCCCGACGAGGGCTATCACGTCAGCGAGGACATCGTCGACCAGTCGATCGCCTACATCAACGACCTCGTGTCGGTGCTGCCCGATCGACCCTTCTTCCTGTACACCGCCTTCGGTGCGATGCATGCGCCGCACCAGGCGCCCCAGTCGTATCTCGATCGGTGGCGCGGCGCGTTCGACGAGGGCTACGAGGTGTGGCGCGAGCGCTGGTTCGAACGCCAACTCGAACTCGGGGTCGTTCCGCCCGGCACGACCCTCTCGCCGCTCAACCCCGGTGTGCCGCGCTGGAACGACCTCACCGACAACCAGCGCGCCTTCTCGTGCCGTCTGCAGGAGGCGTTCGCAGCGATGCTCGAGCACACCGACGACCAGATCGGCCGTCTCGTCGACTACCTCGACGAGCGCGGACTGCTCGACAACACCGTCGTGATGGTGATGAGCGACAACGGGGCCAGTCGCGAGGGTGGACCGTTCGGCGTCATGGACGAGTTCAGCTTCTTCAACGGCATGTGGGAAGACATCGATCAGATCGTCGCCGACCGGCTCGACGACATCGGTGGCCCGCACTCGCACAGCAACTATCCGTGGGGATGGGCACAGGCGGGCAACTCGCCGTTGCGCTGGTACAAGCAGAACACGTACGGCGGTGGCGTCCGCGACCCGCTCGTCGTCCACTGGCCGAACGGCATCGGCGAAGCCGTTCGCGGCCAGATCCGTCAGCAGTTCTGCCACGCCGTCGACATCACACCGACCCTGCTCGAGATCACCGGTGCGCCCCTGCCCGACACGTTCGGCGGTCACGACCAGATGCCGCTCCACGGGCGCAGCATCGTGCCGACCTTCGCCGAGCCTGCGGCACCCACGCCGCGGCGAGTCCAGTACTTCGAGCAGATGGGCCACCGCGGCATCTGGGCCGACGGCTGGAAGGCGACCACCTACCACGAGCCGGGAGCGCCCTTCGAGAGCGATCAGTGGGGACTGTTCCACCTCGATGCCGACTTCAGCGAATGCCACGACCTGGCCGATCAGCACCCCGAGAAGCTCCGCGAGCTGATCGAGCTCTGGTGGGTCGAGGCCGGCAGCAACGGTGTGCTCCCACTCGACGACCGGACCATCGAACTGTTCGGTGGAGCACCGCGTCCGGGAACCGTGCATGCCCGTGGCGAGTACACGTACGTGC